>JADFYM010000230.1 GCA_015233035.1 Magnetococcales bacterium
AGGTCAAGATCAAGGGGGTCCGGGGGGATTATCCCCCCCCGGTGGGGTTGGGGGCAACGCCCATCCCGTTATACACATCGCAAAATGTGTCTATTATCAAGGGGGTCCGGGGGGGATTATCCCCCCCCGGTGGGGTCCAGGGGCAACGCCCCTGGTGGGGCTGGGGGCAAAGCCCCCCCTAACCATCCCACACCCTAAACCTGGCGAACCTCCAGCGGCACACCCGCCCACTCAAACAAGGCCTGCCTGGCCTGCTGAATCTCCTGACCGGAGGCAGGATATGCCGCATAGATCCGACGGATGACCTCTACACAATCCAGATCCCGTGTCTGATCTCGCCCGACATGCCCAGGATGGTTGGCCAGCGGCTTGTGTATCACGACCGAACGAACGGGCACATGCTGCAACTCATGTCCGGCAAGGCATGCCAGCAAGAAGGCCCAATCCTCCAGCACCGGCAAGGTGGGATCAAACCGAATCTGCGCCACAACATCCCGCCGAAAGGCCAGACAACTGTTCGGGATATGATTGGCCAGATAGAGATGGTGCCGGGTGACATCCGCCAGCCAAATTTCCTGCACCGCCAACGGTGTGGGTGGCCAAACGGTGCGATCCTCCTGTTGCACCTGGCCGTTGCAAAAATAGATGGCCGCCTGGCTGTGCTGAATGGCCGCCGCCATGGACTGCAAATGGGTGGGCTCAAACGTATCATCATCATCGAGAAACAGCACATACGGTGCCTGCGCCAGATCCAATCCCCGGTTGCGCGACTCGGCTGGCCCGGCGGCTCCATCCCGGATAATATATTGATAGCGTCCCCGCAGTGCCTGCAATTCCGGGCAGGGTGGCAAGTCGGCACCCGTGTCATCGACAATGATCAACTCAAAGTCCACAAAGGTTTGCCGGCACAACGAATCCAGCGACCGCCGCAGCAGTTGGGGGCGGTGGTGGGTGGGGAGAATGATGGAAAAAAGGCAAGGCGTCATGGCAACCGAATCATCTCCCGCTTACCCAGGCCATGATCCTGCCACATCCGTGCATAAAGCCGCTCCAGATCCCGCGTAAACCGCTCGGTAGCAAACAACGGCTGGGTCAAACGATGCGCCGCCAAGCACGCCCGCACCCCGTGCAGACGGTCTGGCTGGCTGGCCAAAGCCAGTGCCTGCCCAAAATAGGCCGCCCAACTTTCGGTAACCAATTCCGGCAAGCCCACCGCAGACAACAGACTGGCCGCCACCCGACTGACGAAGGTGTTGCCCATCCGGGTCAGCAATGGCACGCCACACCACAGGGCATCGCTGCCCGTGGTGTGCGAGGTATACGGGAAGGTATCCAGGGCCAAATCCGCCAAAGCCAACCGGCCCCAATGGTCCGCCGTCGGCTGACGGGGGGCGAAAACCAGTCGGTCGGGATCCAGCCCCTGTCGCTGCATCGTCTGCCGCAGGGCGGTCATGGCGGTGGCGGTCGGCTCCAACGCCCACAATACACTGTCGGGCACAGCCTGCAACAGACGGCACCAGACCCGAAAACTGTCTGGTCCCCATTTGTGGATCTGGTTGAAATTGCAAAAAACAATCCCATCCTCCGGCAAACCCGCCGCCTGCCGGGTGGGGGTGGGGGCCATCACCCGGTGTCGATCATGCGGTTGGTAGCAGTGCGGCAACAGGGCCAAAGTCTCGCTGAACTGATCGGCCATGGCCGGAGGAGACACCACCGGATCGCCAATCACATAGTCCGCCAGACGCGCCTGCCCCAGCGTGCCGGGATAGCCCAGCCAGTTGACCAGAATGGGGGCCGGGCGATGGGCGGTGATCTCCGGGCGACAATGCAGCGTATAACCCGTCAGATCCACCAGAATATCGATGCCATCGTCGGCAATCCGTTGGGCAGCGTCACGCGCGGACCAGGCGGTCAGATCCTGGAAGACCGCACACGCCTGGACAATCCGCTGGCGGTACGCATCCTGCATCGGGGGTCCAATGGAATAGCCGTGGATGCTGAACCGGTCCGGGTCATGTCCCTCCAGCACGCCGACCACCAGTTGGGCAACCGGATGGTTGTGAAAATCTGCCGACAGATAGCCCACGCGCAGCCGCTCTCTGGGCGGATGGGTGCGTGGATCCACCAGTGGCGGTGTTTCCAGCAGAGGACCAGCCCGTTTGGCACCGTACAAGGCCCCCGCCTGACGGTACAACTGGCCGTCCTCGTCCGATACCGTGAGGAGCGAAAAGGGCGAAATGGCCACCCCGCGCGCCAGCATCTGGCGTATGGCCCGCTCGTCAGCGTCCAGCGTCTGCCACTGGCACTGAAACCGGGCGCAATGGTAGGCCATCCCCAGCGCGTTGCCATGGTCTGGATGGGCGCGCCAGACCTGCCGGTAGACGACCTCGGCCTCGGCAAAACGGTTCAACCCGTGCAACAGGGTTCCCAGGCTGTACTGGGTGGCGGCCCAGTCCGGCCGGAGGTGCAACGCCGCACGATAGGCCGCCTCGGCCTCGGCAAACCGTTGCCCACCGTGCAGAAGATCACCCAGATTGGCATAGGCTTCGGCATGGTCCGGCTGGAGCAGAATGGCCTGTCGGTAGGCCGCTTCGGCCTCGGCCAGCCGGTCAAGCCCGTGCAGGAGAATACCCAGATTGTGGCAGGTGTTGGCATGGTCCGGTTGGAGGCATAAAAGTTGCCGATAAACGGCTTCGGCCTCGGCATGGCGGCCCATCTCTCTCAGGAGTACCCCCAGATTGTTGAGGGTGCGGAGGGAGGCGGGACGAAGCTGCAACGCCTGCCGGTAGGCCGCCTCGGCCTCCTGAAAACGCTGACTGGTTTGCAAGAGGGTGCCCAGATTGTTGCAGGCCTCGGCATAGTGGGGCTGGAGCAGCAGGGCATGTCGGCAGGCGGCCTCGGCTTCCGCCAAGCGTCCCAGCCTTTTCAGGAGTACGCCCCGATTGTTGTGGACCTCGGCATAGTCCGGCTGGAGATGCAGGGCCTGCGCCCAGCACAAGAGAGCCTGTTCGGGCTGATTCAGGCGGGTGTGCGCAATCGCGGCCGCATTGAGCCGGGCAGCCTCCTGTTGGGCGGCGGTCGTGAGGGTGTCAGGAGGATGGGCCTGCTGCGACATGATGCACCCCTGATTGGGTCGAGACGGGATGGACAGGCCGCCATTATGACCCATACCGCAACCGAATGGAACCATTGGACAGGAGACCAGCGACCCGCTGCTCCTGAAGCCTCTCTCCTGTGGAAGCGGGGCTGTTTCATCCAGGATGGCAGAAAAAATTTTGTGCCGCTCATCCGCATAATTCTCCTGGATTATATTCCCTTTTGGGGAAAAGAGCCGGTTTTTTCCTGTTCGGGACTCCGATACAGCAGACACAATTTATGCTAGAAGAGTCCCGGAAAAGCGAAAATTCGCTGGTGGGTTCCGTAGTCTTTTATCTGTTCAGGAGATCCCGCTTTCATGCACGTTCATGCTCAAGACAGGGTGTCCCATCCTCTGGAAGAAGAGGCCTTGCAACCGGCCTCCTGGGATATTTGGGACAGCAAATACCGTCTGAAATCGATGGAGGGCACCCCGCTGGATGCCAGCCCGGACGACACCTATCAGCGGGTGGCATCGGCCATTGCCCAGGTGGAGACACCGGACAAACAGGCATTCTGGGCGGAACGGTTTCTCTGGGCGTTGCGCCATGGGGCCATTCCCGCCGGTCGCATCATCTCCAACGCCGGGGCCCAGGCCCACAAACCCGCCACCTCCACCATCAACTGCACCGTCTCCGGTACCATTCGGGATTCCATGCTCGATATTCTCGACATGGTGCGCGAGGCAGGCCTGACATTGAAGGCCGGGTGCGGGATTGGCTATGAATTTTCCACCCTGCGCCCCCGGGGTGCCCTGGTGGCCGGCGCGGGTGCCAGCACCTCCGGGCCGTTGTCCTTCATGGATATTTTTGACTCCATGTGCCGCACCATCTCTTCCGCCGGGGGACGACGCGGGGCACAAATGGCCACCTTCGACATCGCCCATCCCGATATTGTCGATTTTATCCGCGCCAAGCGCGAAAATGGCCGCCTGCGACAATTCAACCTCTCCTGCCTGATCAGCGAACCCTTCATGCGGGCCGTGCAGGAAGATCGCGAATGGGCCCTGGTTTTTCCCGCCAACCCCCAGGAGTTGGCCAACCCGGAGACACCCCTCTCCTACCACCCCTGGCCAGTGACCGCCGGGTATCGGACCAACGAACGGGGCGAAGTGGCCTGCCGGGTCTATCGACGCTTGCCCGCCCGCCGTCTGTGGGATCTCATCATGAGTTCCAACTATGACTATGCGGAACCAGGCTTTATCCTCATTGACAAGGTCAATGAGATGAACAACAACTGGTTTTGCGAGGTGGTGCGCGCCACCAATCCCTGTGGCGAGCAACCCCTGCCGGCCCACGGGGCCTGCCTGCTCGGCTCGATCAACCTGACCCGGTTTGTGAAAAATCCCTTTACCCCCCAGGCGGTGTTTGACTGGTCCACCTTTGACGAGGTGGTACGGATCTTTACCCGCCTGTTGGACAATGTGGTGGAGATCAGCGGTCTGCCCCTGCCGGAGCAGATGGAGGAAATTCTCCTGAAGCGTCGGCATGGCATGGGCTTTTTGGGCCTGGGCTCGGCCATGGCCCTGCTCAACATGCGCTATGGCGATGCGGCGTCCGTTCAATTTGCCGAGCGGGTGGCGCGGGAGATGGCCCTGGTCGGTTGGGAAGTGGGGGTGGCACTGGCCAGGGAAAAAGGACCGGCTCCCCTCATGGAACAACGGTTTACCGTCACCGAGGCCATGCTGGCGCAACGACCGGCCATGGCCGAGGCGGGTATTCGGGTGGGGGATCAACTGCCCGGCAAGGTGTTGCTGGCCCGTTACAGTCGCTATCTGGCGCAATTCCCGGACGCCTTGCGCGAGCAGATTGCCCTGCACGGTTGCCGGTTTACCCATCATACCTCCATTGCCCCCACGGGCACGATTGCCCTGTCGCTGGCCAACAATGCCTCCAATGGCATTGAACCCAGTTTTTCGCACAAATACAGCCGCAATGTGATCCGGGCCGGGCGCAAGACCAAGGAAAAGGTGGATGTTTTTTCGTTCGAGCTGCTGGCCTACCGCCTGTTGGTCAATCCGGACGCCGACCCGTATGCCGAAGAAGAGCACAACCGCCTGCCGGAGCAGTTTGTCGATGCCAATGTCATCGATCCCCGTGCGCATGTGGATATTCAGGCCGCCGTACAGCAATGGGTGGACTCCTCCATCTCCAAGACGATCAATGTCCCCGGCGATTTCCCGTATGATGCCTTCAAGGAAATCTATTTGTATGCCTACGAAAAGGGGCTGAAGGGATGCACCACCTTCCGCTTCAACCCGGAAGCTTTTCAGGGCGTGTTGGTCAAACAGGCGGATCTGGCGGCCACCACCTACCGTTTTACCCTGGCCAATGGGGAAACGGTCGCATTGAAAGGGGATGAAGAGGTGGAGTATGATGGGGAAATGCACAATGCAGCCAATCTGTATGATGCCCTCAAGGAGGGGTATTATGGCCGGTTGTGACCAATAGGATAGACCGTGCGTATCGTTTCGACCACCCAGGGGCTTTGCCCCTGGACCCCACCGGGGGGGATAATCCCCCCCGGACCCCCTTGATCGTTTATTGGGGGACTGGGGGAGCGGTTCTCCGCCCACCCCAGGAATGGCCGAAGAGATCCGCAAGGCCGACAAATCCAATAGCCAACATTCAGCATGACCGCAGAAATGGGGGACAAGATGGCTGTCAAGATTGAAGAAAAAATAGTCGCATATGAGGTGGTCACCGACCAGGCGACTTCTGCGCCCGCAACCGCGCCGGAGAGCAAAAAAGCGGCCTCGCCACCGGTGGCGCGTGAGGAGGATGGCAATGTCATCCACATGCAGCCCCTCATGAAGCGTCCCGCCGAATTGCAAGGTTCGACCTACAAGATCAAGACGCCGTTGTCGGAACATGCCTTGTACGTCACCATCAATGACATCGTCGTCAACGGCAAACGCCGACCGTTCGAGGTGTTCATCAACTCGAAAAACATGGAAAATTTTGCCTGGATTGTGGCGTTGACGCGGGTGATTTCGGCGGTGTTCCGTCATGCGGGCGATGCCACCTTTCTGGTGGAGGAGTTGCGTTCGGTCTTTGATCCCCGGGGGGGATATTTCAAGCCGGGCGGCAAATATATGCCCAGTCTGGTGGCCGAGATTGGCGAATGTCTGGAACGGCACATGACCAATATTGGCATTCTGCAACCGCCGGAGGTCTCCAAGGAGTTGCAGGCCAAACGGTTGATCGCCCGCGAGGGGGGATTGACGGGCGGCAATGTCTGCCCCAAGTGCAGCCAACTGGCGGTGGTGCGGTTGGATGGCTGCGATACCTGTCTGGAGTGCGGTTATTCCAAGTGTGGGTAGGGAACCTCCATGAGCGACCTGCGTACCTTTATATTGTTGGCGGGGCTGACCGCCTTGTTTCTGGTGGTGGGCCGGGTGTTGGGCGGGCAGGAAGGGATGCTGCTGGCCCTGCTGTTGGCGGTCGGGCTCAATTTTTGGGCCTACTGGAACTCCGATCAGGCGGTGTTGCGCATGTTCAACGCCCAGGAGATCGGGCCGGCGCAGGCACCGGACTATTATGCCACGGTGCAGGAACTGGCACGGCGCGGCCATCTGCCCATGCCTCGGGTCTATCTGATCGACGATCCTTCGCCCAACGCCTTTGCAACCGGTCGGGATGCGGACCATGCGGCGGTGGCGGCCACGACGGGTATTTTGCGCAACTAGGTATCCACTTCGGTTAAGCCCTATCCACTTCGATCAAGCGTCTTTGTCTTGTGAATCTTCCCTCTTGGGTTCGCAACAAGTGATCGATACGGTGCTGGTTTCGTGACTACAGCTTGCT
>JADFYM010000231.1 GCA_015233035.1 Magnetococcales bacterium
CATAAGTGGCATTTCCTGTTCCGTCATTCCCGCGCAGGCGGGAATCCATTGGGCTTGTTGGACCTCCTGGATTCCCGCCTGCGCGGGAATGACGATACGTGTCAATTGTGACCGTGCGCAGTATAACTGAAAGGATCCGGGGAGGCGGTTCTCCGCAACAACCCCGCTACCGGGTGCGACGGGTTTTTTTCTTCCAGATTTTCTTGGCTTTGGCCTTTTTGGCTTTTGCCTTTTTGACATGCTTCTTTTGTTTGGCCTTGCTGGCCTTCTTGGCGGCACTCTTGTGCCATTTTTTCTTGGCGGCTTTGACGGCGTGGGCCTTTTTTGCGGTTGGTTTTTGTTCTTTTTGTTGGACGGCACCGCTTTTTTGTGCGGGCACCTCCTTTTTGCCGGACACCTCATCAGCTTGATCAATGGGGGCCATTTGATCGCTGCCTGGCGGCAAGGGAATTTCCTCCAAAGCGGCCAAGGCTGACACGGGGTGAACCACCCAGCACAAAATCAGCAAAAACGCCGCAAACACTATTTTTTTCATGTGTTTATATCTCCCGTAAGGTTGTCTTTCTCTTTTAAATCCAGTTGAGCCATTTGGCCAACATGGCTCGAAAATCTTTGCCGCGCACCGGCTTGGTCATATAATCATCCATGCCAGCTTCCAGACATTTTTCCCGATCGCCCTGCATGGCGAAAGCCGTCAAGGCAATGACCGGTGTGCGGGGTCGATTGGACGATGCGGCTTCCAACAGACGAAAGGTTCGACAGGCGACATAGCCGTCCATCTTGGGCATCTGGCAATCCATGAAAACCAGATCATAGGTATGGTCGCGCAATTTTTCCAACGCCATCAACCCTTCTTCTGCCATGTCGACCTCTACGCCCAACCGTTTAAGCATACTCATGACCACCACACGATTGACGGGATCATCTTCAACCACCAGAATACGACAATGGGTGGGGGTTCGTATGGCCAGGGGATGGGTTGGCGCAGGGATGGCCGGATGCGGACGCGGCAGATCGAGCTTCAAGGTGATGCGGAACAGACTCCCGCTGCCGACGGCACTCTCCACCTCAATCTCTCCCCCCATCAACTGAACCAACATTTTGGTGATGGCCAACCCCAGGCCCGTTCCCCCATACCGCCGGGTGGTGGCCTTGTCGCCCTGCTCGAATGATTTGAACAGGCGGGCAAAAAATTCGGGAGCAATGCCAACGCCGGTATCCTGGATGAGAAAGCGGATCACCACGCGCCCGCCGTGCTCGGGTGGCTCGACCAGCACCCGTTCCGCCGTCAAGGTCACCTGACCTTGATGGGTAAATTTGATGGCGTTGGAGAGCAGGTTGACCAGGATCTGCCAGAGGCGCATCGAATCCCCCCGCACCATCCGGGGCAGGTCGGGGTCCAACTGCAAATGCAGGGCAATCCCCTTTTCCTGGACCAATCCCTCGAACAGTTTGGGCATGCTCTCCAGCAGTTGATGCAGATCAAACTCTTTTTCTTCCAGGGCCAGTTTGCCGGCGGCCATTTTGGAATAGTCGAGAATATCGTTGATCAGGGTCAGCAACGCCTCGCCCGCCTGCATCATGGTGGTGGCATAATACCGCGCCTTGTGGGGAATTTCTTCGGCACACAGCAACTCCGCCATGCCGACAATGGCATTCATGGGGGTACGAATTTCGTGGCTCATGGTGGCCAAAAATTCACTTTTGGCCCGATTTTCCGCATCGGCCCGGCGTTTGCCCTCTTTCAACTCCTCCACCTGCGCATGTTCGATCAAGACGGTCAGAACCCGGGTGACCGTCTGCAAAAACTCCTCTTCAAAGGAGTCCAGCGGATGCGCCTCTTGCATGTAGAGATTGAGCACCCCCAACACCCGGTCACCCGATGGAATGGGCAGACAAAAGTGGCCATGGGGAGCCTCCCCTGCCACCTGGATGACCTGACAGACATCGGATCGGTCGACATGGATTGGCTCACCGCTGCTGGCCACACGACCACAGACACAATGGCCGAACGGGACCATGGCGCAGGCCACGCGCAAATCGGTGGGCAGAGACTCGGCCGCCACCAGATGCAAGGTCCGGGTGGCGCGCTCCGAGATAAAAATGGCTCCTTTCTGTTGCACGGTCAGCCAGGGAACCGCCAGAATGGCCTGCAACCCCCGTTGCAGTTGGTCTGTCAGAGGTGCATCTTCCAGGGCGATCCGCAACAGAGTGCTGACCACCCCTTGGGCCTGGTTGGCGCGGCGTTCCAAAAATTCGGCCTGACGGCGTTCCTGCACCTCGTGCTGCAACTCAATGGTGCGCAAACTCACCTGCTGTTCCAGGGAATAGTTGACCTGGTTCATGCGCCCTTCAATCAGCTTGCGCTCGGTGATGTCAACACAACTCCCGGAAAAACCCATAAAAAAGCCATTCCCGGCAAAACGCGGCAAGGAAGTCTCATAAAACCAACGATACGTTCCCCGGCTGTCCTGCAACCGGAATTCCTGGGAGTAGGGATGCTGGTGGACAAAGGCCTCGTTGGAACAGTGTTGGTACCGCTCGCGGTCTTCCGGGTGCAACCCCTGCAACCAGCCGTCGTTCATCTCCTGCTCCAGGATGACGCCGCGAAAATTCAACCAGGATTTATTGAAAAAAATGCGTTCATGCCGGGGATTGGACAACCATAACAGGCCGGGAACCGAATCGGCGATAAAGCGGAATTCATTCTTCAAAATTTCAAAATATTCCAGATTCAGCTTGTTGAGATTGAGAAAATTGAAAGAGGCGACCGTCTCCCGCCCCAGGGTGTTGTGGTTGGTCGTGACGCAAAAACGGGTATACAGTGTCGCCCCGGTCAGGGTGGTGAGATAAATTTCATGGATCCGCTTGTCCACCTTGGGAATCCAGTCGATCGCTTTCTGCATGAGGATGCGATTGTCTGCATCGACAAAATCCAGGGGGTTTTTGCCGATAAAGCTCTCCCTGGAAAAACCCAGCATTGCGCACAGGGCATCGTTGACTTCTATGATCTGCCGGTTTTTGGCATCAATGAGCCAAAAACCCTTGAGATCCGAGTGGACAATATCGGAACAAATTTCGGCATTGGAGATTTGGCGTGTATGACGAAAAAAACTCTGTGCATGACGGCGCAAACGGGCGACCATCTCCACCCGGTTGGGCAGTTTGACCAGATAGTCGTTGGCCCCGGCAGCAAAGGCCTGCGCCTTGACATAGGGATCCTCTTCCGAGGAGAGCATGATAATGGGCAACTGACTGAAGGCACGGCGATTGCGAAATTGACGGATGAGGGTGATGCCATCCATTGCTGGCATCAACAAATCCACCAAAATCAGCACCGGTCGAACCGCTTCCGCCATCTGGATGGCTTGCGTTGGATCCGGGCAATAATACAAAACCAGCTCGGTCTCCTGCTTGATCATCTGCTGTAACAGCCGTTCGACGACCTGTTCGTCATCGACCAGCAAAATACGAGCAGCAGGCACCTCTGGTTTGATGGATTCCATCATGTGCGTCTCCTTGGACCGTTTCCTCCATACGCAAGACGCGCTATTCTACACCATGGTGTGTCAGCCTGTCAAAAACATCCCATGAATCCGTCAGGACATTTATCTGGCCTGCCTGGGTGGGCAAGGCTGGGATTGTCCCTGGGCGTGCGGGCGTCTCGCCCGTAGCACCTGTTGCGGAATGCCTGCTTTCATGAGGATGAAATTTGATCGCTTCGGCCACCAGGGGCTTTGCCCCTGGACCCCACCAGGGGGATAATCCCCCTGGACCCCTGATCATTGAGGGGCAAAAAACCCCCTGCCCGACAGAGGACACAGGACGTGATAGTCATTATTGGTGGTGGTATTTCCGGTTTGTCGGTTGCCTGGTTTCTGCAAAACCAGGGCATGCCGGTGCGGGTGTTGGAAACCGGCGCGCAACCCGGTGGAACCATTCGGACCTCGTTTCAGCAAAATTTTTGCGTGGAACACGGTCCCAACTCCACCCTGCAAAAACCGGGACATCCCGAAGACGCCCTGGGACGGTTGATCGACGGCCTGGGGCTGGAGACACGCCTGCAAGTGGCCAATCCCCTGGCCGCCCGACGTTATGTGCTGCGGGATGGGCAACTCAAACCCCTGCCCGCCTCGCCCCCCGCCTTTTTTCTCTCTTCGTTTTTTTCGTGGCAGGCCAAACGACAACTGCTGCGCGAGCCGTTTCAACCCCGCGCCACCACAGAAGAGACCATTGCCACCTTTGTCCGCCGTCGCCTGGGCCGGGAATTTTTGGATTATGTGGTGGAGCCTTTTGTCTCTGGGGTCTATGCGGGCGATCCTGAACAGTTGTCGGTCCAGGCGGCCGTGGCGAAAATTTATGCCCTGGAACGGGACCATGGTTCCCTGTTGCGCGGAGCCTGGCACCAGGGACGGATGCTCAAGGGGGCTGGTCTGCCCAAGGGACGCATGATCTCTTTTGATCGGGGCATGGGCGTGTTGCCCACCACCATTGCCCAGCAACTGGCTCCGGGCACCGTCCAGACCCGGTTCAAGGTGACCGGCTTGACCCCGCTCCCTGACGGGCAGTGGGCGATAGACGGCGTGACTGTGACGGCAGACGGACAACCGACGGATGCCACCGAAAAAATTTTGGCCCAGGCGGTGGTTCTGGCTGTGCCAGCCCCGGTGGCGGCCCAACTGGTGACCCCGTTTGCCGCCACGGCCGCCGCCGCCCTCGCCGCCATTCCCTACGCTCCCATTGCCAGCATTGCCCTGGGTTACCGGCGCGCGCGGGTCTTGCATCCTCTGGATGGTTTTGGTTTTCTGGTCCCCCGGCGGGCTACCCAGGCCCACGACAAATTGCCCCTGTTGGGCACCCTCTTTTCCAGCACCCTGTTTCCCAACCGGGCCCCGGCCGGTCAGGTATTGCTGACCGCATTTATCGGTGGCATGACCCAGCCTGCCCTCCTGGAGCGGACCGACCGGCTGTTGATCGATCTGGTGGAGGCCAATCTGGCCTATTGCGTACAAAGCCAGATTCCCGCCGATTTTGCCACCCTGACCCGCTATGCCGCCGCCATTCCGCAATATACCTTGGGTCACCTGCAACGGGTGCAACAGGTGGAAGCCGACCTGGCTCGTTTTCCGCATATTCATCTGCGCGCCAACTGGCGCGATGGGGTCTCCGTGGCCGATTGTGTGCGCAACGGGGAGCGGCTGGCCGAACACATCATTCACGAGCAAAAATCATGAAACGTTTCGTCGTCCTGGATACCGAAACCACCGGCCTCAACCCGACCGGGGGGGATCGTATTGTCGAGATTGGTTGTGTGGAGTTGCTGCACACCCGCAAGGGGGAACAATACCACTGTCTGCTCAATCCGGAGCGGGACATTCCCGCCGAAGCGGTGCGCATTCACGGCATCACCAACGAGAAGGTGGCCAATGCGCCGCGTTTTGCCGATATTGTGGACCGTTTTTTGGGTTTTATCGGCGAGGATACGCTGGTGATTCACAACGCCGCCTTTGACATCGGTTTTTTGAATGCGGAGTTGCAGCGTCTGCACCGCCAGCCGTTGGAGATGACCCGCGTCATTGATACCATGGTGTTGGCGCGCCGCAAATATCCCGGCCTGTCCGCTTCGCTGGACGCCTTGTGTCGGCGTTTGAAGGTGGACAACAGCCATCGCGTCCTGCACGGTGCCTTGCTGGATGCCGATTTGCTGGCGGATGTCTATGTGGAGTTGGTGGGTGGCAATCAGTTGAGCCTGGATCTCGACGCGGATCCCGCCGCCCAATCGGCGCAGGAGCAGTCGGATACGCCAGCGGCGGCCAGGGTGCTGTGGCCGGTGCGCACCTGGCCTGTGCCGGAAACGGAGCAGTCGATCCATGCGGCCTTTCTGAACCGTCTGCAACGGGAATCCGGGGCCTGCATCTGGTTGAGCGGGGCAGCAGGGTCGGCGACGCCGTAGCGGAAATGCCGGGGTTTCCCGGACCCGCAATCGTTAAAAATTATTGAAAACTTCCCCGGAAATGGACGAAACGATGATCAAGGCCAGAAATTGCAAATGCAATTGCCCTGAAGCCGCGCTTTTTTGTAGTGGCGAGTTGTGATTTAAATGTTACAATCATGAATACGATCCGTCGATACCGTACCGAGGATGGCCACGAATGGGTCACCGAATGGTTGGACCACCTGAAAGACAGGGTGGCCAAAGCCAGGATTCATGCCCGCATTTTGAGACTGGCGTTGGGCAACTTCGGAGATTGCAAACCGGTGCGGGGCGGTGTTGCGGAATTACGGGTGGATTTCGGACCAGGGTACCGGGTGTACTATGGGGTGGTGGATAAGACGGTGGTTCTGTTGCTATGCGGTGGGGACAAAAGCTCCCAGGATGCGGATATTATCCGGGCCGTGACTTGTCTGGAGGATTTCAAACGGAGGGTGACATGAAAAATTGGGCCAGGGCAAGTGTATCCCATGACGACGCCATGGTGCAGGAATTGCGCAATGATCCCGAACTGGCGGCGGCATATCTGCAAGCAGCCATGGAGGACGAAGAGGAACCGGCGGTATTATTGCTGGCTCTGCGTCATGTTGCCGACGCCTATGGTATGCCAAAAGTGGCAGAACTGGCTGGTATCCAGAGGGAGAGTCTTTATCGGGCATTGTCGCCAAAAGGTAATCCTACCTTGCGCACCCTGACGGCGGTATTGAAGGCGGTTGGGTTACGGTTGACCGTAATCCCCGATCACCCTGACCTGTCGCGCAGTTGCCTGTCAGAGGCGGTCGTGTGCACAACGGTCTCGTGATTTTTGATTGGCTAAACCGCACCTGTTTCGGAATGCGTAGTGGACAGAAGTGAAAATCAGTGACCCGTCCACAAGGACATGATACGCTGCCTGCTCACGTTAATTTTTCTCGGAGGGCTGGCCATGGGACAAGGTCTTG
>JADFYM010000232.1 GCA_015233035.1 Magnetococcales bacterium
GCAGACCCATCAACAAATTGTCGCGCAAACTGCCGCTGATCAGGTGGATCTCTTGGGGCAGATAGGCGATATGCGCGCGCAACACCTGGGGGGAGATCAGTGCCATCTCCAGTCCACCCAGCAGGATACGCCCTGCATTGGCACGATAGAGTCCAGAGGCCATTTTGAGCAAGGTACTCTTGCCCGATCCCACCGCACCGATGATGCCAACTCGTTCTCCGGGCTTGATCTCCAGTCGCCCCACCTCAATGGCCGCCTGATTGGTTCGACCATAAGTAAAACGGGCGCGCTCCATGAACAGACTGCCCACCAACCGTTCCGGTGTCAGGGCGTGGGCCTGTTCATCCAATTCGTTGGGCAGTGCAATCAATCTGTCCAGACCGTCAGCGGCGGCCTTGGCATTGCCCAGGTGGACAATGATGGAAGGGAGTTGTGCCACCGGTGCCAGAGCACGCGAGCTGATGATGGAGCAGGCGATCAAGGCACCCATGCTCATCTGGTTTTCCGTCACCAAATAGGCCCCCACCGCGATCAGGGCAACATAACCGAACTGCTGCAACAGGCCAGTGACATGCACGGAAAGGGCCGTATAATGCCGGATGCGCAAATCGTTCAGGCTGGATTCGCCGACCAGGCGGTTCCAGCGACCCTGCATGTTCCACTCCGCGCTATTGGCCTTGAGAGATTCAATGCTGTCAATGGATTCCACCAGCAACCCGGCCCTCTGATTGTTCTGTACCTGGCCTGCCAGGGTGAGCCGATTGATGCGACTGCGAAACATCATGCCGCTGCACAGGGAGACAGGGAGCAGAGCCAGGGGTACCAGGGCGGTCAATCCGCCAATAACAGCAATGACCAGTATAAACAGAATGGCAAACGGAATGTCCGCCAGCACATAAAGCGTGGTGGAACTCATCACGTTGCGGATCAGCTCGAACCCCTTGATCTGGGAGGCCAAGGTACCCACGGCAGGGGGATGGGCTTCCAGGCGGATGTACAAGGCACGCTGGTAAAACCAGTCGGACAGTTCCATATCAATCTGAGTGGCTGTCTTGTCCAGGGTGGTCCCCCGCACATGTTTGATGAGCAATTCCAGCAGAATGGCCACTCCCATGCCCGCAGAAAGCACGAACAAAGTGGACAGGCCGCGATTGGGAATAACGCGATCGTAGACCTGCATGGCGTACAGGGAACTGGCAAGGGTCAGCACGTTGACCAGAACGGTGGCCAGGATGGACTCCAGGTAGAGCGTTTTGCGTTTCCAGATGGCCCGCCAGACCAGCTTATAGGAGGTGAGAGTCTGCTCCTGTTTTTTGTCCTTGAGGGGCAAGGCGACACATTCGCAACCCGTCAGTGATTCCAGGCGCAGGGTCTGTCCGTCGCTGTTTTGGGCGGTCCAGAGGTTGTCGGCAATGGGGGAGAGGACAGCCAGCCAGCCTAATTGAGGGTGGCGGACAATAAACGGGCAGTGGAGAGGGCGGGGGCTGGGTAATCCCTGCGGGATACCATCCAGTTGGGCGACTTTCCAGAGTTTCTGCACCAAGGCAAGGGCAGAACCGGATGCACCCCCTTTCGCAGAGAGTACTTTTCCGATGGCATCCAGACGATCTCGCGGCAAGGGCTGGCCAACAAGACGGGCAGCAAATCCAAAAACCGGCAGTAATGACATAGGCATATTATTGGCTGGGATCCATTCTTAAACGATTGGTCCGTGTCTGGATACGCAAAGTGGCAACGTTTATCTCAGCTTGGGTATCCTCCACCGCCAGTTCAGCCTGAATATCTTCGCGCACGGCGTTCATGACATCCAACCAACTTTTACGACCGATCACATATTGACGTGTATAAGAATCGAACACTTCAGCAGTACCAGACCGAGACAGTTCGGCATGTCGCAGGCGCAACCGGGCAGCGACCAGGGTGTCCCAGTCCATATTCAGACTGGTGCGCAAGTCACGGACGGTGCTTTCCCGGTCCAATTCCAGGGATCGTAAGCGGGATTGAGCCGATTGCAGCCCGGAAACGTTGGACAGACCGGCCCCCACCTGGGAGGAGAGCATCATCAACATCCGACTGTCGTGGACCTGAAGATCGCTGCCCAGGCTGGCTGGGCTGGTGGTGCTTTCGTAACGGGCCACCACTTGCGGCCAGAATACGGAACGCTTGGAATCCACATCTGCCCGTGCGGCATTTTCTTCCATTTTCATGCGGGCAAGGGTAGGCGATTGCGCCACGGCTTCGGTGAGCAGAGTGTCCTGGTTGGGTGGCAGGTTGGCGGCATCGACCACAACGGGCATTGGTTGTGTGACAGGCTCCCCGGCCAGTTCGGAAAGCATCGTCATGGCATTGTTGTAGGCTTGAGTCCCGACCGAAAGTTCTGTGACAGCCAAGTGCATACGTGTCTCTGCCAACTCTCGATCCACCGTAGGGCTGGCTTCGGTCTGCACCCGGCGGGCAATCATCTCCAGCAGACGTTCCTGACGTCGCACTTGTTTGATCAGGATTTCCTGGCGACTGTGTTCGCGGGTAGCTTCCACATAGGCGGCAATAACCCGGAGCAGGATCTCTTGCTGGGACTCGTTAATGCCTTCGCCAGCGGCACCGTGTCGTGCCTCGGCGGCATCGATCGCTGCCGTGATGCGTCCTCCGGTCCATAGAGGTTGTTCAAGACTCAATGTGGTGGTATTGGCCCCGTGACTGTCTCTGCCGAGTTGGACGCCGGGCGTGGGATAGCGTTGCCACTCTGCCCCCTCCAGATCGGCCTTGGCCGCCTCTTTCGCGGCCTGTTTGGAGCGAATGGCTGGGTAGGAACCGGCTTTTTGGATCACTCGTTTCAAGGTCCAGGGTTCACCGGTCGGGACTGCACTGGTCGGGCTGGTTTTGGACTCTGGTCGTACGAGCCATTCCAGTTGCAGGCTATCCGCCGCTGCACTGGCCTGAACGGCATTACCCATCACCGCCAGAGCGAGGAGCAGCAGCAAAACCAACCGGTATCGGGACCACGTGGATATGAGCATGGAGAGGGTTCCGTTCATTGTAGGCAAAGCCAAACAAGCCCTCATGCTACTGCTTCGGTCTAGCAATAGCAAGGCCATTTGAGACCCAGGCACATCGACCGGTATGGAAGTTATGGCATGGAAGGCTCGGCACGAGAGTGCTCTGATCAACCCCTGCAGGGGACGCGGAGCGTCCCGCGTCCCCTGCAAGGGAGAAAAAGGATCTGATCACGCGACAGTATAGTGTCCGACACTCCCGTCGTAGCTCAAATGGGTGCCGGTGGCCAGAGTAAGATGCAGGTGTACCGTGCCACTATCGTAGGTAAGATCGTTGGCTCCTGCATTAAAATTGGCCGTAACAGCCGCAGAGGTGGTGGCGTTCGTCAAAGTGGTATCCCCATTGTCAAGCACGATATGGTCCCCTATCCGCAGATTGGTGATACTCGATCCGGTACCCGTCTGCGTACTACCAATATGAAACGTCTCGTTCCAGGTAGAGGCCGCCGCGACGGTATGGTGGCCAGTACCCTCCAGGTAGATGGTACTGATTTTCAGAACATTATTGAGCGTGACGTTCTCACTGCCGTTCTGAGATCCTCCCAGGTAGAGGGTTCCATCTCCACCCAAAGCGTGCGCCGTGGGCAGAACAATAGTCGCACCGGTTCCCCCATCAATCTGGATGGAATCACTGCTGTCCAGTCTGGTTCCGTCATCGGTGAGCTGCTTGAATTTGGCAAACTCGGCATCAGTCAGGGATAACTGATGCTGACCATCGACGACGTTGTCGTTGACCTTGATGGCGGTGGCCAAATAATCCCAAGGGACAGAACCCGAATCGAATGCTGTCTTGAAATCTGCGTTGCTGTCATATTCGGTCAGGGTCTTAAAGAGACCGGACAAGGACGAGAGATCAGCGGGGCCGTTGGCGGCGTTGTTCAAAATTGTCACATCCACTGTACTGCTCAAATAGGTACCGAGACCACCGTTGGTGTTGGCGTCTGTCACAAGATTGGCGGCATTGTCAGCGATTGAGGTATAGGTGAACGTACCAGGATTGGCATAATATCCGTGGATGGTGTTCAACTGGGCAATGGTCGCGGAATCCGTTACCGAGAGCGTAGGATCGACAGAGGAATCCGTCACGGTGATATTGGTGGCACCATGATCAACGGCACTGCCAGCGGCTACCAGATGGGCTGCCGTGTCGCTGATATTGTAGGTGCTGGCACTGTTGGCACCATGAATGGTGGTGGCCTCAGCCGCAGTTGCGTTGCCGGTCGCAACGACACTGCTGGCACCGCTCAGCACTGCGGTACCCGCAGCAGCCACAAGATCATGGGCATCGCTGATGGAGTAGCTCTTGCTGCTGGCGGTGGCATTATGAATGGTAATCGCCTGAGCGGCAGTGGCAGCCGTCGTGGCGGTAATGTTGGTGGCACCATTCAACACAGTGGATATGGCCCCACCCAATGCCAACGCCGTGTCACTGATGGAATAATGGGTATGGGCAGCATCGGGTGTGGCACTTTCGATGGTGGTCGCCTGCGCCACGGTGGCAACGCTGGTACCATCACTACCGGTAGCATCAATAACAGTGGCACCATTGAGCACAGCAGAGGCATCATTCGCCACGTTTGCCGCCGTGTCTTTGATACTGTAAGTCTTGGTACCGCTATTGCCAGCACTATAAATGGTGGTGGCCTGGGCTGCGGTGGCGGTACCGGTGACCGTGATATTGGTGGCACCGGTGAGCGTGGCAGCGTTCGAACCAACCGCCGTCGCAATGGTAGTGGCATCATCGCCGATGTTGTAAGTCTTGGTGCCACTGTTGCTGGCACCATGAATGGTGAGAGCTTCGGCCACGGTGGCATCGCCTGTGGCAATAATGTTGGTGGCACCGTTCAACACGTTAGCGGCAGCAAAGGCTACAGCATTGTGGACATCGCTGATGCTGTAGGTGTTGTTGCTGGCGTGGGCTGCCTGGACGGTACTGACTTCGGATACGGTAGCGTTGCCAGTGAGGATAATATTGGTGGCACCGCCCAACATCGTGGAACCGGCAGCGGCCACGGTATCGTGGGCATCGCTGATACTGTAGGTGTTGTTGTTGGCGTGATTCGCCAAAATGGTGGTGAGTTGAGCCACAGTGGCATTATCGGTGATGGCTATGTTGGTGGCACCGCTCCGCACCAGGGCAGTGGCAGTAGCCACGTTGGCGGCTGTGTCGCTGATGGAATAGTGGGTATTGGCCGCACTGGGGGTGGCTGCCTCAATAATGGCCGCCTGGGCTGCGGTGGCATTGCCAGAGGCAGTGATGCTGGTGGCACCGTTCAGCACGGCAGTCAAGGTTCCCGATACGGCAGCGGCGGTGTCGCTGATGCTGTAGGTCTTGGTGCCGCTATTGGAGGCTCCTTCGATGACGGTGGCCTGGGCCACGGTGGCGGCATCGCTGGCAGTCAGGTTGGTGGCACCGTTCCGTACCGCAGAACTGGCGTTTGCCAAGTTGGCCGAGGTATCGCTGATGCTGTAGGTGTTGCCGGTGGCATGGGCCGTCACAATGGCATGGGCCTGGTCCGCAGTGGCGTCAATGCCGGTAACGGTGATGCTGGCAGCACCGGTCAGAAGGCCTGCCGAAGCAGCGGCCAGGTTGAGTGCCGAGTCACTCAAGGTGTAAGTATGCCCGTTGGCAGTAAAGTTGTGTGCTCCCGTCAGGGTGGCGGCATCGGCAACAGAGAGATTCGTGACGTTGGCCGAAAGTTTGGTCGCCGCTGCGCCGGTCACGACTGAGCTGTTGACATTGTTGATGATGTCGGTCGCCGTGTCGAGCACGGAGTAGGAACTTGGAGTGCCATCGGCCGTGTGACCTGTCAGGTGAGCGATGCTATCCAACAGGGTCAATGAGTAGCCACCCTTGCTGAAGGTTTTACCTGCGGTGGTTATGCTTTGCAGGGCAGCGACATCAGAGACCAGGAGATCGGTGGCCGACGCCGAGAGGGTATAGGTCGTTGCATCGGCATAAAGTCCACCACCGGACGTGATGCGAGCCGAGATATTGGCTGCAGTATCGGTGATCGTGAAGGTATACCCGTTGGCATTATAGTGACTCAGGCCTGTCAAGGTGTTGGCATTGGCTATGGTGAGACCAGTGGCGTTGGACGAGAGCTTGACCGCTGTGGCACCGGTCACCGTAGCCGCCGTTGCACTGGCGATAATGTTGTAGGCCGAGTCTAGCACAGTTAAAGCATGGGTGTTGACACTAAAACCGGTTAGGCTTGCCAAGGTAGCGGCATCATTCGCAGTAAGGTCGGTTGCATCCACTGACAACAGTAACCCAGCGCGCGCCGCGTTGGTTTCACCCGCCGCCGCCGTTCCGCCGAGAATGTTCGCTGCCGTATCCACAACATCGTAGGTGTGGCCGTTGGCATTAAACCCGGTCAGTCCCACCAGCGTTGCTGCATTGGCAACCGTCAGACCGTTGGCCGTCGTCGTCGCATTGGCTGACAACAACAACCCAGCGCGCGCCGCATTGGTTTCACCCACCGCCGCCGTTCCGCCGAGAATGTTCGCTGCCGTATCCACAACATCGTAGGTGTGGCCGTTGGCATTAAATCCGGTCAGTCCCACCAGCGTCGCTGCATTGGCAACCGTCAGACCGTTGGCCGTCGTCGTCGCATTGGCTGACAACAACAACCCAGCGCGCGCCGCGTTGGTTTCACCCACCGCCGCCGTTCCAGAGACAATATTCGCTGCCGTATCCACAACATCGTAGGTGTGGCCGTTGGCATTAAACCCGGTCAGTCCCACCAGCGTCGTTGCATTGGCAACCGTCAGACCGTTGGCCGTCGT
>JADFYM010000233.1 GCA_015233035.1 Magnetococcales bacterium
GGGGTTGGGGGCAACGCCCATCCCGTTATACACATCGCAAAATGTGTCTATTATCATGGGGGTCCGGGGGGGATTATCCCCCCCGGGGGGGTCCAGGGGCAACGCCCCTGGTGGCCGCAACAATACGCTACTCCACCAACCGCAAATGCCCCCGACGCGCCTGGCTGCGCGTGGCAGTCTTGTCGGACTCGTCAGCGACCACCGCCGCCTCCGCTTGGCCATCCCCGTCAATCACCCGCAAAACGGGCGGCCCCTTTTTGGCGGGCACGGGAAACATTTCCACCGGGGCATGGGCCGCCTCGGCCTCAAAACCCACCTCGGCATAAGCCTCGGGCGGAATCCCCTCCAGAGACAAATGGGCCACATCGTGGCTGTCACGGACACCCGCCGGCATGGAGTCCGGCCAGACCAGACCATGATTGGTGTCGGGATTGAAAACACTCCAGATGGCCGCATAGGGAACAATGCAATAATGGGGAATCCCCCCAAAACGCAACTCCGAGGCCACCACCTCCGGCTGAATATGAATGGGTTGCGGCATGGTGCTGTTGAAAACCAACATTAAACCCGGATCGGCGGCAAATCGCCTCGGGACATCCACCCCCTTGTGGGTGGCGTCCAGGCAAACCATGACCCGGCCCTCCGTCTCCAACAGCAGACGAATGACACTGGCTTTATCGGGAAGTGGCGTTTCTTTCATCGGAATTCAAGCCCTGTCCATTCAAGAGGCGTGCAAAGGATCCATGACCTGCGGCCGCTTGCCCCCGGCCAACTGCACCCACGCCTCCCCGAAACGGGTCAGATGGGGCTTTTGTTCAGACTCCTGCTGGATCAATTGCCAAACCCGCTCCTGCTCCGCCGCATACTGCTCGTGACTGAAATGGCCAGCAAAATGGGCCATGCGCAACCACAGCAGATAGGTGGTCAGCGCGTCGCATTCGTTGTAGGCAATGATATCCTGCAACCGACCCGCCAGCCACAACTGGGCCACCTCATCCCCCTTGGTGTCCAGCTTGCCCGGAATGCCGGACAAGACTGCCAACTCATGCATGGAGGGTGAACCACTCCCCCAGCCAGGCGTGGCATAATCTTTCAAGTCCAGGTGCGACTCGCCGCCACGGGCAAAATAGTCCACCCCCTCCCAGGGCTTGTTGGGCCGAAAGGCAAACTTGGGGCACCGCAATCCCGCAATAACAGCCCGCTGCACCAGAATGCGCAAATCAGCCGCCAGCGAATTGAATCCCACCAACTGGGGCTGCCGTTCGCCCATCGCTTCCAGAAAGGTGTCAATGATCACCGCCTCTGTCTCGGAAGCCACCTGCGCCCCACGGGGCAACGTCAGCAGATTCAAGGTGACCCGACCATCCTTGTGGGCCAGACGTTGCACCACCACAATGGAGACCACCCGACACATCACCGTCTTGAGATAGGGGGTCGGATTTTCTGGTGTGGCCCCACCCCGTTGCCACATCTCCTGCATGACCGCCTCGTCCGTTGCCTCGGCGGGCATGTTGTACAGGAGACGACCCGCATTGGGATCCGGAATCCACTCCGCATCAAATGCCCATACCAGATTCTTGACGGTCTTGAACACGGAATATCCTTTTATTTCGGGGAAAAAACCTGTTCCACCCACCCGGATGCCTTCTGCATCACCGGCGAGGGGGGCTTGGTCGATTCCAGTTGTTCCATCGGCTCTTTGAATGAGGTCAAAATCTGGCGGACCACAAACTCGGTCATCAGTTCCATCGGGCGACCCGCTTCCGGGGGATGGCCACCGGATATGGCGACGGTGCCCGCCACCGCCGCAGCGGAGGAAAAAGGCGCGGCAACCGCCGCCCCCGTGGCCACCAACGCGGCCCCCATGGCCGTGCCGGTCACCGGCCCCTGGCTGGCGCGGGTGGCACGGGCTTCCGCCCGTACACGCAAGGTGCGCAACAGCTTGCCATGCTTGATCAGGTAGACATCCCAGTCTACAATACCCGAACCGGTAGCACTGCTTTCACGCAGGATCCGGGGGGAAATCCACAGGGTGAGTGCCCACTGGTGCAGACGCGCCACCGCAAAGGCCTCCTCCAGATGGGTGGCGACCACCCACTCCTGGACCAGGTTGTCGGCAAAGCCGCTCGGCAGGAATTGCCGGAAGACGGCGCGACTGTAATCGGCCAACAGTTGCTGATCGCCCTGGCGATCCCAGGCAATCGGCAAAAGATGCACCTCCGAGAAGGGGGCAAATTCCTCCCCCGCATCGCCAACAGCATCCCAGCAGACCTGGACATCCTCCACCGGATTATCGCAGCCATTATGGTGGATGGAGGTGGCCAAGGCATTGCCGGAACACCATAAACCGGCCAACAGCACAGCCATGACCATGCCCACCCGACCGCTCCTGCCACCTGTCGCCATCGGCCATCCCCACTCTCTTTTGCGTGTTATTTTGATAGGCACTTCGCTTTCCTCAATAGACAAAACGAAACAATCGAGCCACAATCTTACAGGACTCGCAAAGCAGAAGGCAAGCAAACATCAGACCATGTCAAAAACGGCATGGCATGATAAAAAAGGGGAGTGTCCTCTGGACAGGCGCCGATCATCCTGACCGACCAAAAAGGAAACCCGCCATGAAGCATTGGTTCTTTTTTTCGATTCTCATCATCTGTGCTCTGCTGTCCCGGAGTGTGCCGGGCTGGGCAGGGTGGGACGACCTGTCCTTGCATCAGGCGGGTCAGTTGACCGGGGCCGCCGTTGCGGCGCATCCGCCGCCTGGCCAGGTGGGAGGGGTGGCATCCCTGGCCCTGCCCGATGAGCCTCTGGCACTCGTGCTCGACAAAAAATTTTCCTGGAATAAAACCTCCGCTCCCGCTGCCCCGGCTCAGGGGCAGGAACCGCCTGTCGCCACAGCGGCATCCGGGCCTGCACCCGCCCCGGTCCACGGGCCCGACGCCCCCCCGGTCGCCAACACTCCGGGTGTCCGCATCGCCCTCTGGGGGCTGGCGGGGGGGGTGGTGGTGCTGCTGGTCGGCTGGGTGGTGTATACCCGCAGCAGACGGCGCGGTCTCCTGGGCCAATGCTGCGGGTCCGGGTCGCAGGGTGACGCGACCGTCGCCTGCGAACTGTGCTGTCTGGCCACCAGCCTGATTCCCCTGGTGGGTCGGCGCGCCCTGGTGCGTCAACTGGATGCCTGTCAGGCCGATCCCCAGGTGGCCATGGTCGCCTGTATCGCCGCCGCCGGGGTGGGCAAGTCGGCCCTCGTGGAAGGCTGGCTGGACCATATACGACCCCATTTCGGGGGAGCGCGCAAGGTGTTCGCTTGGTCTTTTCAGCATACGACCATTGCGCGCAGTCTGGCCAGTCAGCAGGCCGAGGCGTCCGGGGGGGGCTCTGGCAGTTCGGGACTCTTCTTTACCCAGGCCCTGCCCTTTTTTGGTCATGAAGGGCCCCTGCCGAACAGCGAGGAAAAACGGGCCATCCGTCTGGGCGAACTGCTCGCCGCCCAGCCCGCTGTGTTGATCCTCGACGGGGTGGATCCGCTGCAATATCCGGCAGATGTCGTCATCGAACAGGCGGCTGAACTGGCCGACAGCTTTGCGGACCCCGGTTTGTACCACCTGCTGCGTCACATCGGCAGCCCGGCACGAGCCAACCAACATGCCCACAGCCTGGTGCTGCTGACCTCGCGGCGACCGCTGGGGGGGGCGGCGGGGGTCGCCCAGCCCGTTCCGGCGGGCGCGTCCCGCTGGATGATCCTGGATAACCTGACCGAACGGGAGGGGGTGCAACTGCTGAAAAGCATGGGCATCGACAAGGCCTTCAAGCCGCTGGTGCGCCGTTTTCCTGCCATGGTGCGCGCCCTGCACGGACATGCCTTGACGTTGCTCCTGTTGGGCGGTTTGCTGGCCCAGCAACGCCCGGAATGGCAGGTCACCGCCGATGAGTTGGAGGCGTTGCTGGCCCCCGGCGCGTTGGGCGAACATCTGTCGCGCCTGCTGGACTATTATGACCGGCAGATTTGGCCCCGGGAGAGTCTGCATGGTCTCTTTTTGCGTCTCTTTGGCCTGTTTGACCGTCCCATGCGGGAGGAGGAGTGGCAGGCGGTGCGCGCCCAGGCCGATCTGGCGCAACCGTTGCGGGAGATGG
Source organism: Magnetococcales bacterium (assembly GCA_015233035.1). Lineage (GTDB taxonomy): Bacteria > Pseudomonadota > Magnetococcia > Magnetococcales > Magnetaquicoccaceae > Magnetaquicoccus. The sequence goes on from JADFYM010000233.1 coordinate 4,138, forward strand.
ATTTTGTCACCTGTGCCACCCTGGTCAGTGATCTGGAGCAGGCGGGCTTTTTGTTGCCCTATTCCGCCTATTGTGGCTGGCAACTCCATGCCCTGGTGCGGGACTATTTTACGCACAAGCTGGAAGAGGAATACAGTGCCTGGGTCGCCGATGTGGATGATGCGCCACCGGCGTGGGAAAACAGCCTGCATCAGGCCCATGGGGTGTTGTTCGATTATTTTCAAAAGGTGCTGGATGAGGAGCAACCCGATCAGTTGGCGGCCTTGGAACCGCTCTACCGGGCGGTGCAGCATGGCTGTCGGGCGGGACGCTACAAGGAGGCCCTCCATGAGGTTTATGTGCGGCGCATTCGCCGGGGGACCGATTATTTCAGTCTGGCCCAGTTCGGGGCATACAGTGCCGAACTGATCGCGTTGGCGGGCTTTTTTCCCAACGGTTGGGCTGCCCCGCCGGTCAAGGCGGATCTGGCCATCGAGGATCGGGCCTGGTTGTTGGCGGAGGCGGCCTTTTGTCTGACCTTGTTGGGTCGGGTCCAGGAGGCCCTGGCACCCCAGGAGCGGGGCTTGCGCCTGGAGTTGCAGCGGGATCCGCAAGGGGGGGCGCGGGCGGCGTCTGCGTTGTGCGATTTGCAAATGGCGGCGGGCAAGTTGCGGGCGGCTTTGGCCACGGCAGAGCACGGCGAAGCGTGGGCCAAACAGCATGATCTGCCCGTTTTGCAATGGCTGTTGCAGACCAAACGGGCCATTGTGTTGCATCGGTTGGGCGAGTGGTCGGCGAGTCTGGCGGTCTTTCAGGAGGTGGAACGCCTGCCGACGCAGATCACCCCGGACTATTTATCCTTCATGGGTCTGGCCGAACGGGCGCACATGGATCTGCTGGTGGAACGGCAGATTTTGCCCTGGGCGGAGTTGTTGCAGCGGGCGGAACGGGTCCAAAAACAGGCGGAGTTTGCCAAGCAGCCACTCTGGATGACGCAGAGTCTGCTCAGTACCAGTCGGGTATTGGCCGCGATGGGGCAGGGGGAGGCCGTTCTGACGCCGTTGGCCACGGCCATTGCGCAGACGCACGAGCGCGAAGGGGAAACCCCGCTGTTGGCGGATATTTTATATCATCGTGCCATTCTCCTGCGTCAGCAGGGAGATCTGGCAGCGGCCCGGTTGGATCTGGACAAGGTGTTGGAGATTGCCCGGCGTTGGGGTTTGCCGCTGTTGGCGGTGGATGGCAAGCTGTTGGAAGGGGAACTGCTCCTTGACGCACAACGGCCTGAAGAGGCGGAGGCTTGCCTGGTGCGGGCAGAGGCGGGGATTGCCGAGATGGAGTATGGGCAACGGCGCGAGGCGGCTTTGGCCTTGCGCACGCGGTGGGCGGCGGCGGGTGAGCCGTCGGTGTGATTGCGGGTCCAGGGGGATCATCCCCCTGGTGGGGTCCAGGGGCAAAGCCCCTGGTGGGGTTCGGGGCAAAGCCCCGCTGGACGGCAGAATGACCACGGCCCGCTGGTCTATTCCGGGCGGTCACTGACACGGGCGGTGGCCTTGATCATCGTTTCGTCCACGCACTCTCCTGGATGCCCGCTTTCGCGGGCATGACGGGAATGGGTATGACACGAAACTCGCTCGTCATTCCCGCGCAGGCGGGAATCCAGGGTTCTGACTGGAATGGCCGAAACGATGATCAAGGCCCGGGCGGTTATGCGTTTCGCTCTCGTTTCAGATCACGGTAAAAGTTTTCGTGGTCATCCAGGGTCAACAGGAGCAGCAGCTCTTCTGTCTCCTGCCACTCGCAGGCAAGCAGGGTTAACTGACCCACCATCCTGAATTGGTAAACCCGTACCCCCGCCAAGTCACCCACCTTCGCCTCCCCAACCTTGGGATGGGCGGCAATAAACCGGACGGCGTTTTGGACTCACTGTTTCCTTTGGATTTTATGGTTTTACTGGGAGCTTGACATGGCTGATACACAATTCGCGGAGTTTCTCAAGAGGAAGCAGTCACGAGAAGAGCCGGGCAGGCATATCGACTGGGAAGGACGACGAACCATTTGGCTGGACAGGGTGCAATCGCTGGTTCAGCAGATAGGCGTCTGGCTGCAACCCTATCAGGCGCAAGGATTGCTTGACGCGCAAAATTTCAGACATTCCATTTACGAAGAAGCCATGGGTGAGTATGGACGCTATGAAGCACTTGGAATGACCATCACCATGGGTTTAGAGACCGTCTCGTTGACGCCGGTTGGCATGGTAATCTTGGGGGGCTTGGGACGTATGGATATGGACGGCCCTTTGGGTAAAATCAAAATGGTCCTCAGCGATTCTGACCAGATGCCTTCCTTCCGGGTCGTGCGCATCGCGACGTCCATGCCCGGAGATGCTCCTCCGCAGAATCCTGAGAACACAGGCCTTTCTATTAAAAACAGGATGGCAAGTGCCGAATGGTACTTCGTCCCTCCTGACAATCAACGGGCCATGCTTCTGGTAAACGCAGACACATTTACCGAGAAATTGCAGAGTTTGGTTCGGCCATGACCAACTCAATTACTGTTTCCACGCATGTTTCAAATATTTCAGACATCTGGAGATACTACTGGTGCACAGCGGAAATTCGGAACCCTCCTTCAGACCGCAAGGGGTTTGCCCTGGTAGGTCCAACGGAACGGTTTCGACATCGCCTTGTTAAAATACGCGATGAACGACGTGATTTTTTCCC
>JADFYM010000234.1 GCA_015233035.1 Magnetococcales bacterium
GCTCAATAATGAACTGTTTCATTTTACTCTCCAGGTGAGTTGAAAAACAGTTCAAATTGTATCATATTAATGTGCAAATTCAAATGGTTGACGATCATTTCCCCGCAACGAAGTCACCGATTCAGGAAAGAATAAACACTCATTGCCCGAATTATTTGTTGCAATAAAAATATTCAAGTTTATCGCCTGGCGGGCAAAATATTATAACAAACCAATTTTATTGGTTTTAATGTCTGCCTGGAGAGGTCCACGGCCTTCCGTCGCGCGCCATATATCCGAATCATTGACCCGTCTGTGACAATCTGTCACTCTCGCTGGAGGGATCGAAGGACAACTGTTGCTGATTGACCACGCCAAGACGAGAAAAACAATCCGTGTTCCCGCAAGCCATTTCTGCCAGCCAACTCCGGGAAAATACCAACCTTTTATTTGATTTTGCCGGGTTGGACACCCCTCTGTATCTGCATCATCCGCTGCGTATTTATCGCACCGATCATCGTTTGGCCGTCGCCGATCTGTTGCGTCAGGCCGAACAGGAGGCCGTGGCCGGCCATTGGGTGGCGGGTTTTCTCACCTTTGAGGCGGCGGCGGCCTTTGCGTTGCCGGTACAGGCCAAGACCACGTTGCCTCTGGTCTGGTTGGCGGTCTTTGCCCAGGCGGAGGCCGTCACCTTGCCCGCCATCCAGCCACCCCCCTGGCTGCCCACCCTGCACCCGGAGATTGACTGGACGCGCTACCACCGGGATGTGCAGACCATTTTGGGCCATATCGGCGCGGGGGAGAGTTATCAGGTCAATTATACCCTGGCCGCCCGTCTGGCGAATGGCGAGGCGGATCCCGCCGCCCTGTTTTTGGCCTTGCAGGCGGCGCATCGGCATCCGTATGCCGCCTGGTTGCAGTGTGACGCCGTGACGGTGGCCTCCTTGTCGCCCGAACTGTTTTTGCAACGGGCGGGAGATCGACTCTGGACGGCTCCGATCAAGGGTACCTGTGCCCGTCTGGCGGATCCGGACGCCGATGCCGCCCTGGGACGGCAGTTGGAGCAATCCGCCAAGGATCGGGCCGAGCATCTCATGATTGTCGACATGGCCCGCAATGATTTGGGCCGGGTGTGCCGGATTGGCACGGTGCAGGTGGATCATCTGTTTGAGCGGCGGTTGTTTACGACGGTGCAGCATCTGGAAACCCGGGTTCAGGGGCGGCAACGCCCCGGCTTGACCTGGGACCAACTCCTGGCCGCCCTCTTTCCGGCCGCCTCCATCACCGGCGCGCCCAAACAGCGCACCATGGAGATCATCCAGGCGTTGGAGGGGCGACCCAGGGGCATTTATACCGGTAGTCTGGTCATTATGCGTCCCGGCGGCGATTTTATCAGCAATGTGGCAATTCGGACCCTGACCTGGCAAGGGCAGGAGGCGGGCCGCATCGGCCTGGGCGGGGGCATTGTGGCCGATTCGGACAGCCGGCAGGAGTGGGCGGAGATTGCCGACAAGGGTCGTTTTTTGCGGGAAATTCCGGATCCGCTGCACTTGATCGAAACCATTTTGGTGGACCAGGCCGGGACGATGCCGCGTCTGGCGCGCCATATGGCCCGCCTGCACCATTCCGCCTGCTGCCTGGGGCTGGCCTGTGCTGGGGCGCAGATCGAGGCTGCGGTCCGACGACAGGCGGCAGAATGGCATCGGGAAAACCCGGCCCCCTGTGTCGTGCGCTTGTTGTTGGACCCGTCGGGTGCTGTCACGCTCCAGAGGCGACCTGTGCCGGTGGTGCCCCCCACCTTGACGGTGCGCCTGGCCACGCAGGGGGTGGATCGGTGGGATCTCCTCTTGCGCCACAAGACCACGCGGCGGCAACCGTTTGAGCGGGCATTGGCCCTGGCCAGGGCGGCCGGAGATCAGGAGGTGCTGTTTGCCAACGTGCTCGGTCATGTCACGGAGGGGGCCATCCGGGCCGTGGCCGTCTGTCGGGCGGGTGAATGGTGGGTGCCTCCCCTGGCCGATGGTCTGCTGGCCAGTGTCTGGCGGGCGGAGATGCAGGAACAGTTCCAGGCCCAGGAACGCAGCCTGACCGTGGCAGATCTGGTGACGGCGGATGCGGTACGCATGGGCAATGCCGTGCAGGGGGGCGTCCCGGTGGCGCGGTTGAAGGATGCCGCAGGCAGGGTGTTGGCGGAATGGGGGGAGTGAGTCCATTTTTGCTTTATTCTTACAGGAGGTTGGTTTAGAATCAGGCGGTTGGAACATCCCCCGCATTGCTGCCGGTTGCCTTTGACCAAGGACACATCATGCTAGAAAAATTGCGCATTCAAGGGTTCAAATCCATCCAGGATGAAACATTTGCGTTTGGACAGGTCAATGTGTTCATCGGTGGCAATGGATCGGGCAAGTCCAATATTTTTGAGGCGATGGGCCTGTTATCCGCAGCCCTTGGGTATGAAATCACCACCCATGAACTCCTGCGCCGTGGTGTGCGTGCGCCGTTTCCAAAACGTTTTCTGTCTGCCTTCAAACATCCCGGTCCTGTGGATCGTTTGACTCTGGACGCCACCTGTTCCGATGGGGTGGGCTACCGTTGTGTACTGGAAGTTCCAGACTCTGCTCCCGGTCTTCGCTTTCTCGAGGAAACAATATCTTTTCAAGATGAGGAACTACTGGTCAGAGCCAATGGGTCATTTGCCTTTGATGAACAGAACCGGAATGCATCCAACTATCCCTCTCGAGGTGCCTGGCAACTTTTTCGAGAAGCCCGTGCTTGGCCAAAAGAAGTCAGTACACAACTGGATCTACTGTCCCGTTTCGTGATTTTTGCTCCACAAATTGATATGTTACGAGGTTCTTTCAGTGAAACGGCTGACGTGCCACCCTTTGGGTTGAAAGGCGGTGGCATATCAAAGGAATCGCTTGATTTTATACGCCGTCCTGAAATTTCTCCCATTTTTACAAGAGTGCTTGGAGCATCCGTTTGGGTGGACAGTTCCAAGGACATTGCAGAACAAGTCCGTGTCATACAACTGGAAAAAAGATGTATCCTACTGTTTATAGATAAATTTATAGATACGGATGGCGGAATAATATCGTCGTTGGAATGCAATGATGGCATTTTGTTTCAGACATTCATGGCGGCAACCTTGTTGCACCAGGATGCTCCCCGATGCTTTGCCATGGAAAACATTGACAGCATCCTGAACCCGGCCATGACACGCCGAATGATGGAGGAAGTCATTGCCGTGGTACGGCAACAGAGCGAGACTCCTATTGGGCCGGAGCAGATTTTTTTAAGCACCCACCATCCCACAGCCTTGGATGCGGTGGATTTGTTTGATGATGAGCAGAGGGTTTTTGTGGTGGAACGGAATGAGCAGGGTGCCACTGTGGCTACCCGCTTGCAGCCAGCACCCGGTTGGACACCAGAAGACTGGTGGCAGTTTGCCCGGAATGGGCGATTGTCGGAACTGTGGATCGAGGGACGCATCCGCAGTGCCTTGGGTCCAGAGACGGATAAAAATGCCCCATGAGCGTGATTGGTCTGGTCACCGAAGGTCCCACCGACCAAGTGGTCATAGAACACTTGTTGCGCCGTTATGCCCAGTCACAAAACATCGAAGGGGATTGGACCTGTCGGGAATTACAACCCCTTCCACCCAGCCAAGCCCTGGGCGGGAACAAACGGGGGTGGACACAGGTTCGCCAATGGTGTCTGGAACATCCGCGCGGTTGGCCACCCCGACCATTGTTTGCCAGTAATATGGACACCGACTACTGCGACAGAGTAATTATTCACCTGGATGCGGATCTGTTGGACAAAGATCCAGGCAACAGGTCGCTTCGGTTGCCCGGCACAGAAATGCCGTCCCGCACGGCCACTCCCGCAGAACGCGGTAATTTCCTGCGCAATCTCCTGCACTCCTGGTTATGTCAAGAGGGCGAGACACTGGATTTGCGTCGTACTGTGTTGGCTCCGGCGGTGGAAGCCATCGAAACTTGGCTGGTTGCCGGGCTTTGTGACGACGCGGAACCGGAATCCAACCATGACGTGGCTCTTCGATTGGGAGAGTGTGATTCTCTGGCCAAAAGTGAAAAAAGCGTGGACAACTATCAACGCCTCGCCGAGCACGCCGGAAAGCAAATCCATCGCATCACCGAACGCTGTCCCCATTTCCGAACCTTGGCGGAGGCGGTGTTTCCGTAATCGTGTTACCGTTGGAACGGGGTGGACCATCCCATTAGGATAGAAAGGGGAGAAAAGCGGGCGAGACGCCCGCGATCCCAGGATAGCGGTTGGATACCAGGGAGGTTTTTATGCACCAAGACCCGGCAACAAGCGACGACATCCGGTCACATGGACCAACGACGTGGGATGGACTGTTTGCCGCGCTCAAAGATCTCGACATGCCGGTTGATTTTCTGGACGCGCAGGAGCGTGACCAGGGCGCGCAAGATCGTGATCCTCTTGCGACATGCACACCAACACGACCAACGCCGCCCGCACCTCTTCCACCACCGCCGACCATTCTTCTGGCCGTTTTTGGCGAAAAAGACGCATGACACCGGGATACCAGGGCGAGTCGGCCCGCCCCTGCAACCACCGCCAATCGGTCTCCCGCGCGGGCAGCAGCACCCAGCACGGTTTGCCCAGCGCACCGGCCAGATGGGCCACGGCAGAATCGATGCTGATCACCAGATCCAGATGGGTCACGATGGCCGCCGTGTCGGCAAAATCCTGGATGGCCGCCCCCGGATGAAAGAGCGGCTGGTCGGGCGGCGGCTGGCTGGCCTCCGCTTCGCCATCCCCCTTTTGCAGGCTGACAAAGGCAACCCCCGGCACGGACCACAACGGAGCCAGAACGGTCAGCGCAGGCAGAGAACGGTCGGTCCCCTTTTTGTTGTTCAGGTTGCCTTTCCAGACCAGCCCCACGCGAAAATCTGCTGGCGGCAACCCCCTCTCCCAAACAGCCAGACGATCCGCCGGGGCACGCAAATAGGGGATCTCCTGCGGAATGGTCGCCAGCGTGGTGGCCAGGTGCAACGGGATGGCCAGATAAAAGGCCCAATAGTCATGTGCCGGATAGTCGTGGCTGGTGGACGGGACCAACACCTGATCCACCCCGGCCAACGAAGCGAACAAGGCCGCCAACGGGGCGGCGCAGACCAGGGTAAGCCAGCGAACACCCCTGGCTTTCAGGTGCGCGGCATACCGACAAAACTGGATCTGATCCCCCAAACCCTGTTCGGCCACCAGCAACAGCGAGTGACCCGGTAACGGCTCGCCGTTCCAGCGGGGAAACGGGACGGCAAGCGGCACCACCCGCTGTTCCCGTTTGTTGGGGTGATGGCGGGCTTCATGCAAGGGCCAACCCTCCTGGAAACGTCCGAGGGACAGGTACAAGAGACTCAAATTCCAACACGCCTCGGCATGATCCGGCTGGCTGCGGATGGCGTGTTGATAGGCGGCTTCGGCCTCGGCCAGGCGGTGTTGCCCTTGCAGAAACGCCCCCAGATTATAGTGGGCCTCGGCACACTCCGGCTGGAGGCGGATGGCCTGCCAGTAGGTCGCCTCGGCCTCGGCGGGACGGTGAATCGTTTGCAGCAAAACACCCAGATTGACGTAGACTTCGGCATAGTCCGGCTGGAGCGCGATGGCCTGTCGCAAGGCGGCCTCCGCTTCGGCAAAACGGTGCCCCTGTTGGAGCAGGAGGCCCAGGTTGGCGTGGGCATCGACCTCGGTTGGCCGCAGGCGGATGGCCTCCCGATAAGCGGCCTCGGCCTCGGTGGGTTGTTGCATCGTTTGCAAAAGATTGCCCAGATGGACATGGAGCGTGGCCTGCTCCGGTTGCAGGCGGAGGGCCTACCGATAGGCCGCCTCGGCCTCGGCGGGACGGTGCTCTGTTTGCAGCAGCAGGCCCAGATGGGCATGGGCTCCGGCATGGTTGGGTTGGTTGTGGATGGCCTGCCGATAGGCGATCTCGGCCTCGGCAGGGCGGTGCAACGTGTGCAGGAGATTGCCCAGATTGAAGAGGGCACCGGCATCGTTGGGCTGACAGGCAAGCGTTTGGCGGTAGGCGGCCTCGGCCTCGATGAGACGGTGCAACCCGTGCAGCAGAACGCCCAGATTGTTGTGGGCCTCGGCATAGTCCGGTCTGATTTGGATGGCCTGCCGGTAGGCTGTTTCGGCTTCGGCGGGACGGTGCAGACTTTTCAGGAGATTGCCCAGATTATAGTGGGCCTCGGCATAGTCCGGCTGGAGGTACACGGCATGTCGGAAAAACGGTTCGGCGGCCTCCCCGTGTTGCGCATCTTGCAGCAGTGTACCCAGATTGTTGTAGGCCTCGGCATAGTCCGGCTGGAGTTGGATGGCCTGCTGCCAGCAGGAGATGGCCTGGGTCGGGTTGCCCGCCTGGACATGGCCAATCGCCGTCAGATTGAGTTGGGCGGCCTGCCGGGCCGGAGCGGATGGTGTTTGGGGCATGATTGTCCTCCATTTTTTGCAGATGCTGCGGGTCCAGGAAGCATGCCATGCACACATCTTGATGCTGATAAAAAATCCGAAGCATATTGTGCGGTTATAGGGGTCCAGGGGGATTATCCCCCTGGTGGGGTCCAGGGGCAAAGCCCCTGGTGGGGTCCGGGGCGAAGCCCCGTGAGGCATACAAATCAACCCGTTGGGGGCTGTGCCCCCAAACCCCCACCGGGGAGCGTGGCGGTCCGCATCTTGCAGCAGTGTACCCAGATTGTTGTAGGCCTCGGCATAGTCCGGCTGGAGTTGGATGGCCTGCTGCCAGCAGGAGATGGCCTGGGTCGGGTTGCCCGCCTGGACATGGCCAATCGCCGTC
>JADFYM010000235.1 GCA_015233035.1 Magnetococcales bacterium
AAAGCGGGGATCCAGGTTGTCGCAGGTACCACCTGGATTCCCGCCTGCGCGGGAATGACGTTTAAAAAACTACGCATCCCGATGTGGGCTCGGTTTAAAAGGCTGATAATAAAAAAATACGCAACAGCAACATGTTGTATGTTTTACTCTCAGGGTCTTGTTTTCCGGGGCTTCGCCCCGGACCCCACCAGGGGCGTTGCCCCTGGACCCCACCGGGGGAGATAATCTCCCCCGGACCCCCATCATAATAACAACTTTCCGCGATGTGTATAACGGGATACCCTTCGACCGCAACAGGATCGAGACGTTTTTTCTAATCGCTTAACCAATTTTGAGCCACTGACGGACCCGTTCCGCAATCCCGGCGGCGTCCAACTGCAATTCGGCCCGCAAGGCGGCTTGTTCTCCCTGCGGAATAAAACGATCCGGCAATCCCCAGTTGCGTACCCGCTTGCCTCCATCCAACAGGCCATCCCGCGCCAAAAATTCCAACACCGCTGACCCGAAACCACCACAGACGCTGTTTTCCTCCAGTGTGGCCAAATAAGGCAACTGGGCCGCCTGGCGTAACAACTGCTCATCCAACGGCTTGACAAAACGAAAATCAGATACCTGGACGGAAACGCCATCTTTTTCTAACAGGGTTGCCGCCTGCAAGGCCGGATGCACCAGCGAACCCACCGCCGCCAATGCCACCTGATTGCCCTCCCGCAGACAACGCCCCACACCCACCGGCAAAATCACCGCCGGTTGCGGCGGCAAGCCCAGTGCCGATCCCTTGGGATAGCGAATGGCCACCGGTTTGCCCAACGCCACCGCCGTGGTCAACATGGAACGCAACTCATTTTCATCCGCCGGAGCCATCAACACCAGACCGGGCATGGAGCGCAGGAACGACAGATCCGTCGTCCCCGCATGGGTCGGACCGTCCGCCCCCACCAAACCCGCCCGGTCCAGGACAAAAACCACCGGCAGGCGTTGCAAAACCACATCATGAATAATCTGATCAAAACCCCGTTGCAGAAAGGTGGCATAAATGGCCACGACCGGAATAAACCCCTCGCACGCCAAACCGGCGGCAAAGGTCACGGCATGTTGTTCCGCAATCCCCACATCAAAAAAACGGTCCGGAAAACACTCCTGAAATTTGGACAGACCCGTCCCCTCCGGCATGGCGGCGGTAATGGCCATAATTTTGGGATTCTGGCGCGCCAGATCGACCAGCGCGTTGGAAAATACCGAGGTATAGGTCGGCAAATCGCCGTTTTTGGGAATCGCGCCCGTCAGCCGATCAAAAGGGGGCACGCCATGATAGGTGCAGGGATTGGCCTCGGCGGGTGCGAACCCTTTGCCCTTTTGCGTGACCACATGCAGCAAAACCGGTCCTTCCAGGGCCTTGATATTGCGCAATGTGGGCAGCAGTTGGTTAAAATCATGGCCGTTGATCGGACCGAAATAGTCCAGGCCCAGTTCCTCGAACAGGGTACCCGGAGTCAACATGCCCTTGACATGCTCTTCCGCTCGCCGGGCCGCCCCCAGCAACGGGGTGGAAATTTTACCCAGCACCTTGCCCGTGCCATCCTTCAGACGGGTATAAACCCGTCCGCTCAACATGCGGCTGAGATAGGCCGACAGGGCACCCACATTGGGCGAGATGGACATTTCGTTGTCGTTGAGGATCACCAGCAGATTGATATCCTCTTTGTAACGTCCCGCATTGTTCAAGGCCTCAAAGGCCATGCCCGCCGACATAGCCCCATCCCCGATCACGGCAATCGCCTTGCGATGGTTGCCCAATTGATGGTTGGCAATGGCCATGCCCAGGGCCGCCGAAATGGAGGTGGAGGAGTGGCCCGCCCCAAAAGGATCGTAGATGCTCTCCGACCGTTTGGTAAAACCGGACAAGCCGTGCCGCTGCCGCAAGGTGTGCATCTGTCCCTGGCGTCCGGTCAAAATTTTGTGCGGGTAGGATTGATGCCCCACATCCCAGATCAACCGATCTTCCGGCGTATTGAAGACATAATGCAAGGCGATGGTCAACTCCACCACCCCCAGGCTGGCCCCGAGATGGCCACCGGTCTTGGCCACGGTGTCAATGGTGCAGGTGCGTACCCACTCCGCCAGTTGGGGCAGTTCCTCTTCCGCAAGCCCGCGCAGCACGTATGGGTCGATGATCTCTTTCAGATTGGCAGCCATATGTTTCGGGATCAGTGTGTTCTGGTCAAAATAAACCGCGCCAAATGGCGCAGAGGATCGGCCTGGCTGGAAAACGGTTCCAGGCAGGCGATGGCCCTGTGTACTTGACGTTCCGCCTCTTGTTGCGAGGCTTGCAACCCCAGCAGACTCGGATAGGTGGCCTTGGCACTCTGCCGATCCTGTCCCGTCGCCTTCCCCAGCAACTGACTATCGCCCGTTTCGTCCAAAATGTCATCGGTAATTTGAAAAGCCAGTCCAATCGCCTCGCCATAATCGGCCAACCGTTGTCTCTGGTCGGGTGTCGCCCCTCCCAAACGGCCACCGGCGACACAGGCCACCCGGATCAGGGCCCCCGTTTTGTGGGCATGAACCGTTTGCAGTTCGGCCAGGGAGAGTTGGCGTTTTTCTGACAGCATATCGAGCATTTGTCCCCCCACCATGCCCGCCATGCCCGCCCCCTGGGCCAGCAGCCGGATCAACGCCAGGGATTCCTGGGGATCGACCCCGGCGATGGGTTGGGCCGCCAACTCGAAGGCCAGCGTCAGCAGGGCATCACCCGCCAGAATGGCCGTCGCCTCATCAAATTGTTTGTGGCAGGTTGGCCGTCCCCGGCGCAAATCGTCGTCGTCCATGGCGGGCAGATCGTCATGGATCAGGGAATAGGTGTGGATGCACTCCATGGCACAGGCGACAGGCAAAAACCGCTCCGGGCTGTGGCCCAACGCCTCCGCGCAGGCCAGGACGAGGATGGGGCGCAACCGTTTGCCACCGTCCAGCAGGCTGTGGCGCATGGCCGCACGGAGTTGGGTGGTGGGGGTCTGTGCCCAGGGCAACAGGCGTTCCAACGCCTCTTCCACCAACGCCTTGCGGCTGGATAAATAGGCTTGCAGAGTGACCATTTCCATGACCCGTCTTCCTGACCGTCTCCTCAACCGTCGCGGTTGGTGGGCAGGCGGCCAGTGGGATCGTCGGCTGCCGAGAGGTTGGCAATGCGGGTTTCCGCCGCATCCAGGCGATCCTGGCAGTGCCGCGCCAGTTGCATCCCCTCCTCAAAGAGGGCCAACCCCTCTTCCAGGGGCAGATCCCCCCGTTCCAGGTGTTGTGCCACCTCCTCCAGGCGGGCCAATGATTGCTCAAAATTGCCGGATGCCATCTTAAGATTTGGTTCCAATAGACAAGAAGGGAAGGAGAACGGCCAGATTTTTCCGCTGAAGGGCTCGGAGAGGGAAAAACCTCGTCGCAACGCAGGGAAGGTAACAGATCCGGCCGCAGCGGGCAATGTCTGTCGCAGGTCGCAACGAATACCGGAAAAGACTGGATCTTTCACCCCCAACTCCTGTAGAATGCCCAGTTGGTTTTGGTGTTAAAGTCAACGAAGGAGAGGATACCCCATGCAGCGACGTGCAGCCGTGGTCGGCAACTGGAAAATGAATGGCACCATCGCGTTTACCCAAGCGTTGACCAGCGCAGTCTGCGCCGGGGTGACGGAGCGCGACCACAACCATACCCTCGCTTGCGACGTGATTCTCTGCCCACCCTTCACCAGCCTGTCCACCGCGCAGCACCACCTGGCGGGATCTCCCGTCCGTCTGGGTGGCCAAAACATCTCCGAAGCGATCGGCGGGCCGTTTACCGGGGAAATTTCCGGCTCCCTGTTGCGCGATGCGGGGTGCAGCCATGTCATTCTGGGCCACTCCGAGCGGCGCACCCTGCTGGGTGAACAGGATGCCCTGGTGGCCCGCAAGATGGTCGCCGCCTTTCGCGATGGGCTGATTCCCATCGTCTGCCTCGGGGAAACCCTGGCCGAACGGACCGCAGAACAGACCCTGGCGGTGATCCAGACCCAATTGACCGCCCTGCTGGCCCTGCTGCCCACGGCGGAGGAACAACGCGCACACTGGGTGCTGGCCTATGAACCGGTCTGGGCCATCGGCACGGGACGCCATGCCACCCCCGATCAGGTCCAGGAGGTGCACGGCTTTATCCGCAAACAATTGACCGACCGGCTCGGTACAACCATTGCTTCCAGCATACAAATTCTTTATGGTGGCTCCGTGACGCCCGACAATGCCGCCGCCCTCTTTGCCCAGCCGGATGTGGATGGCGGGCTGATCGGCGGCGCGTCGCTCAAGGCCGAGACCTTTCTCGCCATTATTGACGCCTACCCGAAAAATTTTTAAGCACGGAGTAAACAGGTTTATCATGACGCTCATCATCACAGTCGTGCATATTTTGGTCTCCTTGTCCTTGATTTTTATTGTCCTGTTGCAAAAAGGCAGCGGTGCCGATATGGGATCTGCCTTTGGTGGCAGTTCGCAAAGCGTCTTCGGCGCGCGGGGATCCGGCAGCTTTCTGGGCAAATTGACCGCTGGTCTGGCCACGGTATTCATGTTGACCAGCCTCTCGCTGGCCTTCGTCACCGCCCAGAAAGGGGCCAATACCTCGGTGATGGAAAAGGCCTCCTCTGCCGCCAGAACCGCTGCGGAACCGGTGGATCCGAACGCCTCGCCCATGCCCGCCAAAGAGTCGGACACGGCACCGGATGCCAAAGGGCAACCCCCGGCGACCCCGGCCAAGGCGGCAGAACCCGTGAGCCGATCGACCATTCCCTCCCTGCCCAGTGCAGAAAAGGGTCATGAGACGGCCATTCCCTCTGTACCCAAGGCCATTCCCGCTGTGCCCAAGGCCATGCCGTGATGCTGCCCTGACTCGCTCCTGGCCGACCAGCGCGGTCAGGGGTGGGCAAACAAAGGATTTTTGCGGTGCCCTCCATCCGATGCAGACCGGGGTTTCTTGTGGGTGCAGCCATTCTGCTCACCCTCTGGCATGTGCCCCTCCAGGCCGCTGGATCGGTCGCTCGGGATTGGGAAGCCTTCATCACGTTGGCCTTGCAGGCCGACACCCCGCAGGCCTTTGCCGAGGCCGATACCCTGTTTCAGCATCTGCGTCCCTTGTCACCCAAAGAAGAGCGGGATCCTGCGCGCCTGGTCCAAGGTTTGGAACGGTTGGTCCGCTTTCATCGCCAACAACACCATCTGACACAAGCCGAATTTTATCAAACCCAGGTGTTGCAACAATCGGAAGCCCAATGGGGCGTGTCCAATTTGTGGCTGGTCACCCCGCTGAGTGATCTGGCGACCATCCAGTTTGACCAGGGGCACTTTTCCCGGTCGCGCGTCTCCTGGGAACGTGCCCTGGCCATCGTGGAAGAGACGGCCAATCCCAATCATCTGCTGGCGGTCCGCATTCTGGCACAATTGGCTGCCATCGCTCTTGCCCAAAACAATCCCGAGGAGGCCAGTCGCTTGCACCAGCGTATGGCCGACATCCAGGAACAGGTGTTGATGATGGAAACGCCGGGGGATGCCATTGTTTTGGCGCACCAAGCCCAGTATCAGCTTCTGGACGGGCACAAGGAGGTGGCTGCGTCACTTTTCCAACAGTCCAAAGAGATCCTGATGGAAACCAGCGGCCCCTATCACACTACCCGCGTCGAGGTTTTGACCGCTCTGGCCCAACTGGATTATGATGACGGCGATTATCCGCAGGCGACCGAGTTGCTCAAAAGCGCATTGGCCATCTCGGAAAACATGCGGGGAACCCATCACCCTGACCTGGTGCCACTCCTGCAAAAGCTGGCGACCAGTTATCAAAAAATGGGCAAACTCAATCAGAGTCGGTCCACGATTGTCCGCACTCTTGCCCTGGTGGAAGAACTGTACGGCGTGGACCATGAACAGGGGGCCGAGGCTCTCCTGGCCTTGGCAGACAATTTACGCCTGGAAAATCAACCCGGTCCGGCAGTCGAATTTTATAATCGGGCCTTGGTTGTCTGGCGGAATCGGGATCCTGTATCGGGAACGGGTCTGCTGCGCACCCTGATGGGGCTGTCCAGGGTGCAACAGATGCAGGGCAGACTCAATGCTGCCATCCAGACGCATCAGGAGGTCTTGGGTCTGTTGGCCAAAACGGTGGGGATTCATCATCCCGACTATCTGGCCGCGCAACGCTACCAGGCCGAGTTGGTGACGGAACTGGGTGCGAAACAGCAGATTGTCCCGGCCACTTTTTCTGGACTTGCGCAACAATTGCAGCACATGCAGGAACGGTTGCGTATTGAGGGAGAACTTCGCATGGTTCAGGATGCCCCGTTTGTCCCCTATCCCATGCGCAGGCCCTGACCGGTTCAAAGGGGTCCGGGGGGATTATCCCCATTCCATTCACACATCTCAACAAGTCGTTGATATTGGCAGGGGTCCAGGGGGATTATCCCCCTGGTGGGGTCCAGGGGCAAAGCCCCTGGCGGGGCTCGGGGCGGAGCCCCGCCAGGGGCATCAAGGGTTTGTGGAGCAAAAAAAGACACAGTATACTGCACGCGGTCATAAGTGGCATTTCCTGTTCCGTCATTCCCGCGCAGGCGGGAATCCATTGGGCTTGTTGGACCTCCTGGATTCCCGCCTGCGCGGGAATGACGATATGTGTCAATTGTGAC
>JADFYM010000236.1 GCA_015233035.1 Magnetococcales bacterium
GGGTGCCGGCCGGCGCGGGAATCACGACACTGGCCAATTGTGACCGGGGGCAGAAAAATAAACCCGCGGCATATTGGGAAGGGATGGGGGACCAGGGGGTTTACCCCCCGGGGGGGGCCCGGGGGCGAAGCCCCTGGTGGGGTCCGGGGCGAAGCCCCGCGAGGCATACCATATCAACCCGTTGGGGGCTTCGCCCCCAAACCCCCACCGGGGACCGTGACGCTCCCTGGACCCCTGCAAAAGATGTGTGCATAGGGTAGGTGGGCCTTGATCATCGTTTCGTCCACGAACTCTCCTGGATGCCCGCTGTCGCGGGCATGACGGGAATGGGTATGACACGAAATTCGCTCGTCATTCCCGCGAAGGCGGGAATCCAGAGTTCTGACTGGAATGGCCGAAACGATGATCAAGGCCGGTAGGTGTTGTGGTGGCCCGCCAGGGGCTTTGCCCCTGGACCCCACCAGGGGCTTTGCCCCTGGACCCCACCGGGGGGGATAATCCCCCCCGGACCCCCTTGATCATGATTAAAAAAGAGACAATGAGTCCGACGCTGACCCATCCCGATCCCGACGACATCCCGCCGATCCGCCCGGCGGGCCACAACACCCCGGTTGGGGGGGTGCTGAGCATTGACGGTACCACCACCCTGGGGTGGCAGGAGCGGTGGCAGCGGTTTCCCTGGAGCCTGCTGGCCTTGCTGATGATCACCTCCCTGCTCGGTCTGGTGGTGCTTTATTCCGCCGTGGGTGGTCGGGGTGATTTTCAGGAGACGAGCAACCTGCAATATCTGTTACGTCAGGCGGGGCGTTTTGGCATTGGCCTGGTCTTGCTGTTTGTGGTAGCGTTTGCGGGCAGTGAACGGGTCTATCGGCGATATGCCTATCTGGCGTATGGGGTTGCCCTGGCCTTGCTGGTGGCCGTTTTTCTCTTTGGCAGTGTGAGCATGGGGGCGCGGCGGTGGCTGGATGTGGGTTTCATGCGCATTCAACCTTCTGAACTGATGAAAGTGACGTTGGTATTGGCCCTGGCCCGTTATTATCACGACCGGGCGGTGGTGGTGGGGTTTGGTTGGCGTGATCTGGGCATTCCACTGTTGTTGGTGACCTTGCCCCTGCTGCTGATTCTCAAGCAACCCGATCTGGGCACGGCCATTATTATTGCCACGGTGGGTATGGTGGTGATTGTGGTGGCGGGTCTCTCCTGGAAAATGATCGTCCTGTCGCTTGGCCTGTTGTCGGCGGGGTTGCCCATTGCCTGGAGTGCCCTGCATGAATATCAGCGACAGCGTGTTTACACCCTTTTTTCTCCCGAAAGGGATCCCCTGGGATCGGGTTATCATATTATTCAGTCCAAGATAGCGGTGGGTTCGGGTGGTTTGTTGGGCAAGGGGTTCATGGCGGGCAGTCAAAGCCATCTGGATTTTCTCCCCGAGCGGCACACCGATTTTATTTTTTCGGTATTGGCCGAGGAGTGGGGCTTTGTGGGGTGTGTCACGCTGATTGTATTATACATTCTGATTACATCGCGCGGGTTGTTCATTGCGAGCATGGCCCATCATCGGTTTGGTTTGTTGACGGTGGTGGGGTTTATTGCGTTGTTTGCGTTTCAGGTCATTATCAACATTGGCATGGTGATTGGTTTGTTGCCGGTGGTGGGCATTCCGCTGCCGCTGATCAGCTATGGGGGGAGTTCCATGATTACGTTGTTGTTTTCCATGGGGTTGATTGCCCATGTCGGCATCTATTCCAGGCATCACGGGCGGACGATATAGGTACAAAAAAACAGGGTGGGGGGCTGGGGAGGGCGGTTCACCGCCCTCCCCAGGAGAGGCTCCCACTTATCCACAGGAGGACCAAGTCGATGAAGTTGACGGAACTGGCCAGGCAACTGGGTTTGGCGCAACCCACGCAGGATATTGAGATCACGGACGTTGCCCCTTTGCAGGAGGCAGGCGGGACGGATCTATCCTTTATCAATGAGCGCAAATGGTTGGATGGGGTATCGGCCCATGCCTATCAGGCGGCGGCCTTCATGGTTCCCAAAGAGTTGGCCCCCTTGTTGGGGGATCGTCCTCATCTCATCACGCCGACGCCCGCCTTGCATGTGG
This sequence comes from Magnetococcales bacterium, assembly GCA_015233035.1. Classification (GTDB taxonomy): domain Bacteria; phylum Pseudomonadota; class Magnetococcia; order Magnetococcales; family Magnetaquicoccaceae; genus Magnetaquicoccus. The sequence goes on from JADFYM010000236.1 coordinate 2,108, forward strand.
CGCAGGCGGCCACCTTGTTGGGTCGCAAGACTCTGACGGTGCGGGGGATTCATCCCACGGCCAGCATTGATCCCACGGCGCAACTGGGTCCGGGGGTGGCGGTGGGTCCACATGCGGTGATTGAGGCGGAGGTGGTCATTGGCGCGGAGACGGTCATTCATGCCGGGGCGATCATTCACGAGCGGTGCCTGATCGGGGCACGGTGCATCATTGGCAGCAACAGTGTGATTGGTTTTGATGGGTTTGGCTATGAATTTACCGCCGGTCGGCACCAGAAGATTCTCCACCTGGGGATTGTTCAACTGGAGGATGAGGTGGAGGTGGGGGCCAACACCACCATTGACCGGGGTCGGTTTGGGGCGACGCGGATTGGCACGGGGACCAAGATAGACAATCAGGTGCAGATTGCCCACAATGTGGACATTGGTCGGCATTGTCTGATTGTCGCGCAGGTGGGGATTGCCGGTTCCTGTCGGATTGAGGATGGGGTGGTTTTGGCGGGGCAGGCGGGGTTGGTGCCGCATGTGACCATTGGCCGGGGGGCGCGGGTGGCGGCCTCCACCGGGGTGGCGGGCAGTGTGCCGGCGGGAATTACCTGGTCCGGCTATTGGGGGCAACCGCATCGGGACAATCTGGCCCAACTGGCCGCCGTGCGGGGCCTGCCCGCGTTCATGAAAAAGGTCCAGGCGTTTATGAAAAAGTGGGAAGAGAGGGGGGAATGATTCGTCATCTGGCTATACGCAACTTTAAATCCCTGGCCGATTTTTCCATGCCGATGGGCAAGTTTACCTGCCTGATCGGTCTCAACGGTTCTGGCAAGACCACCTTGTTGCAAGCGATAGATTAATACCATTTTGTCGTCAAACATAGAGCTTTGACAGGTTTGTTGCGCAGTCGCCATGCCACCAATGTAACGGCCATTTGGCTGGATTTCTTCCCCAGATACTGGACGTGACGAATACTCTATGTATGACGTGAAAATGGTATAAGACATGCCCAGTTGCACCGCCTTCAAAGCAGACCTGTCGCAGGCACTGCAATCGGCAGGCATCAAACCCGCACCAAACTGAACTCGGCCCGATGGTTCAGGCAGGGAATGCGCCGCCGACTCTGTGCGACCCGCTCCGGTTGCAACTCGGCCAGGGCAAACCCTGGCCCGTCCGGGCATTGGGCAAGCACATGTCCCCACGGTTCGACAATCAACGAATGGCCAAAGGTCTGCCGCCCGTTGGCATGTTGGCCGCCTTGTCCGGCGGCCAACACATAAGCAAAATTTTCGATGGCCCGCGCCCGCAACAACACCTCCCAATGATCCTGCCCGGTGGTCTGGGTAAAGGCCGCCGGTACGGTCAACACGGTGGCCCCCCCGACCGTCAGGGCGCGAAACAGTTCCGGGAAGCGCAAATCATAGCAAATGGTCAGCCCCAGTCCGCCAAACGGTGTCTCCACCACAACGGCTTGCTCGCCCGCTGCCACCCGATCCGACTCCCGATAGGGGGTCTCCCCGCCCAGATCGACATCAAACAGGTGAATCTTGTCATAACGGCCCCGCACCTGACCCGCGCCATCCACCACAAAACAGGTGTTGGTGATGCGATCCGGGTGGGCCGTCCGCAATGCCACCGAACCGCCGACAATCCAGACCCGGTGCTGCCGGGCAAAGGTGCGCAAAAAGGCCAGACTGGGCCCCGTCTCTGGATCTTCCCAATGGTGACGTTTTTCTGCGTCCGTCTGGCCCATGAAGGAAAAATTTTCGGGCAGCACCAACAGATCGGCTCCGCGCTGCACCGCCGCCGTCATCCACCGTTCGGCCTCCCGCAAATTTTCCGCCCGATCATTTGACGAACAGAGTTGAATCACCGCCGCCCACATGGTCATCAACCCGCCAACAGCCTGTCCAACTGGCCCTGTTTGTCCAATTCGTGGAGATCGTCACAGCCTCCCACATGCCGGCCATTGATAAAAATTTGCGGCACGGTCCGCTTGCCACCCGCTTTCTGGATCATCTCTTCCCGCATCGCCGGGTTGTTGTCGAGATTGATCTCCCGGTATGTTGCCTGTTTTTTGCTCAGCAACGCCTTGGCCCGGATGCAAAAAGGGCAAACGGTCGTCGTGTAGAGGAGAACTTCTGCCATGCTATACTCCTTTAACCGAATGAGGGGGTGTCTGTGAATGGGTTTTCCTGATCCTGTGCCTGGCCATGCTGCACCGCCGCCAGACAGGTGACGGCCACACGTTTGGCACCGGCCTCTTTCAAGGCACGGACCGCCGTCTGGGTCGTGGCTCCGGTGGTAAACACATCGTCCACCAGCAGCACCGAGCGACCTTGCACCACGGTATTTCTTGCATGAAATGCGCCACGCAGATTGACCGCCCGTTGAATCCCGTTGAGATGGGTTTGCGGTTGGGTCCGCTTGATCCGGTGCAGGGCGTTGGTTTGCAAAGGGCGGTTCAGCCATCCAGCCAGGGCACGGGCCAGCAAGGCCGATTGATTGTAACGACGGGCAATGAGACGATAGGGATGCAACGGCACCGGTACCAGCATGTCGGGCGATTCCCAGGTCAACTCCCGTTGCAACCGCTGCCACGCCAGCCAGCCCAGCAGGCGCGACCATTCGGAATGATCGGAAAATTTCATTCCGACCAGCCATTTGGCAATCTGTCCCTCATAACAATAGGCAAAATAGCTGGCATCGGCGGCAAAATCCGGATCCTGCTCGCAGTGCCCACACCCCCGTTGGACGCCCTTGGTCGCCATGCCGCAGCGCAGACAATAATTTTCCGGTTGCCGGGGCAGTTCTGGCAGACAGGCGGCACAGATTTGATTGGGTTGTGCCATCTCCCGCCGACACAGCGGGCAGGTGGCCGGAAACAGGGTGTCCAGCAGCAAAGACCAGCCGTGGCGGAGCAACTCTGGCCGCAAAACCTGCCTGATGGGGAGAGGGCTATCTGGGAAAAAGGCGGGTATTTTCAACGGGTGGCTCGCAATTCCTCTCTGGCAGTCTGCAACTCTTCGCGCATGACGCGACATGGCTTACCCCTCATGCGTCTTCAATGCGGGGCGCACACTCAACCCGTTGCCTGCAATTCCTCGTACATCGCGGTCTGGAGTTTCATCCCAAGAGCCTTGATCACTTTCATCACTGTGGCAAATTCTGGATTGTCCTCAGCAGACAGCGCACGGTAAAGACCCTCGCGGGAAATGCCCGTGTCACGCGCCAACTGGCTCATCCCTCGCGCACGGGCAATGACACCCAAAGCTTGCACTGCCAGAGCATAATCGCCATCCTCCAGACAGGCATCCAGATAGAGCCGCGTATCCTCCTCTGTCCTGAGAAATTCCGCCGTATCGTAACGGGAATCAGAGGCAGTCACGAGCAGATGGTTGCCAACCGGGCCAGAACCTCCTCCATGATGGCAGAGGGCACATGCTCCAGCTTTTTGGCGGAACGGGATTGAAAATCAAGTGCCTTGGGTTGGTCACAGCGAATGATGCCAACCGTTGCCGTTCCGGCTCCGGTCAGGGACACCGCAAACCCTGCCATCCGTGCGAAATTTCCACCAGAGGTGATGGGTAACACAACAGGGACGCCAGTAACCCTGTTGAACGCAGCAGGGGATACCACCAGTACCGGTCTTCTCCCTTGTGTCTCATGACCGGATGTTGGGTCAAGATTGACCAGGTAGATGTCGCCCCGCTCGGCTGTCACAGCAACTCATCCCCGGTGGCCGGTGCATTAAGCCATTCCCGCTCTTCCGGTGTGGCAGACTCCCTCGCCGGGGTGTCGGTTGACATGGCCAACAGTTCATCCAGCGTGTAGTTCGGTCGTGGAATGGGATCAATGACCAAGTGGCCATCCTCAATGGCAATACCAACCGTGGCCCCTGCTTTCAGGTCCAGGGTATCCAGCATCGCAGGTGGCACAGCCAACATGGTTGAACCGCCTACCTTGCGCAGTGTTGAGGTGTGCATCCCGGTCTCCCTCTGTATCAGACATTATACAAAAGTATAACATTGTTCGAGAGCATATTCTACGGATTATTCCACCGGTTGCACCCAACAGAAAAACCCCCATAACTCACGCGGAGTCATGGGGGTTTTCTGTGTTGGTTGCGGGAGGAGGATTTGAACCTCCGACCTTCGGGTTATGAGCCCGACGAGCTACCGGACTGCTCCATCCCGCGCCATCAGGATGATAAAAAAAAACTTCCTGGCAGTGTCCTACTTTCCCACATCTTGAGATGCAGTATCATCGGCGCTGAGGGGCTTAACTGCCGAGTTCGGGATGGGATCGGGTGTGACCCCCTCGCTATAGCCACCAGGAAGATACAAAAAAACCTTCTAATCTCTCTAACAACTGAGTGGAATGGGCATTGATGTGCGTTGACTGGCTGTAAGAAGGCCAATGGACTGATTAGTACTGGTTAGCTTCACGTGTCACCACGCTTCCACACCCAGCCTATCAACGTGGTGGTCTACCACGAGTCTCATGGGGAAAACTCATCTTGAGGTGGGTTTCCCACTTAGAT
>JADFYM010000237.1 GCA_015233035.1 Magnetococcales bacterium
ACTCCAAACCCGCGCCCCACGCCCCAAACCCAGGGGGTATTCAAAGGGACGCGCCCGGCCCGTTGCCGTTCCTGGTTGACGGGATGGCGGGCCAGGATCAACTGGCCGACCGTCAACAAGGGCAACAAATGTTTCGCATCGGGTCCGACCGGTGACCGGTCACGCAAAGAACAGCCATCCAGGAGATCCAGGGGACTGGTACGAACCAGGGCATCGGCGGCCCGCGAAAAAACGGGCCCCGCCCGCCCACCGCGCGTCGTCCGGGAAGGGGCATACAGCGACCAGCCGGCCTCCGCCCAATCCGGTTGCAAAGCCTCCACCAGGGCCCAACACTCTGCCGAGGTCTGCCCCGTGCGTTCGGGCGACAAAAAGCGCAGATCATTTTGTTTTTTATACAGGTGGGTAAAACCGAGGCAACACCAGGTGCGTTCTGGATCCGGTTCCCCCGTCCCATCCCGCTCCGTCAGACCGAGGGCGACGGCATAGCCCAGGGGCAGATCCGCCTCCGGCCCGCCCCGTCCTGGTGCAGAAAAACCAAACAGATCAAAACAAGGCTCCCCGCCAAACTGCAACCGACCGGTCCGACCCGTCGCGGCCAACCGCTCCAGGACCGGCAACGCGCCCGGCGCAGCGGCCATCTCTTCCAGTCCATCAATCAATATGAGCATGGTCACCGCACGCCCTACTCCTGACGCACCAGACGAAAGCCCACCGTGAGGGCAGAGGCATTTTCCGCCATGCGCAACCGACTGGTGGGCCAACACTCTGACGGCATACTGTTGAACCCCCCGCCACGCGCCACCCGCATTTCTCTGGGCGGTGCCGCCCGGTTGAAGCGACTGGCCGGGAGCACCGGGTAGCCAGCGGAACCACCCCCAGGTGGCCCCTGCGGGTTTATCCGGGGACTTTTGCCGTAATAATCCGCCTGGTAGCGGTCATTGACCCACTCCCAGACATTGCCCAGCATATCGTGCAGCCCCCAGGCATTGGCCTTTTTTTCGCCAACCGGGTGGGATTGGGCGTGGGCATTGGCCCGGAACCAGGCATAATCGGGCAAATATTCCGTCCCGAATTGCAGGGTGGATTTTTGCAGAAAAGGCAGCACATAGGCCCCCGCGCGGGCGGCATACTCCCACTCGGCCTCGGTGGGCAGCCGGAAGGTGTACTGTGCGCCGATCATATGGCCCAATTTGTCGATAAATTTTTGGACATCCAACCAGGTGATGCGTTCCACCGGGCAGTGCGCCCGGGAATTCATGAACAGGCCGGGAGGATAATCTCCCATGATGCGCCGCCATTTGCCCCAGGTCAGCGGATATTTGCCCATCCAGAAGCCATCCAGTTGCACCTCATGTTCCGGCCCTTCATCCTCTTTCCGGTTGGGATCCGCCAGCGCAGATCCCATGAGAAACACCCCGCCCGGCACCCAGACAAACTCCATTTTGGTGGCCGGTTCTTCCCAGAGGGTACCCGCCTTCCGCACCGCCGCCGGAATCTCCCACCCCGCCAAAGTTCCGCCCGGCGTGACCCCCGCCGCGTTCGGCGCAGAGGTCAACGGAACTGGCGTGATGCGCCGCACTTCGCCCGGTTTGGGCGCGATCACATCCGGCATGGCACCACCCAACCTTTCCGACACGGTGGTGCGACTGGAAAAGGCGTTCAGCGACGAGATAAAACCGCGCCAACTGGTAGTCTTGCCGGTCGCCACCCCGGCATCCCCCATCTCGCCTGCGCCCTGGGTGCGGAGTGTACCCACCGGCATCGCCACCGCCTGCGGTCCCAGCAACAAGGGCCGCCACTCCTGAATGGATTGCGGCCGTTCCGCCCCCACCACCCGCAAGGCCAAGTCCACCGCCCGCAAAAAATCGGTCGAATAGAGTCCTTTGCCCATCTCCTCCGCCGCCGGAAGCGGATCCGGGGCATTGCGCAACCGGGCGGCCGCCCGGATACTGGCCTCCAGCGGCTTTTGCCCGGTAATGGCCCGATACAACACACCACCCATGGCATAAATGTCAGACCAGGGCCCTTGACGACTGCCAGTGGAATCATATTGCTCAAAAGGCGAATAACCCATGCTGAGCAGGCTGGTCATCTGCTCACTGCGCCCGGCCACCGATTGGCGGGCGGAACCAAAATCGAGCAGGACAGGCATATCATTGGTTTTTCTGAGAAAAATATTGGGCGGCTTGATGTCGCGATGGATATAGTCTGCCTTGTGCAATATTTCCAGACCATCCAGCAACAGGGGCAACAGTTTTTTGAGCGTCGCCTCATCCAGGGTCTTGTGGCGGCGCAACAGGCTGTCCAACCCTTCACCTTCGACATATTCCATCACCATATAGGCCGTGTTGCCACTGCGAAAAAAACTGGTGACGCGCACAATGCTCGGGTGATGAAACTGGGCGAGGGTTTGTGCCTCTTTCAGAAAGCGGTCCAACCCCCAGTCAAAGGTCTTGGCATCCGCCGGGGAGTGGGGCAGCACCGCATGATGGTTGCCCCGGGCGGCATAGGCCGAGGGCAGATATTCCTTGATGGCCACCCATTGCTTCTGGTTGGTATCCCTGCCCAGATAGGTGATGCCGAACCCCCCCTTGCCCAACACCTTGACAATTTCAAACCAGAGCAAGCGGGTACCGGGAGGCAGAGCGTCCGAAAACCCTTCGCCACTCATCCTCTGGTCTCCCCTTGGGTGACATGGGAAAAACGTGAGCGCAACGCCCCGGCCTGATCTTCCAGGTGATCCTCCGGCAAATCTTCCTCTTCCACGTCCAGGTTGGAAATTTTGGCCAATTCCGCCTCTTCGCGCAGACCGATCCGCGACGAGAAGGCACCGATGGACAGGGCAACCGGCAAGGTCTCCACCGGCGCAAGAGAGGGACGTTCCCAGGAGGGTTCCCGCCCGGTGGATGCACAACCGAGTTTCAGGCGACTTTCCCGGATCTCTTTTTCAAACGATTCAAACTCAACGGGGGCCGCCGAGATGCGCCTGGTCACCAACTCCCGGACGATGAGCCACAACTCCCGCAAAAAGCCGAACCCATTTTTCAGGATGATCAGCGATTCCAGGAGGCGCAGCAGCGTTCTCTCGACCATGCCCGCCAACCATTCCCGTGACCGCACCCCCCACCTGGCATCTGGCACGACACTGCGCCGGGGTGCCCGTTCGTGGAACGCGCCCTTATTGCCCGGCTTTTGCGCAAGCGATTTGTGGCGCGCACTGGTCCGCGCCTGTGGATCGCTGGATCCCGCAGACCTTTTTTTGCGCCGCCACCACGCCGCCGAGGCAGCCTGCGCGATACGGCGGACCTTGTGTCCCGGTCTAAACCCGCTCATTGGTTGTCACAGCGCAATAAATGCAACAGAGGATCACCATCACTTAACTCGGCAGCCATTTGGGAGTAGAATGGATCGTTTCAGGGTGAGCAGCGCGGCAGAGCACAAACCGGCCACCCACACCGTACACAGCATACCACCCATGGAGGAAAAATGACACAGAGCGCGTGTCCCCATTCAGAAATTCAGGGCACCTCGCCCAGGCCGCCTGAGCAGGCGCACGGCCCGGCTCATCCCGATCTGCACCAAATCCTCCCGGATGAAGCCTTTGCGCTGTTACAGAACAAAGAGGTGGTGTTTATTGATATCCGCTCGACAACGGAACATTTTTATGTCGGCAACCCCAAGGGGGCCATCCTGGTGCCCTGGCAGGATCCGCCGGACGCTGAGGTCAATCCTCATTTTGTCGAAGAGGTCTCCTATATCGCCCAGAAAGGACAACCGGTCCTGTTGATCTGTCGTTCCGGGCAACGGTCCATTGACGCGGGCAATGCCTTGATAGAAGCGGGCTTTCAGCCTGTTTATCATGTATTGGAAGGTTTTGAAGGGGACCGGGACGAAGACCAGCACCGCAACAGTATCAACGGTTGGCGTGTTCGCGGTTTGCCCTGGACGCAATGTTGAGCCTTGCTGCGGATTACGGCAAGAGGTGCCGGACGAAGACCAGCACCTCCGGGCAGAGGACGACCAGCGCACCGAGGGCCAGCAGGACAACCAACAGCATCACGCCGCCTCTCCCGTTGAGCACGGGGCAGGGGCGGTTGCGCCCCTGTTTGGCCAGATCGGCCAGGACGCGCAAGGAGACAATCCCCACAAACAGGGTGTCCTGGTAAACCAGAAGGTGGCGAATCTCCCTTTCCTTCATGCGATCCAGGCATTCGTGGCAGGAGGCATCGTGCGGTACGGTGATCAGTTCGCTCGTCATCACATCCCGCATCATGACGGCGTCTGGATTGCGTTTTTTGGCCACCACCCGGGTAAGCAGATCCCGTTCAGTAAAATAGCCAACCACCCGACCCTTGCCCGTCACCACAATCGAGCCAACCGCCCGATCCGCCATGACACCCACCGCATCGGCAACCGTTCGATCCTGGTCGATGGTCACCACATTACGCTCAATGATGGCTGTAATCTTGCATCCCATAATTCAACAACCTGTTACAAAAATTGGGTGGATTGATCGGGTATTCATGACACCCGTTGGTTGCCACAGAGAGATCACCGCCTGGGCACCCCAAGACAACGCCTGCCTGGCCGACAGGCACCGGATGCTCTTTGACAGGATTGTAGGGAGAACAGCCGCTCCTGTCATCGGAAAAACAGTCCAGGACCGGGGCAATCGCCGGGGCCACTCCTGCAACCGCCCGATTCCGGGATACAACAGGGTGGGGGCTTTGCCTCCACACCCCCACCAGGAAGGGATCATCCCCTCCTGGACCTCCCGGCAACGGGAAAATGGCTAAAAAAAGGGCGGGGGCGGTTCTCCGCGCTCCCCCCAGGTTTCCAATGCGCTTGCCCGGGGTGACAACTCTTTATTACAGGGAACCGGTATGCCATAATGGCTGCCGGGTGAACAGGCGGGCAGCACAGTTGTCTGCCGGTCGCGCACGGATCAGGACGGGGGATCCTTGGCGTGGATGAGTGCATTGAATTTGCGCAACAAGGCCGCATTGCGTTGTGACAATTGTTCCAATTGCTCGCCTGTCTTGTGCAACAGGGTGGCATTGCGATCCGACAACTGCCGCATCTGGGTGTCTGTCTTTTTGAGGAGCGTGGCGTTTTTATCCGTCCATTGTTTCATCTGGCTGTCCGTCTTGAGGAGCATCCCCTCCTGGCGGTCGGATGCGGTGCGCATCTGTTCGCTGGTCCGCCGCACCAGGGCGACGTTGCGGTCGACCAGTTGCTGCAATTGCAGGTCGATCCGTTTATGCAACGCCCTGACCTGTTTTTCCACTTCCCGGAGGCGTCGCGTCAGCGACCTGTCGGCCTGTTTGGGACCCGTCGGACCCGTCATGGCGACAGGGGCCGGTTTTGGTTTTTTTCTCTGGCCCGGTTTTATCTCTTTCTGACGCCCTCTATGCGTTTGATTTGCCATGGGTTGCTCCAAAAAACAGGGTGAATGCGGATGATAAACCAAACCCACAAGCGATCCATGATAGTCCTGAAAGGCAAAAAAGTCGACCATTCCCTCTCAGGTTGCCTCCTGTTGACCCAAAAAATGCCCAAGGATGCCCAACATGACGACTGATCCCGACCTATCCCCGATTTTGTTTCAGACCGCCTGGCAAGGACGCACCACGATGGTCGTCGATGAGGGGGAATATCGCTCCTTATACTTTGACAACCAGATGACCCAAAGCCGCATGTTATTGGCGCATCCCCTGTGGCTGGTCCTGCCATACACCCGCCACATGCTGGGCTGTCTGCTGTTCAACCCGCATCCCCGCCATATTTTCATGATTGGCCTCGGCGGGGGTTCCCTGGCCAAATTTTTTCTCCATTATTTCCCGGAATGCCGTATCGATGTGGTGGATTCCAATCCCGAGATGGCATCCATCGCCCGACAATTTTTTTCTCTGCCGATAGAAAACCGGTTGACCCTGCATTGCGCCGATGGGGAGGCTTTTGTAGCGGCCATGGCGGGCCGTCCGCCGCTGTATGACTTGATCCTGGTGGATGCTTTCGACCATGAAGGGATGGCCCGTTCGGTCTATGCCAGCCCATTTTTTATGAACATTCACCCCTTGCTGTCCGAGCATGGGGTGTTGGCACTCAATCTGAACCGGGCGGAAACCTCGAACTATTCGCACATTCTCGCGGGGATCACGGCCTGTTTTCCCGACTCGGTCTTTCGTCTGCCGGTGCCATACCCTTCCCGCAATGAAATTATTTTTTGTTGCCGAGAGGACAAGATCGGGCCCCACTTGGCCACGGTGCGCCAGCAGGCGGCCGCCTGGGTCGATCATCAACCGGAAGTGGACTTTGATGATTTTATGAGACGGATGGTGCCTTTGAAACAGACGGTCTGGAACCAGTGGATGGATCGGTTGCAGCGGTATCGGGGCGGGGGGACAGGGGGGTGAAGAGGGCCTGTCAATAGCCGCCCAGGGTATACACCCCCCGTTCACCCAGTGCATACTGCCTCTGCACGGGCGTAGTGTCCCCGTACTGACTTTCCTTAAATTTGACCCATCAGGTAATCTGGCCTCTTGGGTCTTACCCACCGATGAAATATCTGCCACGGACACGGCCACGACGCGATTTCGTTTGCTTGATGGTATGTGCAGA
>JADFYM010000238.1 GCA_015233035.1 Magnetococcales bacterium
CGGGAAGGTCGGGTGGTCATTGTCCGCATAGGCAAACAGCCCCGTCGGCACGGTGTACGAGAAGGTAGAGCCATCGTCGGAGGCATGGGGTGGTGTCACGTTCACCGGCGTGACGACCGTGGGCGCATGGTTGATCGCCTTGACCGAAAGGTCAAAATAACTGGCCGTGGAGAGCGTGTTGGTGGTGTCCTGAGCCAGAACCTCCAGATGCAACACGCCGCCTGCGGTGGGCGTGCCGGTGAAGCTCGCCGTGAGCGGGTCAAAGGTGAGCCAGGCGGGTAGGGCAGTTGTGCCATCGGCCAGGGTGGCCGTCAGCTTCATCGCATCACCCGCATCTACGGTGAATGTATGCGGATCCAGTTTGAAATTGATGGGTTGTCCCTGGGTGAAGAGCGTCTGGCCCAACTGACTGGCTATGGGATCGACCAGGGTCGGTGCATGGGGCAATTGCTGGACGCCCAGGGTGAAACTGTCGGACACCTGTGCCCCGGCCAGATCGGTGGCTGTTACCTTGACAGTGAGGGTTCCGACATCGCCATGGGTTGGTGTCCCGCTGAAAGTACCCGTATCGGGATCAAAATGGAGCCATGAGGGTAACGCGGTGCTGCTGCCTCCCCCGGCCAGTTGGGCGGAGTAGGTCAGATGGTCGCCCAGCGTGTTGACATCCACATCCTTGAAGGTGTTGCTGGCCAGTTGAAAACGGAACGCGGTCCCTTCCATTGCGGTCGGTACCGTCTGGCTGGCGATGGGATCGGCCAGCGTTGGTGCATGATCAATCGCGGTTACATTGAGACTGAACAGACCAGAAACGCTGGTGTTGGCAGTATCGGTGGCCGTCACTTTGACAATCACCGTGCCCGCATTGGCCAGCGTGGTGGGGGTTCCCGAAAAGGTGCCGGTCTGGCGGTCAAAACAGAGCCATGTGGGCAGCACATTGCCATCCGCCTGGGTGGCAGAAAAAGTCAGGCGATCGCCATACGGCATATCCGCATCGCTGAAGGCAGTGGTCGGAATCTGGTAAAAGAAGGGGGTGGTCAGGGTGGCACTCTGGGTTTTCAGACTTCCTGCTGTGAAGGTTGGGGCATCATTGGCGTTGAGAACCGTGATGTTAACCACTTTGTTGCTGCTCACATTGTTGGCAGTAGCGGTGACCAACACGGCTACGGTACCCACATCATTGTTGCCTGGCGTACCACTGAACAGACCCGTATCCTGATCAAAGGAGAGCCATCCATCGGCTGGCAATGCCGCTTTGCCGCTTGTTTTTCCATCCAGTGAAGAGATGGCATACGGTGTCGTGCCACTGCTCCCACCGGACCGGGCCGAGGCGATTTGATTGATCAGAGAAGAGACCGGAGACAATATCGCCCCGCTGCTCACACTGAACTGGGCTAGGGAAAGTTGATAGGACAGCGGGGTCCCCTGGAGTACGACCGGAATCGGGGTGGCCTCGCTGGTGGTCAGAATACCACTGCTGCCACTGCCGACACTGGCCAGGGTACCCAGGAAATGCTGCCACGCAGCCTCCGTGGAAACCAGGCTGCCGGAGGTGTTGCCCGTGGCCTTCAGATAGTTGATGACCGTCCCGCTGGCGGCAAAGGCATCCGCAGAGAGGTTGAAACTCAGGGGTGTATAGGCCGCAACGGCCAGTTCGGCACTGGTGAATGTGATGCCATTCGATGGATCGCCATCCGCATCCATGGTCTGCAACAGACGCAGCATATTGGTGATGGTCGCCACATTGCTGGACCCGGCGAGATCTGCAGGGGTGATGACTTTGCCCGCTGTTGCATGGCCCAAGGCAATGCCACCCATGGCAGTGGCCGGGTTGGACAGGATCTTGTTCGTATTCTGGACGGTACCGCCAATGGAAAAAGTGACGGTGTCTCCCGGATTGAACTGAAAGGCACCGGTGTCGTCCGTCCATCCAGAGTGGGTGACGCGACCGGAACTGGTCGTGGTGGTATAGGTGATGCCGACCACCTTGCTGTCCAGCAAGGTACCCGACTGACTGGCGGCCACATTCAGGCTGAAGCTGCTGGAGACACTGAGCGGGTTGGGCGTGGCGGTTGAGCCGGTGGCCAGAGGATTGTCGAGACCACGGTCCGTGGCCGTCACCTTGACATTGATCACCCCCACCGCATCCGTCGATTCGGGCGTACCGCTGAAGGTGCGGGTCGATGGATCAAAATGGAGCCAGGTCGGCAGGGCATCCCCGGAAAGTGTGGTGGCCGCATAGGTCAACGTATCGCCATAGGGTGCATCGCCATCTGCAAAGGTATCGGCAGCGAATTGATAGGTGAACGCCGCCCCCCGGGTTGCATCCTGGTTGTGCAGGGAATCGGCCACCGTCGGTGCATCGTTGACATTGCCGACCAAAATATTGAAGGTGTCGGAGACACTGGCTCCGCTGGGATCAGTGGCGGTCAGTTTGACGTTCAACGTGCCGACATCGCCAGTGCCGGGCTGGCCGGTAAAGGTGCGGGTGCTGGGATCAAAATGGAGCCAGGAGGCGGAACTGGTGGTCAACAGGGTGCCGAGGCCACCCTGTGAGCCATCCATCAAGGTGGCCGACAGGGTCAGCGCATCCCCATCCGGGTCGGTGAAGGCATCGGGCAAAAACTGGTAATGGAAGGCGGCTCCTTGCTGCACGGACTGGTCCGACACCTGGTCGGCCACCACACTGCCCAGGAGAGGGGCATGGTTGAGATCCATCACCTTCAGGGTGAAGACATCATATCCCTTGAGACCGGCAGCATCGGTCGCGGTGAGGGTGACATTGGCCGTGGTGGCGTCAGGCGTCGGTGTGCCGGTAAACATGCGTGTGCCGGGATCAAACGACAGCCAATCCGGCCTGTCTGCGGACAGGGTCAGCGTGTCACCCTTGTCCGGGTCCAGAAAGGTATCGGCGGCCAACTGAAACTGAAAGGTTGCAGCACGGATGGCGGTCGGTATGTGTTGGCTGGCGGTTGGATCGATCAGGACCGGTGCATGATTGGTGTCGTTGGTCACCGTGAGGGAAAACGTATCGGCCACCGCCGCACCATGACTGTCCGTGGCGATCACCTTGACATTGACCACCCCCGAATCGTCCTCGATATGGGTGACACCGTTTACGGTCACGCCCTGATCAATCGGGGTGCCGAAAAAGGTTCGGGTGGCCGGATCAAAATGGAGCCAACCGGGCAAGGCACTGCCATCCTGGGCGGTCGCGGTGTAGGTGAGGGTATCGCCCTGGTCGGCATCATTGAAGGTGTTGAGGGGGACTTGATAGGTCAGGGTGTGCCCCACGCTGATGGATTGATTCCCCTCCGCACTGGCCACGGTCGGTGCATGGTTGGGCGGCAGTATGTGGAGCGTGATGGCGTCCGAGACCGACAATTGTCCACTGTCGGTGGCGGTCAGGCGGAGGCTCAATTGACTCGGGGTGTTGGCATCCGGGGTGCCACTGAACAGGTGGGTCGTGGGATTGAAACTCAGCCAGCTAGGCAAGGCGGCCCCACCGCTCAATGCGGCAGTATAGGTGAGGGTATCACCAAAAACGGCATCGGCATCCGTGAAATGGTCGCCCGAAAGCGCGAATTGGAAAAATGTCCCCTGAGTGACGGTCTGGGTCATGGCAGGGCTGGCCGAATTCACGACTGGCGCATCGTTGCCATTGTTGACGGTCAGGGTGAAGACATCACTGACCGAGGCATGGTGCAGATCGGTCGCATCGATGGCCGTCACGGTGATGGCCAGTACCGCCTGATTGGTACTGGTTGGGATGCCAGCCAGATTGTCAGCATGCTTGAGCGCGACCAGATCACTGCTGCCGGGCGTGCCGAAAAAGGTGCCGGTATCGGCATCAAAATGGAGCCAATTCGGCAAGGCGGAGCTGGTCAGCGACAGCCAATCGCCTGCCGGACCGGCAAATGTTGTTTTCGGGATTTGGAAGGCAAAGGCATGATCCTGTACCGCCGTGGTCGGGACGACAATTTGGCTTGCCACCGTGGGGGCCTGCGCGGGCAGCAACACATGCAGCTTGAACACATCCGAGGCCGTGGCACCGGCCAGATCGGTGGCGGTCACTTTGACCACCAGATCGGCCTGGCTGTTCGGTGCCGTACCGCTGAAGGTTCCAGTGGTTGCATCAAAAGACAGCCAGCCCGGCAGATCGCCGCTCAGCAATGATGCAGAATAACTCAGTTTTTCGGTCGTGCCGGACACATGCAGATCCGGGTCATCAAAATAGCCCTGCACGGAAAAATTGAGCGTCTTTCCCGTGTCCACTATTTGATCGGCAATCAACATCTGATTGGCAATCTGGTTGACCAGGATGGGGGCATCGTTGACATTGTCCACCACCAGGTGCAGCGGCGCGGAGACATGGTCTCCGGCAGTATCCGTCGCCCAGACCGTCACATCCAGGGAACCCACGTTGGCGTTGCCGGGAGTACCGTAAAAAGTCTGGGTGGCCTGATTGAAATGCAGCCAGGAGGTGGCAGAGGAAGACGACAAGTCGGTCCCATCCCCCAAGGTGGCGGACAGGGTCAGGGTATCGCCATACGGCGTGTCCAAATCGGTAAAGGTATTGGCGGGCAGCGTAAAATAAAATGTCTGCCCCTGGACGGCATCTTGTGGCGCGGTAATGGCCGTTGGCCCGGTTGGGGCATGATTGAGGGTCAGATTGAAAATGTCGGAGACCGACAAGGAAGGGGTCGGTCCGCTGTCCGTCGCATTGTGGGTCCCATTGTCCATCGCCGTCACCTTGATGCTGACGGTATTGGTGTCCGGGAGCGAGGTACCGTTCAGGCTGAAGGTGGTGCCATCAAAACGCAGCCAACCGGCATCGGCGGTCAGCAGGGTCCCGGCACCGTTATGGGTGCCATCCAGCAGTGTGGCCGACAAGGTCAGGGTAGACTGTGGGTCTATCAGCTTGTCGATGTCGGTAAAGGTGGCGGGATCCACGCTATAATGGAACGGGGTGGCACTATCCAGTGTCGCATACTGATTGGGAATGGCGTGCGCCAGGGTGGGGGCATCGTTGACATTGTTGACCGTCAGGGCGAAGACCTCCTGGGCGGAGAGTCCGTCTTTGTCCGTCGCCGTCACCGTGATGGCCAACGCGCCCACATCCGCATTTTTGGGTGTGCCGACAAAGGTCTGCGCGGCGGCATCGAAGACGAGCCAGTCGGGCAATTTATGGCCATCGCTCAAGGTGGCTGCCCAGGTCAACACATCCCCGGCATCCGTATCCGTAAAGGTGGTCTTGTCCAACGCCAGGATGAAGGGTTGACCCTGCTGGGCGGTCTGGTTGGCCGTCTGCGTCGCCAGAATCGGTGCATTGTCCTGGAGACGCACGGTCAGGTTGAAAATATCCGCGACGGCGGCGGCATGACTGTCGGTCGCCGTCACCTTGATGGTGTAGGTGCCACTCTCGTCTCTGGCCAGGATACCGCTGCTGAACTGACCGGTCCCGGCATCCAGTCTGAGCCAACCGGGCAGGGCACCTCCGCCCACCAGAGCGGCCGCATAGGTCAGTTGGTCGCCATACGGCCTATCCACATCGTTGAAATTGCCGGCTACCGCAAGACCGCTGAGCGACTGGCCAATGAATCCCGTCTGGTTGGCCATATGTTGGACCAGCACCGGGGCATCGTTGACATTGACCACCCCGATCTGGAACACGTTGGAGGTAGCCGACAGCCCGGCTGCGTCCGTGGCCGTCACTTGGACCTGCAGAGGAGCGATGGTGTTGAGGGTGCCGCCAGCGTCGCCGAGCGTTACCGCCGAGTTGCCGGGTGTCCCGATAAAGGTGTGGGTATCTGCATCAAATTTCAGCCATGCGGGCAGTGTGCCGCCGCCGACCACACTGGCGGCATAGGTCAACCGGTCATTGGGCAGATCCGCGTCGGCAAAGCTGCCAGCGGGGATCTCATAGAGGTAGAGGGTATCCTGCCGGGCATTAAAGCTGGCAATGGCCGCTCCCAGGGTGGGGGCATGGTCGGCCTGTGGTATCGAAATCTGGAAACTGTCGGCGACACTCAAACTGCCCGTATCGGTCGCCGTGATTTTAACGCCCAACAGCAAACCATTGGCGGCATCGGGTGGCGTGCCGTACAGGGTCGGATTATTGCTGCCAGCAAAGGTCAGCCAACCGGGCAGGGCTGTTCCATCCTGCATCGTGGCTGTGTAGGTAAGGTGCTCGCCCGAACCTGCGAGATCCATGTCCACATCGTGAAAGGCGGCGGTCACAGTCGCCGCGCTCAGTGCGAATGCACTCCCTACCGGGGCCGAGTAGCTGCTGGGCAGGGGGTGAACCAGCGTGGGTGCATCGTTGACATTGGCGACGGTCAGCACAAACGTGTCCGAGGAGGAAAGACCCAAAACCGCATCCGTGGCGGTTACCTTCCTGCCTATCCGGTTGCTTGCCAATTTGGTGAGTTGATGTTAGCCTGTCGTCATGGACCCACGTGGCTTTCCGACAACGCTTCCTGAATTTCAACGGGTTTTTCCCGATGACGAAGCCTGCGCACGA
>JADFYM010000239.1:0-391 GCA_015233035.1 Magnetococcales bacterium
CGCCTTCGCGGGAATGACGAGCGAATTTCGTGTCATACCCATTCCCGTCATGCCCGCGCAGGCGGGCATTCAGGAGAACGTGTGGACGAAACGATGATCAAGGCCAAAAGATATGCAGTAGCAATATGTTGGATTGTTTAACTACAAGATTTTGTTTTTCCGGGGCTTAGCCCCGGACCCCACCAGGGGCGTTGCCCCTGGACCCCACCCTACCCTATGCACACATCTTTTGCAGGGGTCCAGGGACCGTCACGGTCCCCAGTGGGGGTTTGGGGGCGAAGCCCCCAACGGGTTGATATGGTATGCCTCGCGGGGCTTCGCCCTGGACCCCACCAGGGGCTTCGCCCCGGACCCCACCAGGGGCTTCGCCCCTGGACCCCACCAGGGGGAT
>JADFYM010000239.1:438-6518 GCA_015233035.1 Magnetococcales bacterium
TTATTATCAGCATAAAGATGTGTGCATAGGGCAGGGACCCCACCGGGGGAGATAATCTCCCCCGGACCCCCGTGAATAATAACAATTTTTTGCGATGTGTATAACGGGATGGGGTGAAGGGGGCCGGGGAGGCGGTTCTCCGCCTCCCCGGAAGTGGACTCAGTTAGAAGCTCTCGAATTCGTCATCGCCATGGGCCATCTTCAGATCAACCCCAGCGGCCTTTTTCGCCGGGGCGGGCAGTGCCTTGGTGGAACGACTCTGGGTATGCGCAACCTGGGGTTTGGCCGCCGGTGGTTTGGCTGCCGATTTTTTCCGTGCCACATGACCCTGCTGACCCAGATTGAAGAAGGCGATGGATTGACTCATCGTCTCGGCCTGCGCACTCAACTCTTCCGCCGTGGCGGCCATCTCCTCGGAGGCTCCCGCATTTTGCTGAATCACCTGGTCCAGTTGCTGGATGGCTTGATTGACCTGGCCAGCCCCCTGGCTTTGCTCCCGACTGGAGGCGGCAATCTCCTGGATGAGTTCCGCCGTCTTTTGAATGTCCGGCACCAGTTTGTTGATGATTCCCCCGGCCTTTTCCGCCACATCCACGCTGGAAGCCGACAAATGACTGATTTCCCCTGCCGCCGTCTGGCTCCGTTCTGCCAGTTTGCGGACCTCAGCCGCCACCACAGCAAACCCCTTGCCGTGTTCACCGGCCCGGGCCGCCTCAATGGCGGCATTCAGAGCCAGCAGATTGGTCTGCCGGGCAATTTCTTCAATGATGCCAATCTTGGAGGCAATCTCCTTCATGGCATGGACCGCCTCCCCGACGGCCTTGCCCCCTTCCTCCGCATCCTTGGCGGCCTTCTGCGAAATGTTCTGGGTCGTGTTGGCATTGTCGGTATTCTGGACAATGTTGGACGACATCTCCTCCATGGCCGAAGAGGTCTCCTCAATGGAAGCGGCCTGCTCGGTCGCACCCTGGGACAGATTTTGCGCCGAACCCGAAATTTCGTTACTGCCGATGGTCACCTGTTCGGCTGCCGTGGTCACTTCGCCAATCACCTCGCGCAGCTTGGCCACCATCTCTTTCAACGCGGTCGCCAATTGGCCAATCTCATCCTTCTGATCGAGGTCGATGGTGGCGGTCAGATCCCCATCGGCCACCTGCCGGGCAAAGACAACGCCCTTGATGAGGGGATTGGTAATCAGGGAGGCCAGGAACAACGCGATCAGAACACCCACGATGACCGAACCGACAATGGTGCCAATAATAATGCTGTTGGCCTCGCCGACCACTTTTTCCGCATCGTTCCGTGCCGCACCCAGTTGCGTGTACCCCGCGCTCTCAGCCGTCTGGGCCTGTTTGATGACATCACTGCCCAAACGCGCCATCTCGGCCAGAATGGCCTTCAAACCGTCATCATTCTTGATCCAGGTGTTGGCCGCCTCGGTATACGCCTTGGTGGCCGCTCTGGCCTCTTCGATCAGCTTGATTTGGGCCGGATCCGTGGTGATGGGTTGCAGCTTGTCGTACAATCCCATCAACTCGGGCAACAGTTTCAGCATCTTGTTCCAGGCAACCCGATCCTTGTAGTTGACCTCCTCTTTTTCTGCCCGCATGATCGCCAGGGCATGACCATAAATATCCGTGGTGACAATGTACCGTTGCACATAAGCATTGAGAATTTCGGCTGCCGCCCCACCCTTCATGGCGGCGGTATAGGCATCCACCTGCATTTGCAGAAACTGGGCAGCCGCCTTTTCAACCGTTTCACCCTTGGCCACCATACTGGCCACGGCCGCTTTGTTTTCTTTCAGTGCCTTGACGCCAGCCCGGTATTTGTCCGCATACGTGCTGGTACCGCTCCGGGCGGTCTTGGATTGCTCCAGTAATGTCGTATTGCTGTATTTGGTCGCCAACGCATCCACCTTGTCGAGGAATTCATAGAGCTCCTTGACATCTTTTTCCGCCCGTTGATACGCCTCATCTTTTTCATCCAATAAATAGTTTTTTTCCTCCATGATGGTGGACAACGCCATTCGTTCCACTCCGGTGGCATATTCCACCGCCTTGGCACTGTTGTCGGTGATACCAAACAGGGCCCCGGATACCTTGCCAATATAAACATTGGCCAGCAGACCAAAAACCACCACAATCAATACCAGGAGCAGAGCCCCCCCCAAAATTTTTAATTTTACGCTGACATCGTTTAACATAGATTTATCCCTCCCAAGGTAAAAATAAACACTACACAGCGAGACCGAAACAACCAGTCATTCTGGAGTCCTGTAACAAAAAACCACTGTAAGACAATTCCATCGCCGTCCAACAGGCCACGATACGCAAGTCATTATTCATTCCCCTCCGTAAAAATCAAGAAAATTCGGCGGGGGGATCCATTTTTCGTCAGCGAACGGGTGGGGTGTGTACAGGGTGGGTGGTGTGATTGGCCGGATTGGCCTTGGCCGTCATGGAGGCGTGTTCAGGATGGAGAGGAGGGCGGGGGCCATTTCCTGCAACTGTGCCTGGGTTGCGGGTGGAATGCGATCAAAGCGGGTCGTCTGTTCAAAGTCAGCCAGGATGCGCTGGCCGGTTGCAGTGTGTTCCATGGCCAGCAGAGCCTCTGTCAATGCCGTGGCCACCGCTGCGGGCAAATCACCCCGCAGGCTGACCACATGCCGGGGGATCGCTTCCGCCTCATAGAGAATGCGCAGCTTGTCCCGATCCCCTTTGGCCTGTCTGGTCAACTCTTCCGGGGACATGGCACCCGCAACGGTCTTGCCCGTGACGACCCAGAACAGGTTGGTCTCCCGGTCATTGGTGAAGAGATAGCCCGTCTTGTTTGCGGGAATACCGCCCCGCACACCGGTCATATCCACCAGTTGCAATCCGGCTTGTTCCATGGCGATACGGGGCATCAGATAACTGCTGGAGGAGTGGGGATCCTTGAAACCGACCAGTTGCCCGGACAGTTGGGCGAGGGTATGGATGGGGCTGTCCCGTTTGACAAAGAGGACAGAACGATATTCGGCCTGGCCCTGTTTCCAACGCCGCAACACCATGTTGCCACCCGCCATTTGATTGACCACCACGGATGGCAAGGGACTGTCCAGATACAGGTCCACCCGCCCGCTCTTCATGAACTGGGCCATCTCCTGGACGCTGTCTGCGACCATCACCTGTCCTTTGGTGATGCCCTGCGGGGCCAGTTGGGCCGCCAGATACTGCGCGATGGGCAAAAACAGACGCACCTCTTCGGCGGGATCGTTGTTGATGGCCCCCATCGTCAAGGGTGTCGCCAGGGCAGGCATGGTGCCTGCCAGCAGCAGCCAACCGAACAGCAAAACAGGGACAATGCGCTTGGTCATCACCGCCAGAAGCTCCTCCAGAGCGAACCACTGCCATCAGTGGATTGCCATAGACGCTCGCAAGGTAGCATCTCCAGGGAGGATGGTCGAGCCTTTTTTGCATCTCGATGGGGCAAGCGCAGTGCGTGGCCTTGATCATCGTTTCGTCCACGCACTCTCCTGGATGCCCGCCTTCGCGGGCATGACAGGGATGGGTATGACACCAAATGCGCTCGTCATTCCCGCGAAAGCGGGAATCCAGAGTTCGCTGAATGGAATGGCCGAAACGATGAGATGCCCATTTCGTCTGCATGGGTGCCGTTTAAAACAGATACTCCATGCGCGCACCATAAATGTTCAAGGTGTCACCCCCCGCAAATTTGCTGACGCCTGTGGTGGCGTTGATGCTGCCTGCGGCATTGGCATCATGGTTGACGTGGATATAGTTGGTTCTGAAAATAATGTTGTGGTTGACATACCAGTTCAGCCCCACCGTCGCATCCGTGGACCCGCCGCCCTGGATAGGCACCGGATAGCCGAAGAGATTTTTGGCTGATTTCGGTACATAACCCGTCACACCGTTCAGGTCCACCATGCTGTAGCGCAGGGCCAGTTCCCACGCTCCCCACGCCCCATTGGGTACCACCGCCCCAAAATAACCATTGGCCAAATCATAGGTGCGGGTGTCATCGGTCAGGAAAGCGGCCACCATGGCATACCAACCGGTAAAGGTGGGCTCCGGTTGACCGTTGTAGCGATGCAGATCGGTCCGCATATATTCCGACTGGGCATAAAACCGGTTCCATTTGCCCGCCAACTCAAAATCCCAGGTGGTCATGCTGTCCGTGTAGGGAATGTCGCTGGTGTTCAAAAATTTATAATCGATCAAATCGGCCTCGGGACCGGTGTTGATCTTGACCGCATTGTTGGTGGCGTCCGATTGGGGTTCCTGCATCAGATAGTTGACACCCACGTGGACCACCTGGTTGGCATTGTCCCGGACATAGGGGCGCGCAACGAGCCGGGCCGACCAGCCCACCCCCTCCGCATTATTGTCGGTTGACGCATCTTTGTCCCATGCGTCACCAAAGAGGCTCGCGCCAGCCGAATAGGACTCTTCCCAATGGGTTGCCGTGGCACCGAGACGACGACCGGGCGCAAAGGCCAGTACCGGCAGACCACTTTCCATGAAGGTGTCCCACCGGGAACTGCTCAACTCCTCCATGCTGAATTGCGGCTTCTGGTTGCCCACGGTGAAGGCGGTCCGGGGCAGACCGACATAGGCCAGTGTCATATCCCGCAGCTTGACCCCATCGACCGTCGCGTTCGGGTTGGCAAAATTGACATCAAAGGTGCCTTCCCAATCCCGGTACAAGGTGGTCTTGAGAGCCAGGGAGGCCTGACGCAACTCCGAGTTGCTGTGCAACATGTTTTTCGGGTTGTTATCCAGGGCATTGTGTACGAAGCCCGCATCCACCAGGAGTCGTCCGTCCAGTTTATAAACGATGTTGCCATCCTCCGACCGGAAGGTGAGAGCTCCTTGCTTGACCGTCGCCTCCACCGGAATTGCCTTGTCTTTGGCGGCGGGCAAGGTACCGGCGGTTGCTGGGGGTGGGGCGGGGTGTGCATCCGGGGTGGCCCCGGTCGGGAGTGCCGCCGCCGCTGGGGCGGTGGCAGCGGTCGCCGTCTGGGTTGTCTGGTCGCGGGCGTCGATCAAGGCGCGCAAGGCCCGATTTTCCGCCCGGACAGCGGTCAGTTCGTCCCGCAGTTTGAGATACATCTCATACAGTTGGGCATTGCTGGGTTCCTCGGCCAGCACCGGACCGGTGGGTGCCGCCCAGGCCAACAGGGCCACGGCCAGTATTGTCTTGGTCTTCTGCTGCATGAAGTTCATCTCTTTCCCCTGAGGTAATTGCAAAATGCCCGATTCCGTCATTCCCGCGAAAGCGGGAATCCAGCCAACCCTCGGGAACTCCTGGATTCCCGCCTGCGCGGGAATGACGTTTTTTGCATATTCTCGTGCATTTTGCAATTTCCTCCCCTTGTAACCGCTTATTCGTCATCGCTCACCGGCAGGCAGGTGGACAGCTTGGGTCCCTTCGGGCAGACAGGTTGGAACAAATGTCTGTCCTCGCCGGTGCAGGTGACCCGTAACGCCTCTTGCAGGGGGCCCGGTTCCGGTCTGAAGAGTGGCATGGCATATTGGGCTTGCACGTGTGTACTGTCCACCGTAAACCGCACGTGCAGATAACCAAAATGGATGGCCTGCATCCCGCTCAGGTCCGCTGCGCCGCTCAGCTCGCAACGGGTGCCCGGTTGGCCGGAGAGGGCAACGCCCCCATTGCCCACGATCACCTGCGTCGGTTGTGCCGGGGCCTGGATCAGATTGAATTGATGGTCGTGGGCCGAGGTCACCAGGGCGATTTTGGCCAAATGCTCCTGCAGACGGGAAGCGCGCAATGCCTCGGTCATCACACTGTCCGCCCGCTTGCTTCTCTTGAGGTGCAACCCATAGAACGGCATATGGCTGAAGATCCAGGCCGGCTGGTCGGCGGGCAGTGGCTGGACAAAATCCCGTGCCATCTGGTCAAACTGCTCCTGGTATAATTTTTTGGTCACCTCTGGCTGTTGGTCGCGTCTGTCTCCCGTGCGGACGGTATCCATCAGGATCAGTCGCACCCGTTGTGGGGTCGGTACAGGCTGGGCCACACTGCCCCCATAGACGACGGCATCCCAGGCAAAC
>JADFYM010000023.1 GCA_015233035.1 Magnetococcales bacterium
TGTGGTAGACAGGGAGACCAACAAGGTTGTTCGGCAACTGCCCAGTCGGCAGATGGTGGATCTGGTCAAACAGATGCGCGATCTGGAGGGTTTGTTGTTCAAGGCCTCTTCCTGAGACCCAGGCAATGGCACGTACCATCCGCTTTGGGGGCTTATGGCCCCCAAGGCTTTGCCACCTGACGCTCTCATCGGCGGCAACCCGCAGGGGTTTTCCAGCTTTCCGCAACCGTTTTTATAAACCATTCTATACAGTTGGATTAATCTGGGGGAGCTTGGCCAGCGGGCCTGAAAGGGCCCGGTTGAGCTCCCCCGGCAATGGCCAGGCAGAGGCATAATATTCTGCATTCCTGCTTTCGCGATCCGGGTCAATACTGCTATATTATCTGTCACGCTGTGGCGGTGCAGACTGCGCCGCACGGCCTGTTCGACATCTGTTTTCACCCTCTCCTGATTGGCTTATTTCCTGGAAAAAAATTATGTGGCGCAACAAAAGTGTGATTTATCCATTGTTTTTGCTATTGCTGTTCGTGTGGTGCGTGGTGCTGGGGTTGGGCTACATGGTTGACCGTGCGGTTTTGCAGGATGTGCGACACACCCAGATGACGGAAAAGGCCAAATGGGTGGCGGATGCCATGCAAAAAAATCTGGAGGAAACGATCAACCACGCTTCCCTGTTCAAGGAGTCCTGGGTGGACAGTCTGACCTGGTTGCCAGCCCCGGCGGCGGACGGCGAGCAGACGGCGAAGGAGGGGGGGTCTGATACGGCGCAATTCCAGGAAAAATGGGAAAAGATGCGCCAGTTGTTTCCCTTGTGGCAGGTGGATTTTTTGCTGATTCTGGACCAGTCTTCGGGCAAGGTGTTGCATCAACTGCCGGATGCTCCGGCCGAGGAGCCGCCACTGAGCAAAGAGTTGTTGGAGGCGGCCCAGCAGGAGTTGCAATCCAACGAGTTATGGATGACCCTGGACCGCATGGAGGGTCATCTGGCGGTGCAGGTTTTTACCCGTCTGCCCAACGAGGCGACCAAGGGGACCACCCTGGTGGTTTTTGGTCAATATCTGGAAAAGATTGTCACCCAGGTGGAGGCGGACCATCCCAATTTGACTTTTCTGTTGGCGGGTGATGATGATTTGCTGGGGTCGGATCCGGTGGCGCGCGACCCGGAGTTGCTTAACCCGGAGTTGATCGATCAGGCCATTGAGGAGAATCGGCCCCAGTATGATGATGATACCCGCCGTTTGTGGAATTTATACTACGCGCCTCTGCAACTGTTGGATCAGACGGTTTGTCTGATCATTCCCATCGAGTTGAAATCGGCCCTGAAAATTGTGAATCGCAGTCAGAAAAAGCTGCGGCAGGCGTTCTGGTTTACCTTGCTGGGCCTGGCGTTGGCGGGCACGGGGATGATCTTTTGGGTGGTGTGGCCGTTGCGCAAGCTGCGGGCGCAGGCGCGGGCGGTGTTGGTGCAGTGTGCGGAGGGGACCACCGCTGCCAGGGAACCGGTGACGGGGCCGGCAAACGAGATTGAACTGTCGCAACGTGCCTTGTCGGCGGCGTTTCATAAACTGAAGGCGGATCGGTATTAAAAGTCAAGCGGGTCCAGGGGGATCATCCCCCTGGTGGGATCCCTACCCTATGCACACATCTTTATGTTGATAAAAAATCCGAAGCATATTGTGCAGTTATAGGGGTCCAGGGGGATTATCCCCCTGGTGGGGTCCGGGGCGAAGCCCCTGGTGGGGTCCGGGGCGAAGCCCCTGGTGGGGTCCGGGGCGAAGCCCCTGGTGGGGTCCGGGGCGAAGCCCCTGGTGGGGTCCGGGGCTTTGCCCCTGGTGGTCTGATCAGATCCGCAACACAACCGCCCCCCCCTCATCCGGTTCTTCGTCCGGTTCCGGCGGGGGTGGTTTGGTCTCTTTTTTGCCTTTCTGCTTTTCCAGTTCCTGTAGCAGTTGCCCTTCCCATTGATTCAACAGTTCCTGGGTGCTTTGCAAGGCCTGATCGGTCTGCTCTTGCAGCTTGGGCAGTTGGCGGTCCAACGTCAACCGCCCTGCATCGCCCAAAGCCTCCATGGCATCGCGCAAGGCGTTGCGGGCCCGCTCCAACGCTTCCTCCATCTGCCGTTCTTGCGGTACATCCGGGGCAGACGAGGAATCAGCCCAGGTTTCACCCGCCAGACACAGCATCCCCAGCCAGACCAGCACCCCGATTGAGCAAACTTTTTTCATGCGGGTGTCTCCCCCTCTGCCGGCCAACCCAGACAAGCCACCTGCTGCCGCATGACGGGATAAGCCAAGGCTCCTGTTTGTGCCAGTTGCGCAAAGGCACAACGGTCAAACCAGGCGGCTTCCAGCAACTCACGGCTCTGACACCGCACCTCCCCTTCCCAGGCGTCACACAAAAAGAGGAAACTGATGTGCGGATGCTCCTGATCCAACAGCGGCACCACGTCCACCTGTTCCCACCCCCGCAACCGCACCCCCACCTCTTCGATGACCTCGCGCAGCAACGCCCCCCCCAATTCCTCCCCTTCGTCCACAAATCCCCCCGGGAAAGACCACTTGCCCCCGCGCTGATCCTTGTAGGCCAAACGTACCAGCAAAACAGACTCGGTTGACCCGATCCCGCGCCCCACCAACAGGACATGGGCAGAAACGGTGGTCTTGATGCGCTTGTCCCCCACCGTTTTTTCAACCAGGGTGGCACCCTCTGGCTGCGCCGACACCGTTATCAATACTCCCGGACAATCTTCCAGGCCGCACCCTCTTTTTGCAGGACCAGCGTTTTGCTCACCTGATCCTGGTAACGGCGCGACCAGTAGCTCTGCATGAAGGTGACCTGGGCATGGCTGGCATCCGTCACGGTTACCTTCATATTGGCAACCTTCACTTTGATGGCACCTGCCGCACTGATGGCCAACCGCCGCTGTTGTTTCCAGGCCTCCCGGTTGGGAAATTTTTCGGGGGTATAGGTTTCCGAGTAGAAGGCCAGATATTCATCCACCTGCTTGGCCGCCCACACCTTGGCCCAGCCCTCTACCGTGCGCTCCAACTCGGCCTGCACAGAACCGGCCGCCGCAGTGGTTGCCGGTGCGGTTGCCTCCGCTTCCGGCTCGGGACCACCCTTGGCTGCCGGATCCACCTCGGCACGTACCTCGGTATCGGCGACATTTTGCACCACAGCCGGCTCAGACGGGGGTGCTGCCGCAGGCGTGGCCGCCGCCTTTTTCTCTGGGGCCGGTTTCTCTGCGGCCGGTTTGGCCGCCTTGGCCGCGATCACCGGCGTCGGTTCACCAGTCGGCACATTCGGCAACACAAACAATTTTTTCAGCAGTTCCTGCTTGGAGGAGACAAAGGCGTTGGAGGCGTTGATCCGCAAGGCCTGGGCATATGACTGTGACGCCAGTTTGGCATAGACATCCCCCAGATTTTCGTGGGCGGTGGCATAGTCCGGCAGGATGCGAATGGCATTCTGCAAAGACTGCCGCGCATTTTCGTAGTCGCCCCGTTCGGCATACAAAACCGCCAGATTGTTGAACGGTTCCGGCAAATCGGGAAAATCCTTGCCCAACTCCCGGAAGACGCGGATGGCTTCATCGTTTTGACTTTTTCCGGTAAAAATGAGGCCTTGCAGAAAGCGCGCCTCGGCATCCCGAGGGTGTTCCTGGAGGAAGGCATCCAGCTTTTTCATGGCCTGATCCAGCTTTTTTTCATCGGTCAGGCGATAAATTTCGTCCAACTCCCCCGCCGTGGCATGGTTGACCATACCCAAGGCCGTGACCAAAGCAAACAAGAACAGGTAAAGGCGTAGTCGTTTCATAAGAGTCATACCCAGTTGCAGGAATGGAAATAATGTGTCACCAGCCCAGGGCATTGTGGCTGTTTGCCCCAGAGAACGCAACCATGAAAAGATGGAAAGGTCATTTTGTCAGACGTTCCATCACATAGATACCAGGAAACGGGGTACCTCACTCTTGTATCTGGGCGCGCCGCCGTTGCAGATAGGCATCGCGTAACGAAACATAAGGATCGACAGCCGAATTTTTCAGATCCTCATATTCACCCAGATGCAGGGAGGTCTCGTTGACCGTGCGGTGGGCCACCAGGGAGGCACCGATGGTGGTCGGGGTATAGGTCAACGGGTTCAACAAAACATCGCCGGTCAGGCCGACCGTATCGCGCAGATTGGACGGACCCAGGATGGGCCACACCAGATAGAGCGTATCGCCTGCGCCATAACGGCCCAGGGTTTGCCCCAGGTCGGCATTCACCCCTTTCATGCCCATGCGTTCGGCCACATCGACGAAGCCCAGCAGACCGAATACAGTATTGATGCCAAAACGGGCCAGTTCCGTGCCGGATTGCTCCACCTTGCCTTGCAGCAGGGCACTCAGGAAATGGGTCGGTGTTGCCAGATTCTGGAAAAAATTGCGGACGCCAACCCGTCCCGATTCGGGCAGGGCACTGGCGTAAACACTGGAAACCGGTTGCAACAAACCGGTATAAAACAGATCGTTAAACCCGAAAAAAAAGCGGTTCACGGGTTCCAGGGGATCCGAAACATCCTCCACGGCAAAGGCCATGTCGCCTTCGCCATGGGTGTCCGCAGGGTTGGCCTGCGCCATGAGGAGCGTTGCCCGTGGTGAATCGTCCGCCCATGCCCCGGAAACGAAAGCTGGAAAAAATAACAGCAACATAGCGATAAAAGAGAATTTTTTCATCTTTGACTCACCTTAACCCATGCAAAAAAGGGATCCATCGTTCTTAAAGTTCCTTGCCAACCGGGCAGATAATGCGCGATAATCCGTCGCTTTGCAACCGTAGGATTGGGCTGTGCTGACAAAAGCCTCTCCACCCGTACACTGCTGCTTATTGGCTCCCATGATTTCCTTTGTCCGGCTCCTTGGCCAGTATACGATTGAATTTGTTTCGGAAACAGGAAAGATTTTCCTGTTTCTTTTCGCTGTGGCTGCCAACGCGGTTCGTCCGCCCTATCGGTTGCACAATCTGCTCAAGCAGATCCATTTTATTGGCGTTCGTTCGTTGTTTGTCATTATTCTGACGGCTGTTTTTGCGGGTATGGTGCTGGCACTGCAAGGCTATTATACCCTGACGCGCTTTGGGGCGGAAGGTTTGCTGGGTCCGGCGGTCGCTCTCTCCATCATTCGCGAGTTGGGGCCCGTGCTCTCCGGGCTCATGGTGACCGGGCGGGCCGGTTCCGCACTGGCCGCCGAGTTGGGCATCATGCGCATTCGCGAGCAGATCGATGCCCTGGAAGTCATGGGTATCGCCCCGCTGCAATTTTTGGTGGCTCCCCGCATCATGGCGGGCCTGGTTGTTTTGCCGATACTGACAGTCATTTTTGATGTCATTGGCATTTTGGGTGGCTATCTGATCGCCGTGCAACTGCTGAAAATGAGCAGTGGCGTCTATTTTTCCGGTATCGAATCGACGGTGGTGATGCGTGACATTGTCACGGGCCTGATCAAGGCGGTCAGTTTTGGCCTGATCGTGACCTGGATCTGCACCTTCAAGGGATATTATGCCAAACGGGGTGCCGAAGGGGTCAGTCAGGCCACCACCTCGGCGGTGGTGCTCAGTTCTGTCTTGATTTTGATTTGTGATTATTTTATTACTTCCGTGCTGTTGTAGAGAGACGAACTCCATGTCCCCAGTCATCGACCCGGATCTCCAGCAAGCCAACCAGGACGCGGAGCCGTTGCCCATCGGCGAACGTCTGGTGCGCAATGCCTGTATCAGCCGGGCCCAGATGGAAGAGGCTTTGGCCTTTCGGGCCAGGCAGCAGGACGATCACAAAGGGGCACTGATCGGCAAGACTTTGATCGATATGGGCTATATTACCCATCCCGCCCTGCTCGATTGTCTGTTTCACCAACTGACGCGGGAACGGGTGGCCTACCATCTGGATCGACAGGCCGAGACGATCATTCGGTTTACCGGGGTGGAAAAGACGCTGGATGGGCGCAAGGTGTTGGATCATCTTGATCTGGAGATTCCTGCCAATAAAATTACCGCCATCATTGGCATCAGCGGCGGGGGCAAGAGTGTCACCCTCAAGCATATGGTTGGTTTGATGAAGCCTGACCGGGGGGAGGTTTGGGTGGGTGATCAACCCCTGGGTCAACTGTCCACCCGCGAACTCAACCGTGTCCGCCGCCGGTTCAGCATGTTGTTCCAGGAGGGGGCCCTGTTCGATTCCATGAATGTCCTGGACAATGTGGCTTTTCCCCTGCGCGAAACCACGTCGTTGGCCGAGTCGGAGATCCGGCGGCGGGTGGAGACCTGTTTGCAGGAGGTCAACCTGGGTGGGATGGGGCACAAATATCCCGATGAACTGAGCGGTGGCATGCGCAAACGGGCGGCCTTGGCCCGGGCCCTGGTCACGCAACCGGAGATTATTCTGCTGGATGAGCCGACGGCCGGGTTGGATCCGATCATCGAGAATGCCATTCACTATCTGATCTGCGATACGTTCATGCGCACCCGTTATACCATTGTGTGCATCAGCCATGCGGTACCGGCCATTTTTGATTGGTGCCACCATGTCATTGTGTTGCATCGTGGTCGTGTGCTGGCGTCCGGTCCATCCCTGGAGATTCGTTATTCGGCGGACCCCACAATCAAACAATTTATCAGCGGTGATCTGGATGGTCCCATCCAGGTAATCTGAACCCGTCGCTGTAAGGAGAGGAGATGAAAAGCGTCAAATTGGAACTGATGGTGGGCCTGTTCGTCCTGACTGGCTTGTTGGCGTTGGCCTGGTTGTCCATCAAGATGGCCAGAATGGAGCTGGTTGGCAATGATCATGTGCCGCTGTATGCCAATTTTTCCTCCATTGCCGGCCTCAAGGCGGGTGCTTCGGTGGAGATTGCGGGTGTGGAAGTGGGACG
This sequence comes from Magnetococcales bacterium, assembly GCA_015233035.1. Classification (GTDB taxonomy): domain Bacteria; phylum Pseudomonadota; class Magnetococcia; order Magnetococcales; family Magnetaquicoccaceae; genus Magnetaquicoccus. The sequence continues at coordinate 6,908 of JADFYM010000023.1, forward strand.
GGTGGACACCATCACGCTGGACACCAAAGAGTTTGAGGCGCGGGTGCGGATGCAAATCAAACCCAACATTCCCATTCAGGAAGATGCCATTGCCTCGGTGCGCACCAAGGGGTTGATCGGCGACCGGTACATCATTATCAGCCCAGGTGGGTCGCCCAAACTGCTGAAGGCCGAGGAGACCCTTGTTCACACCGAGCCAGCCATCAACTTTGAAGAGTTGATCAGTCAGTTTATTCATGGTTCCGTCAAATGATACACACGAGGAAGTTTTTAATGGTTACGACACTGTTCCTCCCTTTTCGCCGGTTTTTGTGCTTCCTGGTGCTCAGCATGGGGTTGCTGGGCAGTGCGAGTCCCCTGCAGGCGGGTGCCTTGTCCCATGTGGACGAGGCGGTCCAAAGGGCTTTGGCTGTTTTGCGGGATCCCGCTTTGGGTGTACCGGAAAAGCAGACGGAGCGGCGGGAAAAATTGCGTGCCATTGTCTATGCCGAGTTTGATTTTGACATCATGTCGCAGGGGGCGGTGGGGCCAAAGTGGCACAAATTTTCTGACGCGCAGAAGGCGCGGTTTATCACCCTGTTTGAACGCCTGCTCGAAAACACCTACATGAACAGCATCGAACGCTACAAGAGTGAAGAGGTGCGTTTTACCAAGGAACTGGTGCAGTCGGAAACCCTGACCCGCGTTGACAGCGTCGTCGTGAGCAAGGGCGCGGAATTCAAGATCTCTTACCTGTTGCTCAAGGAAGGTTCCTCCTGGAAAGTCTCGGATGTGACCATCGAAGGGGTGAGCGTGGTGGCCAATTATCGTGCCCAGTTCAAACAGTTGTTGCACCAGGATGACCCGGCGGGCATCGATGCCATGCTGGTGACCTTGGAAAATTCGGTGAACAAGAGCGAAAAGTAGCGGGGGTGTAGCCATGAAGTTAGTCATTCTGGCAGGTGGTATGGGCACGCGCATTGCCGAAGAGAGCAGCTTCCGGCCCAAGCCCTTGGTGGAGATTGGCGGGATGCCCATTCTCTGGCATATCATGAAAATTTATTCCGCCTTTGATGTCCATGAATTCATCATCTGCTGTGGCTACAAAGGCTACATGATCAAGGAGTTTTTCTCCAATTATTATCTCCATTGTGCCGATGTCACCTTTGACATGGCCCACAACAGCATGGAGGTCCATCGAGGATTGGCGGAGCCCTGGCGGGTCACGCTCGTCAGTACCGGAGAAAAAACCCAGACCGGGGGCCGCCTGAAACGGGTGCAGGCCTATGTGGAACAGGATGAGGCCTTTTGTTTCACGTATGGCGACGGTGTGGGCAATGTGGATATCCAGGCGTTGATCCGCTTTCACCGGCAGCAGGGGGGGCTGGCCACCCTGACCGCCGTGCAGCCGCAGGGGCGGTTTGGAGCCCTGGCGATGGACGGCAGCCGGGTCACCGCTTTCCAGGAAAAACCCAAAGGGGATGGCAGTTGGATCAATGGCGGCTTTTTTGTCCTGTCGCCCAAGGTGTTTGACTATATCGAGGGCGACAAGACCGTCTGGGAACAAGGCCCCCTGGCCACGCTGGCGCGGGAAGGGCAGTTGTCCGCCTATACCCATCACGGTTATTGGCAACCGATGGATTCCTTGCGCGACAAAGAGACCTTGAATGCGCTGTGGGAGTCGGGTGCCGCGCCGTGGAAGGTATGGTAATGGAGGGGGAGCGCAACGGAGAATCCTGTCGATGAACGGTTCTGAATATATAGCCGAATTTTTGCACCGACGGGGGGTGCGTCGGGTGCATTGCATGATTGGCGGTGCGAATGCGTTCATGATTGACGCGATTGCCCGTCATGCGCATCTCTCTTATGTCTGTCATCAGCACGAACAATCGGCGGCCATGGCCGTGGATGCCGTCTGGCGTACCAAAAGAGAGATGGGCGTGGCCATGGCGACCAGTGGGCCCGGTGCCGTCAATCTGCTTTCGGGTATTGCCTGCTGTTATTTTGACTCAACGCCTGGATTTTATATTACGGGGCAGGTCAATCTGAAAGAGAGTGCGGGCTACCGGGATGCCCAGGTGCGCCAAAGGGGTTTTCAGGATACCCGTGTGGTCGCCATGGCCACACCCATCACCCAATATGCCGTGCAAATTACCGAACCCGCCGAGTTGATCCATGCTTTGCCCCACGCCTGGGGAGTGGCTCTCTCTGGTCGCATGGGACCGGTTTTGCTGGATGTGCCGATGAATGTCCAGAAAGAACCGATGCCGGACCATGCCCCGTTTCTCGAACCGGAACCGGCTCAACCGCTTGCCCCGGCGGCGGGCATGGCGGCCACGCGACACGCTGTGCAAGATTTTTTTCATGCCGGGCAACGGCCATTGGTCTTGTTCGGGGCTGGCGTGGGGCTGGCGGGGGCGGAGGATGCCCTGGTGCATTGGTTGCGCACCCATGACATCCCCTTTGTTGCCAGCTGGAACGGCATGACCTGTTTCGATCACGATTTGCCCAATTATTGCGGAGGGATCGGGGTATACGGCAATCGTGGGGCCAATACCATTTTGCAAAATTGTGATCGTCTGTGGGTGTTGGGCAGTCGGTTGGACAATCGGCAACGGGGGGGGGATACCCGGCAGTTTGTCCCCGGAGGCCGCATCCATGTGATCGATGTCGATGGCGAGGAGTTGAAAAAATACGGGGAATCGCGCTATGAATCGACCCAGATGGATCTTTCCCTGTTGCCCGCCTTGCTGGAGGGTTTGACGCCGCCCGGCGGTGATCCGGCGTGGCGCACTTATTGTCGCCAGCTTAAAAACCGCTATTTTGGCCAGGAGATTGTGGTCCCCGCACGCCAGGCCAAGGGGATGTCTCCCTATGCGGTGGTCAAACGCCTGCAAGCGTGTGTGGCCGCCAACGCCATTGTGATTGGTGACACCGGGGCGACGGTGTGCTGGCTGTTTCAAATGTTTCACCGTCGTCAGCATTGTCTGTTTACGGCGGGGGGGCATTCGCCCATGGGCTATGCGTTACCCGCCGCCATCGGGGCGGCCCTGGAAAATCCCGACCGTCAGGTGATCGCCATCAGTGGCGATGGCGGATTTCAATTGAACATTCAGGAATTGCAGACTGTCCGCCATCTTCAGTTGCCTGTGAGCCTGGTGATTTTCAACAATGGGGGCTATGGTATTATCAAGCAGTTCCAGGACAGCTATTTTGAGGGTCGCCATGAGGCCAGTGGCACCGGGTACAGTTGCCCGGATTTTGCCCGGATTGCCGATGCGTATGGCCTGGCCTATCAACGGATCACCCACCTGGATGCCTTGACCCCGGACAGTTTTGCCCATCATGGTGGGGGCATTATTGATATTATTCTGGATCCCCATACGCCGATTGAACCGAAGCTGGAGATGGGGCGACCGCTCAACGATCAATTTCCCTACATGGACGAGGCGGAGTTTCAGGCCATCAATCCGTTTGTCCACTTTGACCGGGGTGGGGATTGAGCGTTCTGCGGGTCCAGGGGGATCATCCCCCTGGTGGGGTCCAGGGGCAAAGCCCCTGGTGGGGTTGGGGGCAAAGCCCCCGATGACCCGACGGCCCGTCTCGATTGCCATCCTGGGTGCCACCAGCCAGATTGCCCAAGACTTGATCCTCTCCTTTGCCGCCGACGGGCACACCGCTTTGCATCTGTTTGCGCGTCGTCCCGAGGTGGTCAGCCAATGGTTGGCCGCCAGGGTTTTGCCCGCACGGTATCCGGTGGCGACGTTTGCCGGTTTCGGTCAACAAGATTTTGATGTCGTGATCAATTTTGTCGGGGTTGGCAATCCGGCCCAGACCCTCGCCCTGGGGAATACCCTCCTCGATACGACCTTGCAGTATGATCTCCTGGTGCTGGATTATCTGCGCACCCATCCGGCCTGTCGTTATCTGTTTTTGAGCAGCGGAGCGGCGTATGGCGCACGCTTTTCTGCCCCGGTCACCGAGGAGACCCCGGCCGTGATCCCCATCAATGCGCTGTCGGCAGCGGATCTGTACGGTGTGGCCAAGCTGTATGCCGAATGCCGACACCGCGCCCACCCGGAATGGGCCATTGTGGATATGCGGGTGTTTAATTATTTCAGCCATACCCAGGATCTGGCGGCCCGTTTTTTTGTGACGGACATGCTGCGCGCCATACGCGACGGTGAGGTGTTGTCCACCTCGCCCGATTATATGGTTCGTGATTTTTTGCACCCCACGGATTTTTATCGCCTGGTGCAGGCCATACTGGCTGCTCCCCCCACCCATGCCGTGCTGGATTGTTACAGCCGCGCGCCCATCGACAAGCCCACGCTGTTGGCGGCCATGCAGGAAAAATTTGGCTTGCAGTATCAGGTGACGGCCGGGGGGGCTTGTGTGAATGCCACCGGGGCCAAGCCGTATTATTATTCGCTGAACCGCCGCGCCGCTGCGTTTGGCTATCAGCCCGGCTTGACCTCTCTGGAAGGGATTGTGCAGGAGGCGGAAAAAATTTTGGGTCGTCCGGCGCGGAGCCTGTCTATCCCGTGATGCGCAACAGGTGCATCCATTCCGGCCGCACCACAATCTGGCCCACCGCCACGCCAGCCGCCTGCAAAGCCAAACGCACCGTCTCCTGATCCGTCACATAGAGACACTCGTGCCGATCCACCGCCGCCAGCGCATCGGGCAGGGTCCGTATCACCAAGGGCACATCGGGGCCCATCTGGCCCAACCGGGCTTGTATCTCCGCCGGATTGGTCACGGCACACAAGACGAGTTGCCTGGCCTCCACACTGACCGCGAACAGTTCCAGCACGGCCTGCAAGACCGCCCCGGACAGCACCGGGGGCTCCATCTCCCGTATCATGCGCCGCTCAAAGTCGGTTTTGGCCCACAACAACCATCGCTGCAAAAATTCGGCTGTTTCGATATAACGGCCTCTGTGTTGTGCGATGCGGGCGGCCACGCTGAGCCGGCCCACCACAAAATCATTGACCTTGTCCAGCAACGACCCGCGTTGTGCCGGGGCAAGTTCCGTCACCCCGGCCTGGGTGAGGGCCAGGGCGGCGGCTATTTCGATCCCGCCCCGATACTGGTCGGCATAGGTGGTCACCTGCCGCAACCCCTCGTTTTCCTGGTTCAGATCGTGTGTTTTTAACGCGGCCTGGACGACCACCCGATAAAACGGGGTGCCGTGCAACCGCAACATGCCATACTCCAGAGCCTGGAAAGTGCGAATCAGGGGCTGGTAGGCGCGGCTGGGATGGGGCACCAGCAACACCTTCAGGTAGGGGTCGGTGCGGTAGAGGCCCCATTCCGGGAAAATTTTGTGCAGCAGAATAAAATCAAACAGTTCCAGGCTGGCCGTCTTGTCAAACAGGCGCGGCTCCTCAATGTGGTAGACTTGGCCACAATCGGTGTTGGTCACGGTGCTCCACATTTGCGCCGAGGAGTGGCTGGCGACAATCGTCTCATGCTGGCTCAGATAGGCGATTTCGGCCAACAAGGCCTCCGGGATGAGCAGATCATCGTCACCCATCCAGATAAAAAATTGGCCACGGACCAGTCGCAAAACGCTGGCGGCATGAATGTCACCGTCCACGGTGTGTGGTTGCCGGACATAATGAAAATGGGGGAAGCGTCGTCCCTTGGTCAGGGCGACCTGTTCCGTATCATCGGCGGAGGCATTGTTGGACACAATGATTTCGATCGGAAAACCGGCGTCCAGAGTCCACAGCAGGTGATCCAGGGCCTGGGCAAGCTGCACCTGGCGGTTGTAGGTCGGGATGGCAATGCTCAACCGGATGGGCGGTGCGGTGGTGGCCTGCGCCTCGGTCGCGCGCAGAGCGGGCAGACTCGCTTGCAGGATGGCCAACAGTCGCGGGATGCGGTCTCTGTCTCCCGTCTCTCGCGCATTGGTCAGCAGCGGAGAGAGCACCGGCAGGACAAATTGCTGGTGGATCTGGATCTGTTGTGCACTGGTTTGGCTGTCGGCCAGGGTGGCGAACAGTGCCAGGCCGCGTTTTTCTTCTTCCGGGCTGTGGTGGAGCAACCCCCCCACGCTGAGGGCGAGGGCAATGAGCGGGTTTTGATACCCCCGGTTGGCCAGCAGCATGGCCAGCAGGAAGGCGGTGCGCAACCGCTGGCCCGTGAGCAACTGGGCGAGAGCGACCAATATCTCCTGGGGATCAGGGGGGGTGTGCTGGACCAATGCAATCAGTCCGGCCATATCGTCTTGTCCATCCAGACGAAAAACGGTTTCGAGAAAGGGGGACATGGGGCAATCTCCAACAGTCAACCGGTATGCCAAATGCACTTCAAGTTTGGATATTCCTGCACAGTCGCATCTGCTGTAATCAAGACCGCTTGATGGATTTGTGCCGTGGCTATGATGATGCGATCCGCTGGATCACGATGGATGTCCGGCAGACGGGTGGCGGTGTACAACAACAGGGGAGTCAATGGCAAACACGCTATATCGGATCCATCCAGTGCGGCGTCGAACCAGTCTGGCAATGGCAGAGGGAGGATCAGTCTTCTCCGTTTGACGAGTTGCGCCACCTCCAGGCAGGAAATGATTGACACACCCAGGTCATCGTCCGCTGTTTCCAGCCAAACCCGCAGACGGGAAGGTAAAGTTTGGTCCAACTCGGGATGGAGCCAGCGCACCCAGGCATGGGTATCGAGCAGGATCATGGACGGGGATTTTCCTCATTCCTGTACAAACTGCCCCACTCTTCCAGGGTGATGGCTGGTTCCTGGTCATCACCCAGCAGTTGCGCGCCCTGGTTGGCCAACCGGGGAGAAGGGGACCGGCGTTTGGGTGACGGGCTGTCCCCGGCAATGGATTCCAGGCCCAATCGAAAAAAATGCACCACCGAAAACACCTCCCCCAGACGATCATCCGGGATACGTGCAATCTCCTGGGATAGTTGTTCCCTCAGGTGCAAGATATGCATCATTTTTCCTCTGCCAAAGCGGCCACTCAAGAAACCGGTCATGCCCCCTGGCCGGTGCATCGGGGGATGACTCTCATTGCCGGGGTGATGATCGCACCATACCACCCCGTTTTTCAAGGATAAACCGATTGTGGATGAATCCTGGGTCAAAACCGGCGAATGGACTCCACCATATAATCCACCCGGTCGAGCCCCATGCCCGGATATACCCCCACCCAGAAGGTATCGCGCATGATTTGATCCGTTGTGGCGAGTTCTCCCACCACCCGATATCCCTGGCCCGTCTGGCGCATCTCGTTAAAACAGGGATGCCGGATCAGATTGCCCGCAAACAACATGCGCGTCTGGATCCCCTTGGCCTCCAAATGATTGACTATCTGCTCCCGGGTAAAGCCCGCTTCCGCGCGCACGGTCAACAAAAAGCCAAACCAGGAGGGATCGGCCTGCCCGGTGGGTTCGGGGAGGATAAAACGGTCGGCGCAATCCGCCAGTCCCGCGCGCAACCGTTGCCAATTCCGCTGTCGCACCGCAATAAACCGGGGCAGCTTGGCCAATTGGGCACAGCCAACAGCCGCCTGCATCTCGGTCACTTTCAGGTTGTAGCCGAAATGGGCATACACATATTTATGGTCATAGCCCTTGGGCAATGCGCCCCATTGTTGCTGGAAACGCTTTTTGCAGGTGTTGTCGTGTCCCGATGGGCACCAGCAGTCGCGCCCCCAGTCACGCAAGGAGAGCAGCAGACGGCCCAATTGGGGATTTTGGGTATACACCGCTCCCCCCTCGCCCATGGTCATATGGTGGGGCGGATAAAAACTGGAGGTGCCGATGTCGCCGAGGGTGCCCGTATAGTGCCATGTCCCCTCCAGACAATAGCGGGATCCCAAAGCGTCGCAGTTGTCTTCGATCAGCCACAAACCATGCCGGTCACAAAATTGTTTGACCTGCCCCAGATCGAACGGATTGCCCAGGGTGTGCGCCACCATCACCGCCTTGGTCCTGGCCGATTTGGCCGCCTCCAACCAGCGGCAATCCAGGTTGTAGGTGGGCAAGGCGAGATCGACAAAGACCGGCACCGCCCCATATTGAATGATGGGGGCCACCGTGGTGGGAAAACCGGCCGCCACCGTGATCACCTCATCCCCTGGGCGAATCCGCCGTTCCCCCAGTTCCGGCAGGGTCAAGACCATGAAAGCCAGCAGATTGGCGGACGAACCGGAGTTGACCAGAAGACAACGCCGCACCCCCAGAAATTGGGCAAATTCGGCCTCAAAACGGTCGGCGTACCGGCCTGTGGTCAGCCAAAAATCCAGCGAACTGTCCACCAGGTGGATCAACTCCTGCTCGTCGAAGACCCGGCCACCATAGGGGATGCGGCTCTGTCCGGGGATGAAAGGGGCCTCCTGCGCGGGTTGATGAACGGCCTGGTAAAAGGCCCTGGCCTGGAGGTTGGCCCATTTTTTCAGTATCTCCGCCATTTTGGCGGATTGCACACGGAGGGTTTCCCCGGGGAGAAAATCGGTGGCCTGCACGGTCAGCAGTCGGTCTGCGTGCACCAGACCTGGGTTGGGTAAAGAGCCTTGCGCCAGATCGTGCGGTTCCACCAGGGTCGCATAGGGGCTGTCGCGGTGATCGGTCCCGTCGGCGGCGGTGGTAAGGCGGGCGGCTACATAGGTGTCCGGGCTGTCCGTTGGGGTCAGCAGGAGAACGGACGGCATGGGGGGGCTGGATGGGTTGAGTGCGTGGATCTCCCCGATACGATGATTGGATGCCATGATGGACCTCCGGGTTGTGGTTGCCGTTGTATACTACACACGGTCACAATTGACGAGCATCGTCATTCCCGCGCAGGTGGGAATCCAGGAGGTCCGACGGGCCAAATGGATTCCCGCTTTCGCGGGAATGACGGAACAGGAAGTGTCGCTTACGACCGTGTGCAGTATAATTGAGGGGGATGATTGTTTTGGCCACCAGGGGCGTTGCCCCAAGACCCCACCGGGGGGGATAATCCCCCCCGGACCCCCTTGATAATGATTATTAAAAAAAAAGGGTGGAGGGGTCTGGGGAGGCGGTTCTCTGCCTCCCCAGCAAGGCACCCATCCCTACCGGTGGAAAAATTTTTGCAACGCCCCTAAAATTTCTTCCCCATAGGTTTGCAACTTGCGCTTGCCAATCCCATGAATGTTGGCCAAGGCGTCGAGCGTTTTGGGCTTTTTTTCCACCAGATCCCGCAAGGTGGCATCATGGAAGATGAGAAAAGCCGGTACCCCCTGCCGCTGCGCAATCTCCCGGCGCACCGTGCATAACAGTTCCCATAATGGCTGCGTCTCCGGGTCGGAACTGTCCATTCCCTCTTTCCTGGGGCGGTTGGTGGGCACCAGTGCCTTGGGATCCTGACGGAAACGGACCGGTTGTTCGCCGCGCAACACCGGTCGGCTGCGCTGGGTCAGATACAACCCCCCATGCTCGGCATTGACCGCCACCAAATCGGCGGCCACCAACTGCCGATAGACAGAACGCCATTGCTGGGCCGTCAATTCCCGGCCAATCCCGAAGGTGCTGAGGGTTTCGTGACCCAACGCCAGAAGACGTTCGCTCGTTTTGCCCAGAAGCACCTCCACCAGATATTCCACCCCAAACCGTTGTCCCGTCCGATAGACACACGAGAGAGCCTTCTGGGCCGCCACCGAACCATCCCAGGTGGCCACCGGTGCCCGGCAGGTATCGCAATTGCCACAAGGCTGGGCATACGCCTCATCAAAATGGCGCAACAGCACCTGCCGACGACACTGGGTGGTTTCACAATAGCCCAGGATGGTATCCAGTTGCTGGCGCGCCACCCGCTTGAGCGCGGTATCCAACTGGGAATTGGCCAGCAACTGGCGCAATTTGATCACATCTTCATAGCCATAGGTGAGAAAGGCGTTGGCGGGCAAACCGTCCCGTCCGGCCCGTCCGGTCTCCTGACAATAGGCCTCCAGGCTCTTGGGCAGATCCAGATGGGCCACAAAACGGACATCCGGCTTGTCGATACCCATGCCAAAGGCAATGGTGGCGACCATGATGACCCCTTCCTCCCGCAGAAAAATGGCCTGATGCTGCTGACGCACCGCCTTGTCCAAACCCGCATGATAGGGCAAGGCCCGCCGACCACAGGCCGTGAGCCAGTGGGCAACCTCTTCCACCTTGTTGCGTGACAGGCAGTAGACAATGCCCGCATCACCCGGATGTTCGGCATCCAGAAAACGTTTCAACTGATTTTTGGCCTCTTTTTTGGCCACCACCGTGTAGTGAATATTGGGTCGGTCAAAGCTGGCCACAAACAGGCGGGCATTTCTGAGATGGAGATGCTTGATGATATCGGCCCGGGTGAGGGCATTGGCGGTGGCCGTCAAGGCAATGCGCGGCACCTGGGGAAACCGGTCGTGCAAAACGGACAGCCCCAGATATTCCGGGCGAAAATCATGTCCCCACTGCGACACACAATGCGCCTCGTCAATGGCAAAGAGCACCAGGGGCAACTCGTCCAGAAAGGCCAGCGAACTGTCCATCAGCAACCGTTCCGGTGCCATGTAGAGCAGGTCCAACGCCCCGTGACGCGCCTGTTGCAGCACCGTCCCGATCTGGGATGCACTCAAGGTGGAGTTGATATAGGCCGCCCGGACACCATTTTGCCACAGGGCATCGACCTGATCCTGCATCAGCGCAATCAGGGGGGAGACCACAATGGCGACGCCGGGTCGCAACAGGGCGGGAATCTGGTAGCACAGCGATTTGCCACCCCCCGTGGGCATCAGGGCAATGGCATCCTGCCCGGACAGCAGATGATCGATGATCTCTTTCTGGAAGCCCCGGAAAGATTCGAACCCGAAATATTGGCGCAAGACGGCCAGAGAGGGATCCACTGCGTGATGGTCTGTATCGTTCACCGCCTGCCTCATGCCCGGAAAAGGTTTATGGTCAGTAGTACAACAGGGGGACCGTCACCGTCCAGGTTTCCTTCAAGCGGCTGGCCAAATCGACGGTTTGCGCCCGTTTCGTTGCCTTGCGCCGCGCAGGATTGGCTTGCCAACACGCTGCCAAACAAAATCGTCACAAAAAAATGGCCCCATCTGAAAAAAATACTCAAGCGCGCCATCATACTTCCGATAAATTGAACAGGGAGGTTGTTGACCGCCCTTGGTTGGAGCAAAAAAAAGGAGGGGCCAGCCAAAAAAATGCTCAAGTCCCCCCGTGTGGCACCGATAAGAAGAACAGGGATTGTTTAATCCAGATTTTTAAAAGTCTCCCGGAGCAAGGGGCAAGACGATAAAAAAAGGCTCAAGTCGGGTGATATACAGCCGATAAGAAGAACAGGGGGTATTTACACAAGCTCTCTGCCGTGTTTCCAGGGGTGTGGATGGCGGGAAAAAGCGGCGTTCTGTTTCAGGAGAGGGTTGGCGTTTGTCCCGCAGGTTTGTCGTACAGGTTTGAGTGGCATGGCACAATATGATGGCCTGGGTGGGCCGTCGAGTGAGTGGCCCGCCAGGGTAAAAAAATAGCGTATCGCACGGATATATGGTCTACAACATCACAGATAAAGGGGCTTTAAAATGGCTTTAACGATCAACACCAATATGACGTCTTTGTCGGCTATTCAGGGGATGAATACCAATAGCCAAGCGTTGTCGAAGACCTTTCAACGCCTGATCTCGGGTTCGCGCATCAACAATGCGGGCGACGATCCCGCCGGTTTTTCGATTTCCACCCGCATGACAGCCCAGATTCAGGGGTCCAATATTGCGGTCCAGAATGCCCAGGATGCGGTCTCGGCGACGCAGGTGGCGGATTCCGCCATGAAAGAGACCATGAGTGCCTTGCAGCAGATGCATGACCTGGTGGTGTCGGCGGGGGGGGCGGGTGTTTCGGCCTCTGACCGGACGAATATTGCCAATGAAGTGAACGGGTTGATTCAGGAGATCCAGCGGATTGCCACGAGCACGACGTTCAACAACAAGCAACTGTTGACCGGATCCTATTTGCAGAAGATTCAGGTCGGGGCCAATCAGGGACAGTTCATGCAGGTCCAGATCAGTGCGGTCAGTGCCGGAGCCATCGGCATGAGCTATGCGGCGGCGGCTTCGCTCAAGCCGTTTGATTCGACGATCACGACGGCTCTGTCCGTGAATCTCAGTCAGGATCTGCAAGCCATCACCAACGCCATGAACAAGGTTTCCAATATCCGGGCCAATCTGGGTTCGGTGCAGAATCGTCTCAATGACACCATTACCGGTTTGAATTCGCTGGTTTCGGCCACCACCGACGCCCGGTCGCGGATTACCGATACGGATTATGCCTCCGAAGCGGCCAATCTGGCGCAGGAGCAGATCAAGCAACAGGTGGGTGCCTCGATTTTGGCCCAGGCGAATCAGTCGTCGGTTTCCATTCTCACGCTGCTGAAGGGTTAAACCGCGTCCTGTTTGGGATTCGTCGTTCTGCGGGGCCGGGGGGATCATCCCCCTGGTGGGGTCTGGGACCAAGCCCCGAACGCAGGACTGCGCGCCCATTGACAGCATCCTTTCCGGGGGGAGAGGCGATCCTGGATCGCTTTCTCTCCCCGGAAAAGCGGGTCGAGGTTGCCGTGCCGATTGTTGCCTATCACCGATTTTGCCAGACACGCCAGGAGGCGGGGCAGTGGCGGGTGTTGCGTGCAGTCGGTCCTTCCCAGGCTGGCCGGACAGGGGTGGATGGCCGGTCGGTTATCAATTTTTCCTCGAACAACTACATGGGGTTGGCGACGCATCCCGCCTTGATCCGGCGATCACAGGAGTGGACGGATCGGTGGGGGGTGGGTGCGACGGCTTCTCGTCTGGTCTGCGGCAATCTGGCCCTGTTCGCGCCGATTGAGGCCAAGCTGAGCCAGGGCAAGGGCACGGAAGCGGCGTTGATCTTCAACTCGGGCTTTCAGGCCAATGCCACTGTTCTGGCGGCTTTGCTGGATCGGGCGGTGTTGGGGGAGGAGCCGCTGGTCTTTGCGGACCGATTCAATCATGCCAGTCTGCATCACGGTTGTCGTGTGGCCGGGGTGCGCCAGTTCCGCTATCGGCACAATGATCTGAACCATCTGGAAATGTTGCTGAAAAAATATGCGCGACGGCCTGGGCCACGGTTTATTGTGTCCGAGACGGTGTTCAGCATGGATGGCGACTGTTGTGATGTGGCCGGGTTGATCGCGCTCAAGGAGCGGTATGGGGCATTTCTCTATCTGGACGAGGCCCATGCCACGGGGGTTTTGGGTGTGGATGGGTTTGGTCTGGCGGCGGCGTATCCGGGTCAGGTGGATCTGGTCATGGGCACCTTCAGCAAGGGATTGGGTGGGTTCGGGGCGTATGTGGCCTGTTCCCAGGCGGTGAAGGCCTATCTGGTCAATCAGTGTGGCGGGTTTGTTTATTCGACGGCGTTGCCGCCGGGGGTGTTGGGGGCCATGGATGCGGCTTTGGACCTGCTGCCTGTGTTGGGGGAGTCCAGGGAGCGGTTGCAGCGCAACAGTGCGTGGGTGCGGCAGGTTTGGCAGGCGGCGGGGTTGGCGACCGGGTTGTCCTCCACTCAGATTATTCCGCTGCTGTTGGGGGGGGAGGCCGAGACCCTGGAGATGAGTGGTCGCCTGAAGGCGGCCGGGATTTTGGCGGTGGCGATTCGGCCACCCACGGTGCCCGTGGGGACGAGTCGGATTCGGTTTTCGCTGACGGCCCTGCATGGAGAGGCGGATTTGCGTTATCTGGTGGAGACGGTGCTGCGTCTGGGGGGCTGCGCAGCAGACTGTAGCGTCCATGAAAGGTCGGATGTGGCCCCGAATTGAGCGGATGGGCTGCTATTTTGGTTGGTATTTGGGTGGCAATCCTGATAGTCTTACGCCATCCAGGTATCCACAAGGAACCCGTCCATGCATGCGATCACCTTTGACACGTTCAAATTTATCAGTCGTCTTCGGGAGGCTGGCATCCCGGAGGGCCAGGCTGCGGCCATCTCCGAGGCCATCAAAGAGACCCAGATTGCCCAGTTTGAGGATCTGGCGGCCAGACGTGACCTGAAGGATCTGGAAGGACAACTCGCCACCAAGGCCGATGTGACCAGAATGGATCTGCATGTCCTGGAACTGAAGCGGGATATCGAGGCAAATCGGGTCGAACTGAAGCGGGACATTCGGGAACTGGAATATCGGATGACCATTCGGGTGGGTCTGATGCTGGTGACCGCGCTGGGGATGCTCTTTACCGCCTTGCGCTACTTTCCCCCCACGCAGCCCATTGTGATCTCCAGTGCTGCTTTTGAGCAAAACATGGGCAAGTCCCCGGTGAGTGTCCAACCCGCCATACCGCACCCTGCGCCGTGACCGTCTTAAACCAAAGTCGGGGCTGGGGGATCGTCACGATCTCCCAGCCCTTTTTTTGCCCTGGGGTGGGCGGCATCATACACCCGCACCAAACGGGCCCGATCCAGATGGGTATAGCGTTGGGTGGTGGAGAGCGAGGCGTGCCCCAGCATTTCCTGGATGGAACGCAAATCGGCTCCCGCCTGTAACAGATGGGTGGCGAAGGCGTGCCGGAGGGCGTGCGGAGTGGTCTTTTCGGGCAGAGCGAGCCATCGCCGCCGCTGTTGCAGCAGTCGTTGGACCTGACGCGGGTTGAGGCGATCGGCCCCGGTGGTGGAGCGACTCCCGACAAACAGGGGACCATCCACCGGGGGGTTGGGCATGATTTGCGCCTGGTGCTGTAGATAATCGGCGATGGCTGTGGCGCACTGGCTGCCGACGGGGACGATGCGTTCCTTGTCGCCCTTGCCCAGCACCCGTGCCTCCCGATTGGCCAGATTGATGTCCAACCGATTCATTTGGCACAATTCGCTGACGCGCAGTCCCGATCCATACAGCAATTCCAGAATGGCCCGATCTCTGGCCGCCACCCAGTCGGGTTGGGGCGATTCGGCCACGACGGGTGGCGGTGATTCCACCAGACGGGTGGTCTCCTCTTCGCTGGGGGCGCGGGGCAGACGGATGCCCAGCTTGGGGGTTGTCACCCATTTGGCGGGATTGTGGTCAATCAGTCCGGCGGTTTCCAGAAAACGAAACCAGGAGCGGACGGCGGCGATGCGTCGTTGCACGGTGGCGCGGGCCCATTTTTCCCGATGGGCCTGGGCCAGAAAGGCGCGCATGTCGGTTGGGCGCATCCCGGCAATCTGCTCTATGGTCAACTCCGTCCCTTTGTGTTGCTGCCAGAATGCCATAAAAATAGCCAAATCATGCATATAGGCGGCAACCGTGCGGGGCGAGAGGCGTTGTTCCGACTGTAGATTGCGGCGAAAGGGTTCCAAGAGTGGGGGTGGCAAAGAGTCGGTCATGGTGGGTTTGGTCTGGGAATAGTAGGAGAGAACAGGACAATGGGGTGAGCCGTTCAGGACGGCCTTGATCCTCGTTTCGGCCATTCCAGTCAGAACCCTGGATTCCCGCCTGCGCGGGAATGACGAGCGAATTTTGTGTCCATTCCCGTCATGCCCGCGAAGGCGGGCATCCAGGAGAGTTCGTGGACGCAACGATGCAAGGCCTTCAGGATCAACCCGGCGGATGGGATGTAGGCGATGCCTCTGTGGGGGCGTTGCCCCATATGCGCTAACATAGCCGTCTGTCCGCAGTTTTTATAATATTATTGCGGGGTCCAGGGGGGATCATCCCCCCTGGCGGGGTGCAGGGGCAGAGCCCCTACCGCAGTGTGCGACTCACCAGAAGCCCATTTCCGCAGGAAGCTGGTGTTGCCCACCCTCTACCGCCCCGCAGGGGCCATAATATGAACATAACAAAATCAATCGATTGCGTTATGTTAGCGCATATGGGGCGTTGCCCCCAGCCCCACCAGGGGCTTTGCCCTTGGACCCCACCGGGGGGGATAATCCCCCCCGGTCCCCCTTGATCAGGATTAAAAAAAAAGGGTGGAGGTATCTGGGGAGGCATTCCTGTCCCATTACTCCCCGGTTACGCAATACCTGTTCCACCAATGTGGACCATGCGCACCAGACAGAGACTGAAGACATTGGCCAGATCCTGCAACAGGTCGGTGGCATCACTGGGGAGAAAACGGTTGGGGGTCTCGCCGCCCAGGTTGAGGGAGCCAATGAGACGACGACGCGGGTTGGCCTCGTCTTCTGGGGCATACAGCGGTACCAGCACCTCGGAGCGGACGGTGTGGGCTTGTTGGCCAAAATAGAGCGGTCGATGTTTGCCTTCGCGACCGACGCGAATGATCGGCGCACAGCCTTCGCCCAGGGTTTGCACCAGCAGGGGATGTTCCAGAATAAAGAGACGTTCTTCCAGGGATTCGGGCGGCGGATTGCGGAACAGGCCGACCAGCGCGGGTTCCTGGGTACTGAGCGAGACGGTCACCCGCTGGATGTGGAACAGATGTTCCGGTTCCTGGGTGGCCAGGGCAATGATGGACCAGGGCGCAGTGGCCATGATCATGCGCGTCTGGATGGCATGAAAGGCGCGGTAAATTTCTTCGTTGCGCACGAGGCGATCCAGGATGGCGTCCAGTTTTTCCCGCAGTTGATCATTCTGGCGGCGCAGATGCTGCAACTGCCCGGCCTCCAGACTGAGCACTTTGCCGGGGTCTGGAGTGGCCGCAGAAAGCCGCTCCGGATGTTTGGCAAAAAAATCCGGGTGTTGTTGCAGCCAGGCCAAAACGTGGGCCTCTTCGAGGGGGGGTATCGTATCCATGTGTCCCGTTATGCCTGGAAACGGGGCATCTTTCAAGCAACAATCTGTTGACGGGTATGGGGCGGGGGGGTATTATTTCGCCGCGTGGATGAAACGGTCTGCGTTGTCCAGGGACAAGAGTGTTGACGGGGTATGCTTCGGAACCCCCTACTGAACAGGATGGGACCGCAACCATGGCCATTGAAGAAGAGATTAAATTGACTGCCCCTTCCTCCGCCACGCTGGACGCTGTGGCAGCGGATCCGCTCCTGCTGGCCTGTGCCGAACAACCGGCCACGCCCGCCCGGACCTTTTTGGCCACCTACTATGACACGCCCGACCGCCGTCTGTTGCACCATCGCTTGGCCTTTCGTCTGCGCCAGGAGGGGAACGGGGGGTTGCGCGCCAATCTCAAAGGCACCGGCGGCATGGTGGACGGTCTCTCCCGCCGCCAGGAGTGGGAAGAACGGCTGGCCCTGCCGATCCAGCGTTGGGGCGAGTTGCCGCCTGGCGCGTTGCGCGAGCAACTGCTCGCCATTGTCGCACCCGACGACACCCTGACGCCATTGTTCGTGACCGATTTTCAGCGGCGCGTTGTGCTGTTGCAATGGGGGGAAAGTCGGGCGGAAATGGCCCTGGATTGGGGCAAGATTCAGGCGGGTGAGGCCGTGCATCCCCTCGCCGAGGTGGAACTGGAACGCAAGGCTGGGCCGTTTGCACCCATCCAGGCCTTTGCCGCTGAGTTGATCCACCGCCATGCTTTGGTCCCGTCGCAACGGAGCAAGTTTGGTTTGGGCATGTCCCTGTTGGGACTGGATGGGGAGGAGTAGAGCGATGAGCGTGCGCTATATCAGCACTCGTGGTGGCGTGGCCCCCCTCTCTTTTTCGCAGGCGGTCATGATGGGGCTGGCGACCGATGGGGGGTTGTTGCTGCCGGAGACCATTCCGCAGGTGGAGGCCGCCCGGTTGACCCAATGGGCCACGTTGCCCTTCGCCGAATTGGCGGTGGAAATTATTCGCCTGTTTGCCTCGGAAGCGGATTTGCCCACCGCTGATTTGCGCACCCTGTGCCATCGCTCTTTTGCCGGTTTTGC
This sequence comes from Magnetococcales bacterium, assembly GCA_015233035.1. Classification (GTDB taxonomy): domain Bacteria; phylum Pseudomonadota; class Magnetococcia; order Magnetococcales; family Magnetaquicoccaceae; genus Magnetaquicoccus. Next base: position 24,664 of record JADFYM010000023.1, read on the forward strand.
CCGGCCAGAGGTGACGCCCCTGGTCCAGGTGGGGGGACGGCGCATTCTGGAACTGTTTCACGGTCCCACGCTGGCCTTCAAGGATGTGGCCCTGCAACTGCTCGGCAATTTGTTTGAATATTTTCTCGCCCGGGATGGAGGGTTTCTCACCGTACTGGGGGCCACCTCCGGGGATACCGGTTCCGCCGCCATCCACGGCATGCGGGGTCGGGCGGGCATTCATATTTTTATCCTCCATCCGCATCAACGGGTCTCTCCCGTCCAGGAACGGCAGATGACCACCGTGCTGGATGCCAATGTCCACAATGTGGCGATTCGGGGTTCCTTTGACGATGGCCAGCGCATTGTCAAAAATTTGTTCAATGATCTGGCCTTTCGCGAACAGTACCAGTTGGGAGCGATCAACTCCATCAACTGGGCCCGCATTCTGGCCCAGACGGTCTATTATTTCTTTGCCTGGGGGCAGCTTTCGGCGGGCAATCCGCACCGGCGGGTCTCCTTTTCCGTGCCGACGGGCAATTTTGGTGATATTTTCGCCGGTTATCTGGCCTATCGCATGGGTCTGCCAGTGGAACGCCTGATCCTGGCCACCAACCGCAACGATATTCTCACCCGTTTTTTCCAGGAGGGTCTGTATGGCACCGGCCAGGTGCAGCCCACCTTGAGCCCTTCCATGGACATTCAGCGCGCCTCCAATTTTGAACGGTATCTCTATTATCTGCTGGATGAAGAGGCGGCGCAGGTGACACGGCTCATGGCAGAGTTGGAAGAGACGGGGCGGATTGTGGTCGCGCAGAGCAAGCGCGAGGCGGCGGCCGCGCTGTTCGTGGCCCGTGCGGTCAGCGAGGAAGAGACCCTGGAGCAGATGCGTTCTTTTTATCAGTCCACCGGCTATGTGCTCGATCCGCATACCGCCGTGGGGGTCAAGGCGGCGGAGGCTTATCCCGATGCCATCTGTCTGGCCACGGCCCATCCGGCCAAGTTTGGCGCGGCGGTCTGTCAGGCCATTGGCCATGAACCCGAGGTTCCGCCTGCCTTTTTGGGGTTGTTGGATCGTCCCAGTCGGTGTGCGGTGTTGGCGGCCGACACGGATGAGATCAAGAAGCATATTGTGGCGACGTTGGCATAGGGGGGGCTCCGATACCCAGGTGTCCGATTAAACTGCACCCGTTTTGGGATATATGCATTACTGCGGGTCCAGGGGGATCATTCCCCTGGTGGGGTCCCTACCCTATGCACACATCTCTATGCTGATAAAAAATCCGAAGCATATTGTGCAGTTATAGGGGTCCAGGGGGATTATCCCCCTGGTGGGGTCCCTACCCTATGCACACATCTTTTTGGATGCGAGTTTCCAGCCTTCCAGGAGCAGCTCGAATTTTATCAGACCTCGCAACATGGTAATTGGTCCGGGCGGGGACTCTGATGCGTACCCT
>JADFYM010000240.1 GCA_015233035.1 Magnetococcales bacterium
CAAAACCAGCCTTTTGATAGTGAGTCGAGCATTCAGGCCCACTCTCGATGCGGTTCTGGCTGTTGAAATGCCGTTCCAAAGGCATATGCCGAGGTGTTTGCCTTTGAAGTCACCGATTCAGGTCTTTGTATTTGTTTTTATTGCAAACATTCAAAAAACTTCGCTTTTTAAAATGGACGTGCTTTAATATGGGCTGGCGGTTTGCCAACAGGATTGGATGTCGTGGCGCATGGGTCGTCACGACCGCATTGGAGTGGTTTATGGCCATGGAGGAGACAGACAACCCGTCTGCCCTGCATCGGGGACATCGCGAGCGTTTGCGCAGACGTTTCCTGAATGAAGGGCTGGAGCGGTTTGAGAATCATCAGGTTTTGGAGTTGCTGCTGTTCAATGCGTTGCCCAGGCAGGACACCAACCGGATCGCGCATCTGTTGTTGCAGCGGTTTGGCTGTCTGTCGGCCGTATTGGATGCGGATGTTCGGGATTTGGCCTCCGTGCCGGGCATGGGCGAGGTGGCGGCGGCCTTTTTGAGCCTCATTCCATCCTTGACCCGCCGTTATTTGCACGACAGTGCCACCCGAGAGAAAACCCCGTTGAATGATCCCTATCGGACCAGTCGTTTTTTGGTGCCCCTGATGGCAGGACGGGTGGAGGAGGTGTTTTATGCCCTCTGTCTGGACAACCGGTGTCAATTGCTCTTTCCGGCCTTGATCAGTCGCGGCACGGTCACGGACGCGCTGATTCATCCCCGGCAGGTGGTGGAGACGGTTTTGCGCCATAAATCGGTCAATCTCATCCTGGCCCACAACCATCCATCCGGCGTTTTGCAAGCCTCGCAGAGTGATATCAACCTGACATCGTTGTTGCAAAGATTGTTCTTGCCGATGGGCATTCGGCTGGTGGACCATGTCATTGTGGCCGGGGAAAAGACCCTGAGCATGGCCAGTATGGGTTTTCTGGGCGAACAACGCACCGGAGAGCCGGGCTTCATGCGCGCCAGCGAGGGCGGCAACGAACCGTCGGATGTGGCATATATCCCGCAACCCGATTGTCCCGTGCTCGATTTTTCGGCGGTGGCAGAGGGGTGAGAGAGACTTTTTTCGCGGTAGTGGCTCAACCGAGCTGATTTGCTGGGTTCTGAAAAATGGTTGTGGGTCCAGGGGGATCATCCCCCTGGCCGGTCCAGGGCAGAGCCCTGGTGGGGTTCGGGGCGAAGCCCCGGAAGGGGTACACTCCTTGCAGGGGCTCTGCCCCTGCACCCCGCCAGGGGAGATATACTGCACGCGGTCATAAACGACACTTCCTGTTCCGTCATTCCCGCGAAAGCGGGAATCCACTGGGTCTGTTGGACCCCCTGGATTCCCGCCTGCGCGGGAATGACGATGAAAATATTCGACCAAAACGCCCCAATACCCACTCCTGGATTCCCGCCTGCGCGGGAATGACGATACTCGTCAATTGTGACCGTGCGCAGTATAATCTCCCCTGGACCCCATAAAACTTTACCCGTCAAATCAGGTCGGTTGAACCAGTAGAGTATCGCCCGTCTGGTTGCGGCGGCCTGGCATGTGGGGAAAGGCCACGTCGGGTGGTTGCCCGACGTGGCCCCAGAGACAGGCGTCTTTACCTGGGCGCGGTAATCGTGCTCATCTGAAGAGTGACCTCGGTTTGGGCAAACAGTCTGCCGGTGACCGTTGCGTAAGTGTTCACGGCGATCATGGTTTGATCGAGGATGATGCCCTCAAAGTGTGAAGAAGCCCCAAGAGTCGTCGCGCCAGCGACCGCAAAGAAGACGTTTTTGGCCTGGGCACCGCCAGCCAGTTTTATGCTGGAAGAGACGGCCGTGTTAAAGGTTTGCGACATCTGGAAGATCCAGACATCGTTCGGGCCACCTGTGAGCGTGAGATCGGTGGACAGCACAACGGGCGAACTCCATTTGTAGATGCCAGGAGCGAGGTTTCCGCTAAGCTCTCCGCCACCCAGTTCGGTGGCCGTTGGTGCCGTTCGTCCCGCAGCGTCCGTGTAAGCAGCTTCCATGTCGTTCACAGCCGAGGTCAGCAGGCTGGGGTTACTCATCGTACAGGGTAAAGGACCATCCGCAGAGACGGTGTACACCTTCCCATTTATTTCATCGCAGGTGAGAAGGAGAGAGGCACCGGAGACGGGGCTTGTTCCAACATCCCCGGTCACAGCGGATCGAAAAACGTCGGTGATCCCGGCTTTGCTCAGAATCGCGAAAGTGCCAGCCTGGCCCAGGTTTACGGGTGCCTGACCTCCGCCAGCGACAGCACTTGCCATCACACCCACAGAACTGGCGAACAGGGCTGCCAGTATTAACATCCTGGAATATTTTTTGCTATTTATCATAACGTGTTCCTCCATAAGGCCGGACTCCTCCGTCAAAGGCGGAGGTTTGCCGAATTGAATCGAGTAGCAAACCCAAATGCTTACCACCTTGATAAGCACGGAGCAACTATCGAGCCAGATGAGAACCGTGAAAACTGCAAGAGTAAGTGCTTGATTTTAATAGAGAATAATTATAATAAACTCTTGCCGAATGACTCGGTTGATTCATTCGTGTGTTGCAAACCACCAGTTTTATCCACAGTGAACAGAATAGTTTCAAACTGATTTTGAAACGTCGGGGTGATCCTGAACCGGGTTCCGCGCTGTTGCACGTGGGCAGGGTGGCAGGCAGACACCAACGCGCCGGACAACGCGCCAAACAGCGCACGGTATGTCCCAAAATGGGCGCGGTTTAAAATCCCTCCGGCAAAATCGCCTGGCCACGCAACCAATCCGCCGCCGCCATGCGGCGTTTGCCTGCTGGCTGCACTTCCGTCAACACCAGACTGTCTTGGCCACAGGCCACCTCCAGACCATCCGCCTGCCGGGCGATCAGGGTGCCCGCCTGGCCTGTACCGGTGCCCAACCGACAGCGGAAAATTTTGAACGGCTTGCCGTCCAGCAACGTATGGGCCGCTGGCCAGGGGTTGAGGGCCAGGATCTGCCGTCTGATCTGCTGGGCGGGTTGCTGCCAGTCGATCCGTTCATCCCGTGCGGTGATTTTGGCCGCATAGGTCACCCCCTCTGCGGCCTGGGGCGTGGCGCGCAAGGTGCCCGCCTGGAGCAGCGGCAGACTCTCCTGCAACAACGTGGCACCCTCCTGGGCCAATTGATCATGGAGTTCGCCCCCTGTCTGGTCCGGGGTCAGCGGCAGGTGGCGTTGGTTGAGGAGGGGACCGGTATCCAGTCCCGCCTCCATCTGCATGAGGGTGACGCCGGATAGCGTATCACCAGCCAACAGAGCCCGTTGGATCGGTGCCGCCCCGCGCCACCGGGGCAGGAGCGAGGCATGGATATTCAGGCAACCCTGGGCAGGCATGGCCAAGACCTCGGGCGATAAAATCTGGCCGTAGGCGACCACGACGATCAGATCGGGTTGCAGCAGACGCAAGGCCGTCACGGCCTCGGCCTCCCGCAAACGGAGCGGTTGAAAGACCGGAATACCCCGCTGCATCGCCACCTGTTTGACCGGTGAGGCGGTCTGTTTCAGCCCGCGTCCCACCGGTTTGTCCGGTTGGGTGAAGACACCCACCACCGGATCGGTACCGGCCAGCAGGCGTTCCAGACAGGGAACGGCAAACTCGGGTGTGCCCATGAACACCACGCGCCAAGGGTCGGTAGACATTATTCCTGCTCCTTGGCTTCTTTGGCCTTCTTGAGTTTTTGCAAAATAATCGCCCGCTTGAGTCGGGAGAGATGGTCAATGAAGAGGGTGCCCTGGAGATGATCGATCTCATGTTGCAGACAGACCGCCAGCAATTCCGTGGCCTCCAGGTGTATCTTGCGATTATTGTGGTCCAGGGCGCGGATTTCGATGACGGCGGCGCGCAGCACTTCGGCGACCTGGTCGGGTACGGAAAGGCACCCCTCTTTCCAGAGCAGTTCCCCCTCCGTGCGAATAATCTCCGGGTTGGCCAGCAGAAGCGGCGTGTGTATCTGTTTGTCTTGTTCGCTGCCGATGTCCACCACGATGACCTGTTTCAGTATACCTACCTGGGGGGCGGCCAGACCAACGCCGGGGGCAGCATACATGGTCTCCAGCATGTCATCCATCAATTGCCGGATAGTCAAGTCTACATCCGCAACCGGTAACGATTTTTGCTTGAGGCGTTTGTCCGGGGCGGTCAAAATGGGCAGGATGGCCATGTCGTTCCATTTCAAGAAGGAGGAGATCGGCAAATCGAATGGGTGAGTCTACCAAAAAAAATGCGATTGTCACACCGTTCCAGAAAGGGGTTCGTTTTGTCTGTTGCTGTGGGATGGTGATCGTGCTGCTGCTGGTGTGGGTGGGACCGGCCGTCGCCTGGATGGATGAGCCAGACCGCCAGTGGTCAGGCCGGGTGGTGCGGGTGGTGGATGGGGACACCTTGCGGGTGGAGCGGAACGGCGAGGAGGTCAAAATTCGCTTGCAGGGGGTGGACGCGCCGGAGCACGATCAACCGTGGGGCCGAGAGGCCACGGTTTTCGTGCGCAATCAGGTATTGCGCCAACAGGTCACGGTGCAGGGCAAGGAGAGAGACCGCTATGGGCGATTGGTAGCCTATGTGATTTTGCCCAACGGGACCAATCTGAGCCATCTGTTGCTGCGTCAGGGGTTGGCCTGGTGGTATTACGCCTATTCCAATGACCATACCCTGGAGGCGATGGAGGCGACAGCGCGTCAGGCACGGATCGGGTTATGGTCCGATCCGGATCCAGAACCGCCCTGGGAGTGGCGGCATCGGCGTCGATAGGCGCGACCATTCCTCCCGCCGCCCGGAGGATGCCCCGCGATCACCCGGACTGGCACCAAATCCGCCACATCTCTCGCCAGGCCTCCAGCAGATTGTTGGCAAAACGTGGGGCATCAAACAGCGGCGACTGCAAAACCTGCTGGCGTAATCCGGCCCGCAAGGCGGACAGTCTGGGCCGATCATTGGCAAAGGCAATGGCCTTGGCCACATAATCCGCCGTATCCTGGGCAATCCACTCGGACAAACCGGCATGGACCAGTATCGTCTCACCCTGATGGGCAAGAAAACGGTTGCCCTTTCTGGTCAGGACGGGTACCCCCATCCATAATCCCTCAATGCTGGTGGTTCCGCCAGGAAAGGGAAACGGATCCAGGGCGATATCCACCCGATTGTAGGCGGCCAGATACGCTTCCCGCGTCTGCGGCCCTTCCAGTATCAACCGCTCCGGGGCAATCCGGGCCTGCTGAAATTGTTGCGCAATCTTTTGCTGCTGGAGGGGATCCCTGAGCAGGTGATTTTTGAGAAACAGGCGACTCTCCGGCACGGCCAGCAGGATGTTCGCCCAGCAATCGAGCACGGCAGGGGTGATTTTGGTGGCATTGTTGAAACAGCCAAATGTGACAAACGGCTGGGTGTCAGCAGGCAAGGCGGCCACAGCAATGGCAAAATCAGGCGGGGTAAAGCAGAAATAACAGTCAGGCAAACGCCATGTTTTTTCCAGAAAATGGCCTTTCTCACGGTCGGGCAGATTGATGGCGTCGCCCAGAATATAATCCATGGCCGCCACCCCGGTGGTGGCACAATAGCCAAGCCAGGCGACTTGAATGGGGGCGGGTTTCCAGGCAAACACGGGCAGGCGGTTGTGCGCGGTGTGACCCGAGACATCCAACAAAATATCGATGGCATCGGCCTGTATCAACCGGGCCAACTCGGCATCGGTCAGGGTCGTCACAGTACGCCAGTGGTGCAGGAAGCCCTTGAGCCGGTCGGTAAAAAAGTCGACCAGGGCAGATGTGTCATAGGCAAACAGTGCAACATCCGCTGTGCGCAGGCTGGCCAGTACCCCTTCGAGAAAAAACCCGACCGGATGATGGCGTAAATCGCCAGAAACCAGTCCAATCCGCAAGCGGCGAGGGAGGGCGGCACGGTTGGGTTTATGGCGGAACATCCTGGCCTGGGCAGCCACCCGCTCGCCATATTCCATGGCCTCCGCAAACGATGCTGCCCTATGGCTATCGTATCGATAATTCTGGACAAACAGCAGGCCGCTGTGTGCAGCAAAATAATCCGGTTTGCTGGCCAGGGCCTGACGGTAGCACGCTTCCGCCTCGTCCAATTGGCCAGTGGTTTCCAGCAGAATGCCCAGATTGTAGTGGGCATCGGCATACCGGGGCTGGATGCGGATGGTCTGCCGGTAGGCCGCCTCGGCTTCCTGGAAGCGATGCTGTTCCTGCCAGAGTACGCCCATATTATAGCAGGCCTCGACACAATCCGGCCTGGCGCGCAAAACATGCCGGTAGGCCGCCTCGGCTGCCTCGAAGCGTTGCAGGCCTTGCAGGAGGCGGCCCAGATTATAGTGGGCATCGGCATAGTGGACAGAAGTGAAAATCAGTGACCCGTCCACAAGGACATGATACGCTGCCTGCTCACGTTAATTTTTCTCGGAGGGCTGGCCATGGGACAAGGTCTTGAGTCTGCGATCTCTCTTTTTCTGC
>JADFYM010000241.1 GCA_015233035.1 Magnetococcales bacterium
CCAGGTTTCGCAGTCTCCGTCATCCCCGCGTAGGCGGGGATCCAGATCTCGCAGGTACCACCTGGATTCCCGCCTGCGCGGGAATGACGTTTGAAAAACTACGCATCCCATGCTGGGTGCGGTTTAAGGGGGGCCGGGGGGGATTATCCCCCCCGGTGGGGTCCAGGGGCGAAGCCCCTGGTGGGGTCCGGGGCGAAGCCCCGGAAAAACGACCGGGGCGACAGATTTTATCAGACGGGTCATGGGATGCCTCTTCTGGGGGGGCGGAGAACCGCCCCACCCAGACCCCCCCACCCTTTTTTTTTGATCATGCAAAGCAACTCATAAGACAAACAGGGAGCACAAAAGATGTCCATCCAAGCAAACGAAATCAAATGGTACAAATCGGCCGTGGTGAACGATACCTCTGGCAACGGCGGGACACTCAGTACCAACGAGTGTCAGGACGGGGTCAAAAACAATGTCTGGCCGGATGTTTCCCAGGCGGAACGGGCGACCGGTTCCGTCAAATATCGCAAGACCTTTATCAAGGTGGCCAATGATGATGACCTGGCCTTGCTCAATCCGCAAATTTTTGTGGAAACCAACACGCCAGGCGATGACAGCATTGTCCTCCTGCTGGGCACCCAAACGGATACCCAGACCCAGGTGGTGGGCTACACCCGTTTTTACGGGGCCGCCAACTTGCATGTGAATGCCAATGCCGGCGATGCCACGCTGGTGGTCACGGTGGAAAATGGCAATGGCCTGGGCGGCCATGAAATTTTTCGCAACGGTGACCTGCTGCGCGTTTCCGACCAAACCAGCGTGGACGACACCAGCGGCAATACCGAATTTGTCCGTCTGGCCAGCAGTGCCGCCGTCTCCTGGAGTGGCAATCAGGCCACCCTGACCCTGGCCTCCGGCGTCACCTTGGCCAATGCCTATCTGGCGACCAACGGCAAAGTGGCCTCGGTGATCGAGGTGAGCGATGTGGAGGCTTCCGTCAGCGGTTGGAGCATTTCCAGCGCGGCCGGTACCTACAACCAAGTCACCTCCCCCGTGGCCGTGGATCATATCGGCAGCGTGGAACAAAACTGGACCATCACCTTTACCAATGCCACCCAATTCAACTGTCAGGGCAACACCCTGGGACTGGTTGGCACCGGTTCGATTGGCAGTGCCTTTGCCCCCAACAATCCCGCGTTCAGCAAGCCCTATTTTACCCTGGCCAATGGTTCGCCACCGTGGGGCGGCACCTGGGCGGCGACCGATACCATCTCCTTCACCACCCATCCCGCCGCCGTCGCCATCTGGGAAAAACGGACCGTTCCCGCCGGAGCCAACAGCTTTTCCGGCAACAAGGTGGTCGTGGCCATCACCGGAGAAAGTGCGTGAATGCGCCCATCGCCCATTGCCAGGTGGCCGTCCGCAGCGACCAGCAGGCGGAACCGTTTGTCCTGGTCGCCGACCATGCTCCAGGCAGCCTCCCCGTGCAGGTCTATCCGCTACAGATCGATGCCTGGAGCCAGCAACCCGGCATCTATGAAGCCTACTTGCCGTTGGCCTTGCGCCTGAAAGCATGGGGGCTCCGTCGTATCCGGCTTTACTGTTCCAGTCGCTCGGACAATGAGGTCCGTCTGGTGGTGGGCGGTGGGGGATATCGCCGCCTGGGGCGCATGGGCGAGACGCGGATCGAAACCGTGACCTGGGTGCAGACGCAAACCCAGTCCTTGCGGTTTTTTTACGACCAACCCGCCGTGACCATCCTGGAAAGCACCCGTTTTTTTGACAATAACGGCCAGGAGACAACCCAGCCGGTCTATCTGCCCGAATCGGGCGCGTTTTATCACGCCCAACCCGTGACCGGTGCCCTGGTGGTGGCCTATCAGCCCGGTTATCTGCTCTACGAAATCGAGTATGACACCGGCGAAAGCGCGATGTCCGCCGCAGAATTTCAGGCCGTCAAGCTGGCCTGGCTGGCGGGCAATATTCACGATGCCACCATTCCGCCGGTGCGCGTCATGGCCATCAGTCGTCAGCAGGCGACCCAGGTGACCTTTCCTCGCAGTTTTTGGCCCGCCTGCTCCTCTGCCCGCCTGCTGTTTCGGGACACCGAGGCGGACCAGACCTGTGCGGACAGCAACGGGCCGGAGAGTTACCAGTATGTGGAAAGCAAACGCGAAACCAAGGCTGAACGCATCTACAGCCACAATGATCCCAATACCTATGTGGATATACTCCGCACGGTGGCCATCGCCTTTGAGCTCAAGCCGGTCAATGGCGGGGTCTGTGCCGATGCCGCCGCGAGCGGGCAGAGTGCGACCCTGAACCTGCGTTTCCAGAATCCCGGTACCCCCGCGTGAGGCCACCATGTCAGACCATGCCATTCTCCTCGACCCGTTTCTCCAGATCACCGACCTCTCTTTTCCCGGTTGGACCTGGCGGTTGCGTATTCAACGCGACGACGGTCTGCTCTATACGCCCGCCAGCACCGAGGGGCTGGCCATCCGTCTGTACCCGGTGGGCCAGGATGCCCTCTGCCTGTTTACAGGCCAGGCCACCCTGCAAGAGAGCCCGCCGGGGGAGCCGAACCTGGCTTATGAGGCGGCTCTGCCCGGTCTGGTGACGGCCTTTGTCTGGCAGGATGACTATTATACCATCACCCTGGATCCGGCGGTGGGACTGACCCTCCTGGGCCGTGATGGGCCAAGCCGCTCTTGTGTGCTGGTCACCGAAGGCGAGCGTACCCTGCAAACGGTCTTTCCCCGTGGCTATCAGGCGGGGGCTGTGGGCGAACCGCTCCCGCCAGGAACCTGGGCGGTGACGATCCCCTTCTGGTCGGTGACGACCGCAACATCTTATCCCGATGCGGTGACGGCCGACCTGGCTACCACCGTTTGCAGCAGTGTGCCCTATCAGGCCACCGAACAGATTCGTGATGGCAATGCCCTGGGTTGGTTTGTGCTGCCCCGACTGGGGATTGCCTGGCGGCCCAACACCACCCTGACCGCCTGGGAGGGGTTGTTGCAGATCGATCAGGTGTGCAGCCAGGGGGAGTTGGTGATTCCCCGGCAAACCCCCAACGCCCCCCCACCCGCCACCCCGCCCAGCGATCCGGGGCAACGCATTTTTCAGATGTATACCGATGTCGCGTTGTTGATCGCCCTGGGGCCCTGTCCCGGTCAGTGGTCGGGGACCGCCATTGAACTTTCTACCAATTTTGGCTACCACACCACCATTCCTTTTTGTGGTTCGAGTGTGCCCCCCGTGCAGGCCGACTTTGCCCTGGGCGAACAGGCGGCGAACCTGGCCGGGCCAACCTTTGTCCGGCGTTGCCGGTTTCAGTGGGATCGAACCTCCTTTGCCTATGCCACCGGCGAGGGGGAACAGTATTTCACGGGGCAGATTGCCACCCTGAGCCAAAGTCCATCCACCTACTTTGAACAGTTTGTGGTGCAACCCCTCCCCGAACAGAGGAACTGAAAATGGCCCTGCATCGTTATTGGCGGGTATACATCACCGCCTCCACCTCGGGCAGCGATATGCTCATTTCGTTCTATGAAGTGGAGATGCGGGGTGTGGTCGGGGGAGCCGACCAGTGCACCGGCGGCACGGCCTCCGCCTCGCACAATACCTCGACCGCCTACCGCCTGTTTGACGACAATCCGAGTACCTACTGGGTCAACGGCGGGCCTGCGGTGGCGAGTTGGTTGCAATATGACTGGGGCGCGGGGGTGGCGGTGGATGTGGCGGAACTGCGTCTGCTGCCCCGCTCCAACCTGCAATCGCCCCAGGCCTTTGCCTTGCAGTATTCCGACAATGGCACCGATTGGACCGCCGCCGCCAGTTGGACGGGGGTGGGCGGTTGGACCGGCGGGGTGGAAAAGCTGTTTGTGCCGCCGCCACCGCCTCCGCTTGTGGTCTCGGCGCAATGTCGCCAACCCTTTGCCCTCCGCTTGGCGTCCGGGGATGCCCAGGCGTACCGTATCGGCATCTGGGTCCAGACTGCCTGCACCACCCCCTATGCGGTGCGCCTGGCAAAGGCCGGGCAGCCGTTCTGGGCCATTCAATGGGAGATCAACGCGGCCTTGACGCAAGGGTTTGGTGTTTGGGTGGCGGCGGCCAGGGGGCAATCCTGCCACCTGTTGCTGACGGTTGCGCGGAGCCAGCATTGGACCGAATGGCTCAGTCGCATGTCCCGGCAACCGCTCTGGGAGATCTGCCGGCAAGGCAGCCGCCACCCCTGGTCGCTCCATGCGGTGGTGCGGGTCGCGCAGCAGCAGCCCATGGCGGCCAGTTGGACGGTGGAGTGCCAGCGGCCACAACGCTTCAGTTTGCTCGCACGCAATCCGGTGGCCCGTCGCTGTGTCAGCCATTGGAATTTGACCACGCCCCGTTCGCTCTTTCCACCGGTTCCGGTGATTCAATGGGCCGGTCCCAGTCCGGTGGCCAGCGGCGTCTGGCGGGAGGTCTGGCGACCCCTGTCTCTCGTGGCGGTCACGATTGGTTGCCTGGAAGCCGAGGGCACCGTTCCGCCGCCCTTCTGGTCTGCCGAGTTGCAGTTGGCCGAGTTGGCCGATTTTGTCGCCCTGCGCCTGGGTGATTTTTTTATGTTGCAAGTGGGGGAAGCGTCATTCCTGTTGCAGGTGGATGGCAAACGGTTGCAGCGTGCCGGGGATGGATCGGTGGTGCGCATTCTTGCCGCCGTCAGCCCGACGGCCCGCCATGCGGCACCCCGTGCGGCGTTGATCAGCCAGAGATGGACCGATGCCCAGGGGGCCAGGTCGCTGGTGGAAGAGTTGCTGGGGGAGTCGGTGGTGTGGCTGCTGCCCGATTGGCCTGTGCCGGGGGGGCGGTTGGTGGCAACAAATCGCTCGCCCATGCAGGTCGTGCAGGAAATTGCCGAGGCGGCGGGTGGGCTGGTGCAGACTTGCCCGGATGGTCAGTTGCAGGTGTGCCCCCGCTTTCCGCGTCCGGTGCCCGCATGGCCGACGCTCCTCCCGGACCATTGCCTGACAGATGAAGATATTTTGACTGTGCAAGAGGCACAGCAGATCCAGGCGCGGGTGGATCAGGTATGGGTGCGCAACGGCTCGGTTGCCCAGGGCCAGGCGACCCTCCAGCCCGACCCGCGCCCGGAGGGGCCGAACCAGGGCAAGAGCCGGTTTGCCCCCGGCGAGACGGTCCATCTGCTGCTGACGCCGGAGGAGACGGATGCCGAGGTGGTCGTGACCGCTTCGGCGGGGGCGATCATGCCGCCCGTCCCGGTCCAATGGCAGAATACGGAAGATATATCGTTTATGGCCAGCAATCAGGCGCGGTTGACCTAGCCTGCCACCAGTCTGGTGGAGGTGTTATGGTTGGGCACGGATCTGGGTGAACTGATGGTGCAGGCGGATGGGGTGACGCTGGTGGCGATGGCAGCCGGCACGGCGGTGGCGCGGATCACCTATATGGTGGCGGCGATGGATTATGCCCTGCCCATTCCGTCCCAACTGGCCGGGCAGACCGATTTTCCCCTGCTGGTGACGGCAGTGGGGTGGGGGGCGGGGGGTGGTTTGTTGGAGGTGTTTATGCAGCGGGGAGATGCCAACCATCCCGTGCGGGAGGTGGTGGCATCGCTGTTGTCCAATAGCAATCTGTTGACCTGCCGGGCCCGGACGGAACTGGACCTGGGGGAGGGGTTGCAGAGAATGGAGATGACCATTGTCTGTCGGCCCGGCTTGGAGCCGGGACAGTTGGTCGAAGTGCAGGATGCGGGCTATGGCCGGAGCTTTCGAGGGTTGGTGGTGGGGGTCCGGCATGAGATGGATGTGCAGAAGTGGGTGACGCGGTTGGTGGTGTGGCGGGTTGGTCGAGACGACCAACCGCCTGGGTGTTGACGACCAGATGCGGGGTTTTCACCAGTCTTGGCATCTCTGGGGAAAAACACCTTGAATCTCTTCAATGGTCTGTTTTTATCGCATCACTGGCCTTGACTTTGCTCATTACCTGGATGTCTCGTTCCGCAAGCAGGGCAATGCAGGGCGACGCAATGAACCCCTTGACAAACCGGTTTTGCAAGCCCTTCTATCTTCGTGTTTAACTGGCCAACCGTGAGCTTAAGCTCCTCATGGCGTTTCTGCATATCTTCCGACTCCTTGCGCAGTTTCTGGACACCATTAATCAGTGCAGTAGCACTTATAATACTGCTGATAAAACAGGTCAATTGATTTTTTGATCTCTTGAGAAGTCTGAAGGCCGTGTAGACGCACAGTCCGACAATGAATGCTGTCAGGCATGAGCTGTACAGATCAAGATCTTTGGTTTCTCCTTCGGAAGCAATGCCTTTGCCTGTTTTTAGGTATAAATACACCATAAAACCGATGACGAATCCTAAAGTGGGGTGTCCAAATCGGGCCTTGGCTGTTGACCGGTTTTTGGATAGGATTCCCTGGAACCGTCGTTCGCGTGTTTACGCTGCGGCATCTTCAGGGTAGTATGGCCGCTTTTGGTGCTCTATTTGAG
>JADFYM010000242.1 GCA_015233035.1 Magnetococcales bacterium
CTGACTGTTATCACAATCCAGACTTGGTCGCCGTCTCTATCGGGTCACCCCAGCGAGGCTCGGAAGCCGGACGAACTCATGCGGATCTCTGTTCCAGGCGGTGCGCAGAGATGTGGGTAACGATGTGAGTCTAATCATACCACAAACCTCGACATAATGCACGAAAATTGTTCATTAAAAATGACAGTAAATTTCGGCCTTGATCATTGTTTCGGCCATTCCAGTCAGAACCCTGGATTCCCGCCTTCGCGGGAATGACGAGTGCATTTCGTGTCATACCCATTCCCGTCATGCCCGCGAAGGCGGGCATCCAGGAGAGTTCGTGGACGAAACGATGATCAAGTCTGTAAATTTCGGCCTTGCGCATCGCCTGTCCAGGCACCGGGTGGAGACGCTGTGGCGGAATGACCAAGCGATGATATTTGCACTCTCAACGGGAATGGTTTAAACTCACCTTTTCGCTCATGCGCAGGATCTTGACCACTCTTTCGGCCATCGGGGGCTTTTTCTACTCAATGCCCGCTTTTTGTCCACTCTCATGATGTGCCCGCGTGGAGACGTATCGTGTCTTGTCCGTATTGTGATTTTCACCCCACCCAACCAGGCAGCACGTCCAAAATCCTGGTTGTCGATGACAATGAGCAGGATATCCGTCGCCCATTGGTACGACAACTGGGACGGGTTTTCGGTCCCGAAACCATTCTGGAAGCGGCCAATGGACCACAAGCGTTGGCATTGGCGGAACGGGAACGCCCCGTGCTCATCCTGCTGGACGTCACGATGCCGGAGATGGATGGCTATGAAGTGTGCCGGCGATTGAAGGCGAACCCGGACACGGCGGGCATCCCGGTTATTTTTTTGACCGCCAAAATGGCGGTTGAGGACGAAGAGAAAGGTTTCGAGCTGGGTTCGGTGGATTATATCACCAAGCCCTTCAGTATTTCCATCGTCCTGGCCAGGGTGGCCACCCATATGGCTTTGCGGGATGCCTATTTGCGCCTGGAGCAACACTATGTCGCCCTGCGCGACATGGACCGGCTGCGCAAGGATGTGGAAGCCATTACCCGCCACGACATGAAATCGCCCATCGACGGCATCATCGGCTGTGCGACCATGCTGTTGCGCAACAAGACACTGTCCGGGACGGATCTGCACGATTTTCATCAAATGATCCTGGACGCGGCCCGCCAACTGCGGGAAATGGTCAATCTTTCCTTGAATCTGATCAAGATGGAACAGGGGCACTATACGGCCTTTCTGCAACCAATCGACCTGTTGCCGATCCTGCGGCGCATCCTGGCGGATCACCAGACATTGGTGGAAACGAAAAAGAGCACCATTCACCTCCTGGTCAATGGTCACCCGGCCCGGGAAGGAACACCTTTCATGGTTCATGGTGACGACACCTTGTGTTATACCATGCTGGCCAATTTATTCAAGAATGCGGTGGAGGCCTCCCCCGAGGGTCAACCGGTGGTGGTTTCCTTGCAAAGCGAGAGGTATGCCAGCATTGCCATTCACAATCAGGGTGCGGTACCGGCAGAGATGAGGGATTGTTTTTTTGATAAATACTGCACGCATGGCAAAAAAGGGGGCACGGGGCTGGGCACCTATTCCGCCCGCCTGATGGCGGAAACCCAGCGCGGCAGTATTCATCTGCACAGTTCGGCGGCAGAGGGAACAACCCTGACCGTCATTTTACCCAGAGGGGAGGCAGCGACCGGGTTGCCGGGATAGATGCTCTTCTGGGGAGGCGGAGAACCGCCTCCCCAGCCCCCTCCACCCTTTTTTGGCTGCCAATCCCTGGACGCCAACCACTCCCCGCAACGCATTCGTCATGTACGATAATTGGCAAGCCACTTGCAATAGTAAAGCTCATTACCGAGGGAAATGGGCCCAATAACCGGGGCACCCTGTTTCCGCCTATTTTTTTCTGCTTGATGCGCAACAAACCGTCTTCGCATTCCCTGTCGAGAGGATTGATCATTATGGAAGAACTACAGGTTTCTCAACCCCGCCGTCATGGCAACGGTCTGCTGGACCGGATTGCCGTCTGTGCCACACCCAAAGGGCTGCGCACACCGCCCTTGCATGTGCGCAACCGCTGGTCCCGTCTCAACCCCGGTTTTTCGGTGGCATTCGGCCACTCCTTCACCGACCAGCGGTCGGAAAGAGCAGGTGCTTGAATGATTTACCCCGCCATTTATTCTCCGGTTCTGTTTCCCAAGGGCGGCAAACGTCTGAGCATCCATGTGAGTCGGTCGTGGCCGCTCAAGCCGAGCCACGCAGAATCTCGGCCACAAGGAAAGCGACGTCCAAACTCTGCGCTACATTGAGTCTGGGGTCACAGGTGGTTTCGTAACGCTCGGTCAAATGCTCCTCGCGTATTTCGTGCGAACCACCCACACATTCGGTCACATTGTCACCGGTCAGCTCAAAATGCACCCCACCCGGCACGGTACCCTCTGCCTGGTGGATGGTGAAAAAGCTCTTGAGTTCTGACAGGATGTGATCCATGGAACGGGTTTTGATCTTGCCGGGCACCTCATAGGTGTTGCCGTGCATGGGATCGCATACCCAGGCGATGGCCCGCCCCTCCGGTGCCATGGCCCGCAGCAACGGCGGGAGTGCCTGCTCAATCCGACCGTGCCCGAAACGGCTGATCAACGTCAGTCGGCCCGGCTCGTTGTCTGGATTGAGCCGGTCACACAGACCCAGAATGGCATCGGCCGTTACCGTGGGGCCAATCTTGACGCCAACCGGATTTTTGACCCCACGCAAAAATTCCACATGGGCACCGTCCAGTTGGCGGGTGCGTTCGCCAATCCACAGCATGTGCGCCGAACAGTCATAATAATCCCCCGTGAGCGAATCACAGCGGGTCAAGGCACTCTCATATTCCAGAATCAAGGCCTCGTGACTGGTAAAATATTCCACCTCGCGCAACACCGAACCATGATGATTGCCATCAATGCCAATCGCCTTCATAAAGCGCAAGGCATCTTCCAACTGATCCGCCAGCAGCGCGTACCGTTTGCCCTGGGGACTCTGCGCGACAAAATCCTGATTCCAGTGGTGCAACTGTCGCAGGTCGGCAAAACCGCCACCGGTAAAGGCGCGCAACAGGTTGACCGTACTGGCCGCCTGAAAATAGGCCCGTTCCAACCGTCTGGGATCGGGCGTGCGTGCATCTTCCGAAAAAAACGGATCGTTGACCGACTCGCCGCGAAAGCTGGGCAGGGCAACGCCATTTTGCACCTCCATGGGACTGGAGCGGGGCTTGGCATACTGGCCCGCAATACGGCCCACCTTGATGACCGGTTTGTTGAGGCCATGGGTCAAAATGACGGCCATTTGCAGCAACACCTTGAGCTTGTCGCGAATGGCATTGGCGGTAAAATCGCTGAATGATTCGGCGCAGTCTCCTCCCTGCAACAGGAAGGCCTCGCCACGGGTCACTTCGGCCAAATGGCTCTTCAGATCCCGCACCTCGCCGGCAAACACCAGGGGAGGATAGCGGGAAAGGTTGGCATAGACCTCTTCCAGGGCACGCAGATCCGGCCATTCCGGTTGTTGCAGAGCTTCAAACTGTCGCCATGATTGGGGATGCCAGGGGGGGGGGGGCTGGACACGATACGGATTCCTTCCGGGTTTGATTGATGAACATCGAGCAAAACAGCGGCAGAATACACGGTTCCGAGCCTGTTTGAAAACCGTCCATCCGCACCGGAGCAAAAAAAAGCCGGGGTGGAAACGCTGCCACCCCGGTTGCCAACACAAACTGTTTGAGTCAATTCAGCCCATTGGACAGCTTCAGGCGGGCAAGAGCAACTCTTGTCCCGCCGGGGAGGCCAGGAAAAAGGTCCGCAATTTGGCCAGGGCTTTTTGTTCCACCTGGCGCACCCGTTCGCGACTGACGGCCAGTGTCTGGGCCAGGGTGTCCAAGGTGGCGGGCGACTCGGCCAGATAGCGGGCGGTCACAATCTGCTGCTCACGGGGGGTGAGGGTGGCAAAACCGGTGCGCACCAGCCGTTGCAGCCACTGCTGCCGTTCGACCGACATCTGCTGCATCTCCTGATTGGGGCGATGATCGGGAATCTGTTCAATCCACTCGCCGCCGTCCTCCAGCAGGGGCTGATTGAGCGATTCATCGCTCCCGGTCATGCGGGTATCCACTTCCAGGATGGTTTCGACATCGGTGCCAAACTTGCGCGCCAGTTCTTCGGCCTCCTGCCGATTGAGCAGGGCGGTCGATGTCTTGGCCTGGCGCAGCTTGAAAAACAGTTGCCGCTTGATCTGGGTGGTGGCAATTTTGACCATGCGCCAGGAACGCAGGATAAAATCGTGCATGGCGGCCCGGATCCACCAGATGGCATAAGAGGCCAGCCGGTTGCCGCGCCGAGGATCAAACTGCTTGACGGCGTGCATCAAGCCGACGGTCCCTTCCTGTACCAGGTCGGGAAGGCTGACCCGATAGTGCCGATATTCCCGGGCGGTTTTCAACACCAGGCGCAGGTAGGAATGGACCAGTCGATGGGCGGCTTCCCGATCCTGGTTGGCTCGGAAACGGGTCGCCAGTTCCAGTTCTTCGCTGGCGGAGAGCAGGGGGGCCTCCATGGCCTGGCGGACAAATCGCTGGAAGCCCTCATCCTCTTCCCGCACCACGGGATCGTGGGCAGAATGTATGGCAACGGGCAAGGTCATCATTTTATAACATCTCCCTGAATGTGTTTCCATCCTACGGTCGTGGTCTGTCCTGTGAGTCCCAACAACATACTCCCAGCCCATTAGATAGGGATGGGGCAACAGAGTTGCAAGGGGGGTGCACTTTTTTTTCTGTGCCCCTTGTGGCGTCGCAACCGGTGCCTATCTCTTCGGGCAAGGCGGTCGTTTGAC
Source organism: Magnetococcales bacterium (assembly GCA_015233035.1). Classification (GTDB taxonomy): domain Bacteria; phylum Pseudomonadota; class Magnetococcia; order Magnetococcales; family Magnetaquicoccaceae; genus Magnetaquicoccus. Next base: position 4,897 of record JADFYM010000242.1, read on the forward strand.
CGACGAAAGATGATACCATAACAGACACTATTGCGTTGGGAGACCTACCATGGCGATGCTTGTCAACTATGATCCGTTTCGGAGTGTACGGACGTTGCAGAATGAGATCAACCGGCTTTTTGAGCGGGATGTGGATGAATCCACGGGCATGATGAGTCAGTGGCCGTTGCGGGTGGATATTCGGGAAGATGCCGAGCAGATTTTCTTGCAGGCCGACATTCCGGGCGTGGAGCAGAAGGATATCAAGATCCATGTCGAAAACAATCAACTGACCATCTCCGGGGAACGGCGGTTTGAGGACGAGAAAAAACGCGATGCCTATCATCGCATCGAGCGGGCCTATGGCACGTTCAGCCGCACGTTTCAACTGGGTGGCAATACAAACCCGGAAAAAATTCAGGCCTCTTACAAGAATGGCGTTCTGGTCATTCAACTGCCCAAGCGGGAAGAGGCCAAGCCGAGGGCCATCGAGGTGCGGGTGGAGTGAACCAGCCCCCCCCTTCCTGAATCATGGCAAGGGGGTCCGGGGGGGATTATCCCCCCCGGTGGGGTCCAGGGGCGAAGCCCCTGGTGGGGTTCGGGGCAAAGCCCCGTTGGACGCCAGTCGCACTTTTTTGGTAGCCTCAAGGCGGGTTCATGCGGTAGAAATACCGGGTCTTCTCTTCCCAACCTTGAGGCTTCACCATGACCCATTGCGACCCGGAACCCTCTTCTGCCGCCCTGCCAGCCAACAGCCCTGACCACCCCTTTTTGGCCCCGCGCGGTCGCAAAAAGGGCAAGACAGGCCCCCAGGCCACGTCGCGTCTGGCAGAACTGTTGCCCACCCTTGCCCTGCCCCAGGCCACCAACCGATCCGGCTTGCTGGAGCAATGGGGTGCTGACCCGGCGACCGCCCGTCTGGTCCTGGAAATCGGTTTTGGCAACGGCCATACCCTGGCCACCCTGGCGGCCCGTCATCCGCAAGATCGTTTTATCGGTGTGGAGGTGTTTCTGGGGGGAGTGGCAGGGTTGCTGCTGCGTATCCAGCAGGAATCCCTCACCAATATTCGAATTTCGACCCAGGATGTCCAGGTGGTGTTGCAGGAAGCCATCCCGCCCGCCAGTCTGGATCAGGTGCTGATCCATTTTCCCGATCCATGGCCCAAACGGTCCCATCACAAACGCCGTTTGGTGCAACCGGCCTTTCTGGATCTGCTCGCCACGCGCCTGCGACCCAAGGGTCAATTGCGCCTGGCAACCGATTGGCCCCACTATGCCCAGTGGATGTTGGCGGTGCTGGAGGCGCATACGGCCTTTGCTCGTCCGGGAGAACCCGGATCATTCGACCCGGAGCCGACCGATTGGGTCACGACGCGCTTTCAGTGCAAGGCACAAGAGGCTGGTCGGGCCGTGTTCCATCTGGCTTATACGCGCATGGATGCCGTCTTTGGGGGGATAATCCCCCCGGACCCCCCTTGCCAATGATTGAAAAAAAAGGGTGGAGGGGGCTGGGGAGGCGGTTCTCCGCCTCCCCAGAAGAGCATCTATCCCGGCAACCCGGTCGCTGCCTCCCCTCTGGGGAAAATGAGGGTCAGGGTTGTTCCC
>JADFYM010000243.1 GCA_015233035.1 Magnetococcales bacterium
GTATGTGCTGGACACCACCGCGCCGACCTTGACGGTCAGCGGGGTGCATATCAGTGCGGACAGTGGGAGCAGTGCCACAGATTTTCTCACCCATACAGCGGCGCAGACCATCACCGGCACCCTGAGTGCGGCCCTGTCGGTGGGGGATATTTTATACGGTTCGGTAGACAACGGCACCACCTGGACGGATATCACCGCCAAGGCAGCCGGGACGGCGATTACCTGGGATACCGCTACCCTGGCGGGCAGCAGTTCTGTTTTGTTCAAGGTTACCGATGTGGCGGGTAACGACGGCACCACCACGGGCAGCCAGGCCTATGTATTGGACACCGTAGCCCCAACGACCACCGTTGCGACCATGGCTTTTTCCGCCGATACGGCGGCCAATGGCACCACCAATGCCGATTTCAACACCCATACAGCGGCTCAGACGATCAGTGGTACCTTGAGTGCCAACCTGGCCACAGGCGAGGCGGTGTATGTATCGCTGGACAACGGTGCCTCCTGGACAGCGGCCACCGATACGGTGGGCCAGAATACCTGGTCGCTGGCGGGGCAAACCCTGACGGCCAGCAATACCCTCCAGGTGAAAGTGACCGATTTGGCTGGCAATGATGGCACAAGCGCCAGCCAGGCCTACGTGTTGGACACCACGGCACCCGTTACCACCATTGCGATAATGGCACTCTCCGCCGACACGGGCGTGAGTGCGAGCGATTGGATTACCAACACCGCTGCCCAGACGATCAGTGGAACTTTGAGTGCCAATCTGGCCACGGGTGAAACGGTCTATGTCTCGTTGAACAACGGTGCAACCTGGACGCCCGCCACCGCGACGGTGGGCCAGAACACCTGGTCCCTGGCGGGTCAGACCTTGGCGGGGAGTAACACCTTCGAAGTCAAAGTGACCGATATCGCCGGTAATGATGGTCCAGTGGCGAGTCATGCGTATGGGTTGGATACCACGGCACCCGGCGTCTCCTCTGTCACCTCCACCACCGCTGATGGTGCCTATGGGATGAATAGCACCGTCCATGTGCGGATCGATTTTAGTGAGGCCGTTACGGTTACCGGGACGCCAACGCTCACTCTGGAGACTGGCACGACGGACCGTACCATCAATTATGTCAGCGGCAGCGGCAGTTCGGCCCTCTTTTTTGACTACACCGTGCAGGCGGGCGACACCAACAGCCACCTGGATTATGTGTCCACCAACGCCCTGGCCTTCAACGGTGGCACTATTCAGGACGCAGCGGGCAACAATGCCATCCTGACACTGGCCACACCCGGCACGCTCAACGCCCTGGGGACCAGTACGGCCATCGCCATCGATGGCATCGCCCCCACCGTCAGCAGTGTGGCCATTACCTCGGCCACCGGCATCCTGAACAATACCCTGAACGCCGGGGATGTGGTCAGCATCACCGCTACCCTGAGCGAGGCCACCTTTGTCACCGGCACGCCGCAACTGGCACTCGATATCGGTGGCACGACGGTAGAGGCCGACTATGTGTCCGGCGGTGGCAGCACCGCGTTGCTCTTCCACTATACCATTCAAGCGAATCAAACCGACGCCAACGGTATCAGCATTGCTGCCAACAGTCTCTCACTCAACGGCGGCACGTTGGTGGATGCCGTAGGCAATGCCGCCACCTTGACCCATGGGGCCGTGGCCGATCATGCGGGCTATCTGGTGGATACCACGGCTGTGGCCCCCACGCTGGCCCTGGCAAGCGATACCGGCAGCAGTGCCAGCGACGGGGTCACCAGCAACGGCCAGGTCAATGTCACCGGATTGGAAACAGGAGCAATGTGGCAGTACAGCACGGACAGTGGCAGCACCTGGACCACCGGCACGGGGACCAGTTTCACGGTGAGCGGGGATGGCTTCCATTCGGTGCTGGTGCAGCAGACGGACCTGGCGGGTAATACCAGTGCCAACTCCAGTGCGTTGACTCTCACGTTGGATGCCACGGCCCCGCAATGGCCGCCGCTCTCGTTTGCCCGTACTGATTTGAGTATTGGTGCAACCTTTGTCACGGTGGCCGACCTCAATGGAGACGGCCAGGCCGATATGCTGGTATCCAATTATAACAGCGGCATTGTTTCGGTGTTGCTGGGCAATGGCAACGGCACCTTTCAAGCCCATGTTGATTATAGCGTTGGCGCGTCCCCACAATTTCTGGCGATGGCGGATGTCAATGGAGATGGCAGAGCCGATCTGCTGGTATCCAATCGGGAAAGCAACACCGTTTCGGTGTTGCTGGGCAACGGGGATGGCACATTGCAGAGCAGGCTCACTGCCAATGTGGGATCCACGCCATTGTCCATCGCATCGACTGATCTCAATGGGGACGGCAAGGCTGATATTTCAGTGGTCAATTTTGCCGACAACACGGTTTCGGTATTGCTGAGCAATGGCAACGGTACCTTTCAGTCCAGGGTCAATTATACTGTGGGAGCAGCCCCGCAGTCGGTCACGATGGCCGATGTCAATGGGGATGGCAAGACCGATATGCTGGTGGCCAATTCCGGCAGCAACACCGTTTCGGTGTTGTTGGGCAATGGCGACGGTATTTTTCAGCCCAAGACCGATTATGCTGCTGGATCAAATACCGTGGCGGTCACGACGGCGGATGTCAATGGGGACGGCAAGCTGGATATTCTGACGACGAATTGGGCTGGCAACACCGTTTCTGTCCTGCTGGGCAACGGCAACGGCACCTTTCAAACCCATAGCGATTATGGCGTGGGCACAGGTCCTGTCTCTGTCACGGCGGCCGATGTCAATGGGGACGGCAAAATCGATATTCTGGTGACCAATGCCAGCAGTAACACCCTTTCGGTGTTGCCGGGTAATGGCGACGGCACCTTCCAGACCAGGATCGATTATGCCACGGGATCCGGCCCATCACCGGTTGCCGTGGTCGATGTGAATGGCGATGGCAGAGCCGATGTTTTGGTGGGTAATAATTCCAGCAACACCGTTTCTGTATTGCTGAATGGTTCCAGTACACCCGCGCTCGCCCCGGTTGACGATACCGGCGTTTCTCACACCGATCATATCACCAACAAGACTGCTTTTACTGTCACCGGTGCCGGGGGAGAGAGTGGTGCGCTCGTCACCCTCTACGATGGGGCCACCTCTGTCGGCACGGCTACCGTCGCCGGTGATGGTACCTGGAGCGTCGCCGTCACGGGAATGAGCGAAGCGACGCACAGTCTGACCGCCAGGCAGACTGATACGGCGGGTAATGTCAGTGTGGCTTCCAGTGCGTTAAGCGTGACGGTGGATACCACGGCGGCAGCGGCTCCCACGCTGGCCCTGGCGAGCGATACCGGCAGCAGTGCCAGTGACGGGATCACCTGCAACGGTCAGGTCAATGTCTCCGGTCTGGAAACGGGTGATTCCTGGCAATACAGCACCGATGGTGGCAGCACCTGGACCACCGGCACGGGGACCGGTTTCATGCTGATCGGGGATGGTTCCAAGTCTGTAATGGTGCATCAAACAGATGTCGCGGGCAATACCAGTGCCGCTTCCAGCGTGTTGACCTTCACGCTGGACACGATGGCGGTAGTCCCCACGCTGGCCCTGGCGAATGATACCGGCGGCAGTGCTGGCGATTTGATCACCAGCAACGGCCAGGTCAACGTCACCGGCCTGGAAACGGGTGCTGCCTGGCAATACAGCACCAATGGTGGCAGCACCTGGACCACCGGTACGGGAACCGGTTTCATGGTGAGCGGGGATGGCTTCCATTCGGTGCTGGTGCATCAGACGGACCTGGCGGGTAATACCGGTATCAACTCCAGTGCGTTGGCTGTCACGTTGGATACCACGGCCCCCGTCTTTTTGCCGGGACCGTTTTCTGCCACCCATACCGATTATGATACGGGAGCATCTCCATTTTTTGTCACAACGGCGGATGTCAATGGGGATGGTCATCCCGATATTCTGACGGCAAATTTTAATGGCGGTAACATTTCCGTACTGCTGGGCAATGGCGACGGCACATTTCAGACCAGGACCGATGTTGCTGTTGGCTACCATCCAAACGGTATGGCGGCTGCTGACGTCAACAGGGACGGCAAGACCGATCTGCTGGTGACCAACTTTGGTGACGGCACCGTATCTGTCCTGCTGGGCAATGGCGATGGCACATTTCAGCCTGCGGCCAGCCCCAACATTGGATCCGCCATGGAGTCTATCGCGGCAGTGGATGTCAACGGCGACGGCAAGCTGGATATGGTGACGGCGAATGGGGCCAGCAATACCGTTTCCGTGTTGTTGGGCAACGGTGACGGAACATTTCAAGCGCAGAGCACTTACAACCTGGGGTTATATCCCGTCTCTCTCTCCATGGCCGATGTCAATGGGGATGGCAAGGCCGATATTCTGGTGGCCAACTTGAACAGCAGCACCGTTTCTGTGTTGTTGGGCTATGGTGATGGGACATTTCATGCCAGGGTCGACTACGCGACCGGGACCACCGCACGGTCTGTCACCTCTGCCGATGTCAATGGGGACGGCCAGGTCGATATTCTGGTGGCCAATTCTGGCGGTGGCAGCGTTTCCGTGCTGCTGGGCAATGGCAACGGCACCTTCCAGAACGAGGTCGAGTACACCGTTGGCTTCCAACCAAACTCTGTCGCGGCAGCCGATGTCAATGGAGATGGCAAGGTCGATATTCTGGCAGCCAACTATGGCAGCGGTACCGCTTCTGTGTTGCTGGGCAATGGCGACGGAACTTTTCAGCCCAAAATCGATTACAGCCTGGGAACAAATCCATGGACTGTCGCGACTGCCGATGTCAATGGAGACGGCAAGACCGATGCGGTAGTGATCAACTCCAGCAGCAGCACCGTTTCTGTGTTGCTGAATGACTCCAATACACCCACGCTCGCTCTGGCCGACGACACCGGCGTTTCCCACACCGACCATATCACCAACGCGACCACCTTTACGGTCACCGGCGTTGGCGGCGAGGTCGGCGCGACCGTCACCCTCTACGATGGGGCAACCAATCTCGGCACGGCCACCGTTGCCAATGATGGGACGTGGAGCAAGGTCGTGACCGGCATGAGTGCCGGGACACACAGCTTTACCGATACGTTCACCGATATGGCCGGTAATGTCGGCGCGGTCTCCAGTGCGTTAAGCGTGACGGTGGATACCACTCCTCCCGCTGCCCCAGGCGGTGGTGCCCTGACTTTTGCCAGTAAGGTGGATTATGGCGTGGGTTCCACCCCATGCTCGGTAATAAGCAGTGTGGATGTCAATGGTGATGGCAAGGCCGACTTGTTGGTAGCCAATGATTCAAGCAACACGGTTTCCGTGTTATTGAATAATGGGGATGGCACCTTTGCCACCAAAGTCGATTATGCCACTGGCACGGAGCCCTTCTCGGTGTTTGGCACGGATGTGAATGGGGACGGCAAGGCCGATCTGCTGGTGGCCAGTGATGTTTCCAACACGGTTTCCGTGTTGTTGAATAACGGCAATGGCACCTTTGCCAGCAAAGTCGATTATGCCGCCGGCTCCGGTGCCCTGATTGTCTATGCCGCCGATGTGAATGGGGACGGCAAGCCGGATCTGTTGGTGGCGAATCACGTTGCCAACACGGTCTCCGTATTGTTGAATAACGGCAACGGTACCTTTGCCAGCAAAGCCGATTATGCCACAGGAACCGCTCCTTCATCGGTCTTTGGTGCGGATGTGAATGGCGACGGCAAGACCGATCTGTTGGTGGCCAATGCGAATTCCAACACGGTCTCCGTATTGTTGAACAACGGTAACGGCACGTTTGCCGGCAAAGTCGATTATGCGACCGGTATGGCTCCCAAGGCGGTGGTTGCCACCGATGTGAATGGCGACGGCAATGTCGATTTGATCGTGACCAATGAAATATCCAACACCGTTTCCATCTTCTTGAATAATGGCAATGGCACGTTTGCGAGCAAAGTCGATTATGCGACCGGTTCTGGTCCAACCTATCTCAGCAGCGCGGACATGAACGGGGATGGCAGACCCGATATTGAGGTAACCAATTGCCAGGCAAACACCGTTTCCGTCCTGTTGAATAACGGCAATGGCACTTTTGCCGCCAAAGTCGATTATGCCACCGGTTCCAATCCCTTTTCGGTCAGCAGCACGGATGTCAATGGGGATGGCAGGGCTGATCTGGAGGTGCTCAATTACAGTTCCAATAATGTTTCCGTCTTGTTGAACCAGTCCGGCTTCTTGAGTCTGGCTCCTGCCGACGATACCGGCCTTGCCAATACCGATCACATAACCGGCCACACCACCGGCTTGACCATCTCTGGGAGTGGCACGACCGGTGCGACCGTGACGCTGTTTGATGATGCCAACAACAATGGCGTGCAAGACGGTGGCGAAGCTGCGTTGGGCAGTGTCGGGGTGATCGGTGGTTTCTGGAGCACCGATATTGCCCTG
>JADFYM010000244.1 GCA_015233035.1 Magnetococcales bacterium
GGGACTATGCTGAAAATCCGGTCAATGTCCCAAAATATTGAATGGGGGGGCAGTGAGGTGTCTGCTGACGAGGCCCAGATCCTGGGCAATAAATTTGGACCGTGGAGGCCGTTTTTGGACACCCCACTGTTCTCCCACCCCCCCCATTGGGGAGGGCCTTGATCATTGTTTCGGCCATTCCAGTCAGAACCCTGGATTCCCGCCTTCGCGGGAATGACGAGCGAATTTCGTGTCATACTCATTCCCGTCATGCCCGCGAAGGCGGGCATTCAGGAGAGTTCGTGGACGAAACGATGATCAAGGCCTTGAGGAGCGTGGTGGTTCCCGGACTCCTGCGTAAAGTTGTGTGCGTAGGGTAGCTCTCCGGGAGAGGGGAGGAAAAAGCCGGGAATCCAGGGGATATGGAAAAACCTGCCCCTGTAAGGGAATTATCCCCCTGGGGGCCGGAACGATGACAGGCGTTCAATATATTGCACTTTAACTGATTGCGGGGGCCGATATCATGTCAGGCAAAACCTTGAAGGTGTTTTTTCTGCTCGCGGCCATTTTGTTGCTGGCCAGTGGGTTGACGCCTGCTCGGGCCGAGGAGACCACCATTGGTGCCCTGGCAGCGGACGCGCAAGCCAAACATGCCCTGGGTGTGGTCATTCCCGAGTTTACGCTGAATGGCGTCGTGCTCAAACAGGATCGCAGCAGACCGAAACCGGACAGTTTCCAGGACGCAGGCAACCGGCGGTGTCCGCCTTTTTGTGTACAGGCGGAGACCGTTCCGGGAGCCACCACCATCCAGGTGGAAGATTTCCAGAAGATGGCCGCCGACATCAATGCCAAAAAAATTCTCCTCGTCGATCTGCGCACCCCGGAGTGGTTCCAGAGTGGCACGCTCCCCCAGGCCATCAACCTGCCTTTCAGCGATCTGGCCGGACCGGAGGCAACGGTCAAGGCCAGGCTGGAAAAATTGGCAGGAAAAGATATTATTGCGTTTTGCAACGGTTGGTGGTGCGGGCAAAGCCCGGCAGGGATCACGGCTTTGCTGGCTTTGGGTTATCCGGGGAAAATTTATTATTTCCGGGACGGCAACCAGGGGTGGGTGGATGCCGGTCTGCCCCTTGTCAAACCCTGAATGGGATGCACAGGGGGCCTCGGTGGGGGCTTTGCCCCCACACCCCCACCGGGGGGGGATGATCCCCCCTGGACCCCCGCAATCATTTGCAATTATTCACTCCCTCAGGAGTCACAGTGGTCCACTTCAAGCCAGACGCATTATGGGATCAACTGACCACCGGCGTCATTGCGGTGGATGGCGCGGGCGTGGTACGGGCCGTCAACAGCGCGGCGGAACGACTGTTGGGCCGGGCGCGACGCCATTTGCTGGGTGTTCCCCTGGAAAACCTGCTGCCCGGCCACCCGATTGCCCTGGATCTGATCGATCGGGCGCGCAACCTGGCCATGCCGTGTCGGGTGCGCACGGCCCAACTCAACCCCTTTCCCGGCGTGTTGCTCTCGGTTTCCCTGGCGGCGGTCCCTTTGGAAGATGCCGAGGGCAATGGCGTGGGGGTGCTGTTGCAATTGGAGGAGACCGGCACGCTGGAGCGGATGGAAGAGGGGCAGCGATTGCATGACACCCTGGATTCGCTGGAGGCCCTGGCCTTGACCGTGGCCCACGAGGTCAAAAATCCGTTGGCCGGCATTCGCGGCGTGGCCCAACTCCTGGAAATGGAAGGCGGCAGCGAATCGATGACCACCGGGACCGCCCTGATCTGCACCGAAGTGGACCGCATCAGTCGGTTGCTGGATGCCCTGCTGGGCTTGGCCGACCGGCATTCGCGACCGGAAGAGGCCATCAATATTCATGAAATTCTGGATCATGTCCTGCGTTTGTGCCAGCCGGGCGGCACCAGCCTGTTGAAAGATTATGATCCCTCCCTGCCCGCCATTCGCGGTGACCGGGATCAATTGATCCAACTGTTCCTGAATCTGGTGCGCAATGCCCAGGATGCGGCGGGTGAGGGCGGCACCGTCTGCCTGCATACCCGCATTTCGGCCCAGGTCCGTTTCGAGCAGGGACGCCGCCAACGCCACATGATTGTCGAGGTGCGCGACAATGGTCCCGGCATTGCGGATTCTGTGCGGCAACGGCTGTTTTTGCCCTTTGTGACCAGCAAGCCCAAGGGCGAGGGCAGCGGTCTGGGATTGGCCATTGTGCAAAAAATTGTCTATGATCATGGTGGTTTGATCGAGGTTGTGGAACAGTCCGGGCAGACCATCTTTCGGGTCTTTTTACCAGTGGGTGTGCCATGACCGCCGCGTATACCCTCGCGCCAGCGGCCCCGTCGTCCGGGACACACACCATCCTGGTGGCCGATGATGACCATGCCGTGCGCTATGTGCTGGAACAGGCACTGGGGCGGGCAGGTTATCGGGTACGGAGTTTTGCCAGCGGCAAGGCCCTGCTGGATGGGGCGGAGGAGGGCCAGGTCGATCTGGTGATCACCGACATTGTCATGCCCTCCGGGTCGGGCCTGGATCTGTTGCAGACGCTGCGCACCCGATATCCCGCATTGCCGGTGATCGTCATGACTGCACAAAGCACCCTGAACCATGCCGTGCAGGCCTTTGAACGGGGGGCCTTTGACTATTTGGCCAAGCCGTTCGACATTCGCCGTCTGATTGAACTGGTGGCCCAGGCCCTGGCGCGGACCCCGACGGCACGTCCCCGCCCCTCCACAACCGAATTCAGCCGGTTTGGGGGCTTTGTGGGGGTTTCCCAGGCGATGCAGGAGTTGTTTCGGACCATTGGTCGTCTGGCCAACTCGGAAATGACGGTGCTCATCCATGGGGAGTCGGGCACGGGCAAGGAGTTGGTGGCCCGCGCCGTGCATGACCACTCGCCCCGTCGGCAAGGGCCTTTTACCGCGATCAACATGGCGGCCATACCGGGCAACCTGATCGAGAGCGAATTGTTTGGCCATGAAAAAGGGGCGTTTACCGGGGCGGTTGCCCGTCACCATGGCCATTTTGAACGGGCCAAGGCGGGAACCCTGTTTCTGGACGAGATTGGCGATATGCCCATGCAGGCCCAAACTCGTCTGCTGCGGGTGTTGCAAGGCGGGGCTTTTACGCGGGTGGGTGGCACGGAAACCTTGCGCGCCGATGTCCGTATCGTCGCCGCCACCCACCAGAATCTGCCCGCCGCCATTGCCGAGGGCCGTTTTCGGGAAGATTTATTCTATCGACTCAATGTCATCCCGTTGTATGTGCCTTCGTTGCGCTCGCGACGGGAGGATATTCCCCTGTTGGCGGACTATTTTTTGGCCCATGCCGCGCAACGCCTGGGCTTGCCCCTGAAACGGCTGGCCGCCGACAGTCAAACGGAACTGATGGCCTACGACTGGCCCGGCAATGTGCGCGAACTGGAAAATTTGATTCATCGCCTGATGATTTTGACCCCGCAGGAGATCATCCAGCGGGAACATTTAAACCTGCCCAAGGCTCCGCTGCGGCCGCAAACCATCGCACGCCGCTACACCGAACAGGAGGATGCGGAGACCGGGGAGGCGTTGCCGCATGAAGCAAAAGGTTCTCCCGGCGCGACGGCACCTGCAGAGGGCGACCTGGAAAACGGCCTGATTCAGTTTCTGGACAATTTTTTTGCCTCTCCTCATTGGAAAAATTGTGATAACCTGTACGAGACAGTGATACGCCGGATTGAGAAAACTTTGTTTATCAAGGTGTTAACCGAAACATCGGGCAACCGGGTCATGGCGTCGCGCCGGTTGGGCATCAATCGCAACACGTTGCGTAAAAAAATTCAGGAACTTGACGTGGGACCGAAAAGATGAGAGGTTGAAACATTGACAGGGCATTCGGCTTTTTTTAGCATAATGCGCAGGTCCTGGGTGACGGTGATGCAACACGAGGGACGCAAGACGGAAGGGTCGGTACCCGAGGAGACGAACGGTGCTCCGGCCCAATCTGCATCGGGTTCTGGTTTGTCGGAGGTGGAGTCGACTGCTCCTGCGCCGTCCGGTTTGGGTGTCGGGATGCGCATGGCCACGGATATGGTGGTCACCACGCTGGTCGGGGTGGGGATGGGTTATTATCTGGACAAATGGTTGGGTACCCAACCCTGGCTGACGTTATTATTTTTTTTGTTTGGGGCGGTGGCTGGATTTCGTGCCGTGTACCGGGTCGCCCACGCGGGTCCGTTCGGCTAACCGGATGTCGCGGTCCCCTGTTTTTTGCTTTTGCGGTGCCTAAGCAGCCCGCCATCATGGAGGAATGCGCCCATGCTACTGACGACCACAGCCATCAGCGTAGAAGCCGCCCAGGCGGCGACTCAGGCGGCCCCGCACATGGATCCCCTGCATCACTTTCAGGTGATCAACTATGTGCCGATCAATCTGTTCGGGCTGGATTGTTCCATTTCCAACTCGGTGGTTTGGATGTGGGTAGCGGTTGGGGTGGTGTTTTGCTTTTTTCGTTATGCGTTGCGTCACCCGGAGATGGTTCCTGACCGGTTGCAGAGTGTGGCGGAGGCTGGTTTTCTGTTTATTCGGGGCATTGTGGAGGAAAATATCGGTCCGGGTGGTCGACCCTATTTTCCGATGGTTTTTACATTGTTTTTCTTTGTTTTGTTCTGCAACTGGACCGGTTTGCTGCCTGGCTCGTTCACGGCCACGTCGCAGCTTATTGTGACGGCGACGTTGGCGTTGGGCATATTTTTTCTCTCCATTTTCTTGGGTTTTTACAAGCATGGATTGAAATTTTTGGGTTTTTTTGTACCATCAGGCTTGCCGGTGTTGTTGCTGCCGTTGATGGTTCCGATTGAGATTATCTCTTTTCTGGCCCGTCCGGTGTCGTTGTCGGTGCGTTTGTTTGCCAACATGACGGCGGGGCATACGGTATTGGGGGTGTTGTTCTTTTTTGCGGCGACGTTGCCCTGGGTGGGCAGTTGGTTGCCGTTCGGATTTTCGGTGATATTTACTGGCGTAGAGATTTTCATTGGTTTTATCCAGGCGTATATTTTCACCATTTTAACATGTGTGTACATTAACGATTCGTTGCATCTGCACCATTGATTGGTGGCCGATGCGGCGCGTCATGTTTTTAGCCCGCGAGAATCGCGAACTTGCTATTTTGTTAGGAGAAATGACACGATGGAAAGCCTACCCGCCTCCTTTATAGGTATGGGATTGGCCGCCGCAGGGCTGGCTGGTTCTGGCATTGGTTTGGGATTTATGTTTGGCAAGGCGATTGAGGCGTTTGCCCGCCAGCCGGGTGCCGAGGCGCAGTTATCCAAGTATGTTTGGATTGGCGCGGCCTTTGTGGAGGCCATTGCGTTGTATGGTTTGGTGTTGGCCTTTATCATCATGGGCAAGGGTTGATCCCGATGATCTCGACCGCACATGCCGCCACGGAAGGGCATGCCCAGGCGTCGGGGCTACCGCAGTTCGACTCCAGTGTGTTTGGTTCAGAGGTTTTCTGGACGATTGTTTCGTTTGCGATTCTGATGTACCTGCTCAAGCGGTATGTCATTCCGGCCGTCAATGATATTTTGGATGTACGCAGCAAGAAGATCAGCGACGATTTGCAGCACGCGGAGCGGGTTCGCCAGGAGGCGGATCAGTTGTTGGCCGGTTATCGTGAGCAGACGGAGCGGGCACGACGGCTGTCGATGACCACCCTGGAGGAGGCGCGCATAGAGGCCGCCGCCATTCGGGACAAGGCCCTGGAGGAGTTGCACGAGGAGTTGGCGCGGAAGAAGGTATCCGCCTTGGAGGAGATCGAGCGTGCTCGATTGAAGGCCATGGAGGATGTTCGGGAAGCGGCGGTGGATATTGCCATGCTGGCTACCGAAAAATTGATCGCCAAGTCGGTTGTGCGTGCCAAGGCCGAGGGGATGGTCAAGGAGGCCTTGGACGAACTGGAGCAGAACAGAGCCAGTCTCCATTGATGTTGTCTGGTGAATGATGTAGAAAAATAAGAGAGGGCCGGATTCCTGCTGGAGGAATTCGGCCTTTTGCTGTTGCCCGCTGTTGAAGTCGTCCCCTGTGTGTCCTCGTAGCTCAGCCGGATAGAGCAACGGATTCCTAATCCGTAGGCCGTGCGTTCGAATCGCATCGAGGACACCAATTAAATCAAGCACTTAACAAAAAAACCGAAAAAGGCCATTGAAGGGCAATTTGGAGAATATCTCGTTCTAGTTGCGGCTATGTCGCATGGTAGCTGTATTGGAAGGGCCATAGCTTGTTCGCCATTAATAAGCGACTGTTGAAGTATTACAGGTTGCGCCTTGGTATAAACCCTGCCTATCCGGTTGCTTGCCAATTTGGTGAGTTGATGTTAGCCTGTCGTCATGGACCCACGTGGCTTTCCGACAACGCTTCCTGAATTTCAACGGGTTTTTCCCGATGACGAAGCCTGCGCA
>JADFYM010000245.1 GCA_015233035.1 Magnetococcales bacterium
TGGTGGGGTCCAGGGCGAAGCCCCACGAGGCATACAATATCAACCCGTTGGGGGGGTGCCCCCAAACTCCCACCGGGGAGCGTGACGGTCCCCGGACCCCTGCAAAAGATGTGTGCATAGGGTAGGGACCCCACCAGGGGGATGATCCCCCTGGACCCGCAGAACGAATGGAGTCAACCGGGTTTTGTTTTAGTCTCCCCAGCCTGCACGACCCGATCGGGAAACCAGGCCAGCCACTCCCGATAGCGCACCACATCCCCCACCACAATGATCACCGGTGGTTGCAGGTCACACAACGCCACATCCCGTACCACTTGGCCCAATGTGGTTACCAGGGTGCGCTGTTCCGGCAGGGTGGCCCACTGAATCAAGGCGACCGGCGTGTCAGCAGACCGACCACCCGCCATCAACCGTTGGCTGATCGAGGCCAGATTTTTCATGGCCATGTAAATGACCAGGACGGGAAAGGCCTGCGCCATGGCCTCCCAATCCACACGGGGAATCTCCCACTCTTTTTCCTCTTCCCAAGCACCGCTGCTGCGGGTGGATTCATGCCCGGTAATAAAGGCTACACTGGCATTGACCGCCCGGTGGGTGACGGGAATCCCCGCATATGCCGGACCGGCAATCCCCACCGTCAGCCCCGGCACCACCCGAAACGGGATCCCCGCTGCGGCCAGACGACACGCCTCCTCGCCACCTCGCCCAAAGACAAACGGATCGCCTCCTTTCAAACGGACCACCCGCTGGTTGCTTCGGGCCAATGTGATCAAAATATTACAAATATCATCTTGGCAGGCCGAAGCGGAACTGCCGCCCCGTTTGCCGGCCGAAATGATGGTACATCCTGCCGGGATGAGGGCCAAAATGGGGGATGACACCAAGGCGTCATGAACCACCACATCGGCCACCTGCAACGCCTTGAGCGCACCCACAGTCAACAGATCGGGATCTCCCGGTCCCGCGCCCACCAAAGCCACCATACCCGGTCGGAGAAAATCGGGATCATGGGGTATCGGTATTGCCGGTGCCACCCTTTTCTCCCGTGGCCGAGACGGGGGTCTCTACCAGGGCACGGACCACCTCACACCACCCTTTGGCCACATTTTTCTCATTGTAGCCCCCACCTCCCAGGGCCAACACCCGGCCATGGCCCAATGACTCCGCCAACTGGACGATACCGGTGGTGACCATAAAATGGGTGGCAGAAGATAACCGCAACTGTGTGAGAGGATCGCCCGCAATGGAATCTGTACCGGTTTGCAGGATAAAAAATTCCGGTTTTTGCTCGTTCAGAAACGCCACCGCCGGGGGCCAGACCCGCGCAAAGTAGGCGTCATTGGCACCGGGGGGCAGGGGAATATTGAGTTTGCTGCCTTCGGCACCCCCTTTGCCCCGTTCATCCGCTGATCCGGTACCGGGATAGAGGGTGTGACCATCCTGATGCAGATCGACAAAGATAATATCGGGATCGGATTCAAAGGCGTAAAACACCCCGTCACCATGATGGGCGTCGATGTCTATATAGGCAATCCGCTGAACGCCATGTTTTTCCCGCAGGGCATGGATGACCACACCGGGATCGTTGAAGACACAAAAACCGCCCGCGCGTTCTGGTCGCGCATGGTGCAAACCGGCAATGGGTACAAAAGCGCGGCGACACCGGCCCGCCATGATTTTTTCCATGGCATCCAGCGCGGACCCCACCACATACGAGGCGGCATCAAAGACACCCGGAAAGGCGGGCGTATCACCATAATCCAGATATCCCATACCCGTGCGAGACCGTTCCTGTACCAGGGCCAGATAGTCCGGCGTATGGAAGCGTACCAGATCTGCCCAGGAGGCCAGCACCGGTGTGCAGGTGGAGACCCAGGCATCCAGACCCAGGCGCATGGCCTCCTCCCAGAATACCCTCAAGCGGTGCGGGCCGAACGGATGTCCATCGGGAAAGCCATAGCGACCGATTTGATCACCAATGGTGACATGGGCAATGTCTGATTTTTCCATATGTTCCCTGGGTCCTCTTGATGATCCGGTTGAACAATGCGCCAGCCAGCGGCGGCGACCGCTTATCGACTGGAAGAAACGTCGGGCCTGGCCCGTTCCAGGACAACTTTTTGATACAGCCCGCCAAACAGGGTCTCCTGGTGGACACCGGTCGACCATTTGGCCAGTCCACCCAACCCCCGCGCTACACACGTCTCCTCTACCCAACTGACAACGTCCCGGCTCCAGAGATCCATGGCAAACGGTTCTAACAGGCGCAGGATGGGAATCATGATATACCGAAACGGGTTGAAGTAAGAGGGCTCATGATAGTCCACAAAAATCAGCTTGCCACCCGGTTTGACCATGCGCATGGCCTCGCTGATGGTCTTCTTTTTAATGTCGTTGGGTTGTTCGTGGAGCAGAAAAAAGACAATGACATTGTCAAATTCTTCATCCTGGAACGCCAGATTGGTGGAATCCTGGTGATGCAGGTAGACATTGGCATCCTTTTTCAGTTTGCGGCTGAGATTTTTTAACTGTATGGGCGTCACATCGACCACATCCATGCGGGCACCCTCGGCCAGGCGGTCCACCGCGCAGGGGGTAAAATTGCCATAGACACAGGCCACTTGCAGCGTTCGACCCTGCAGGGTCGGGCCGATAGCTGCCAAGGCCGCGTCCCGGAGCCGGCCCATGTTGCCCCACAGGATCAGGTTGACAATCCAGTGGCGATCAAAAAATTTAACCGCATTGGGATGCACATAGGCCCACCAATAGGTCTCTTCCAAATAGCGCGGAATCGCCAGTGAGTCCGATATGCGCAGTTGAAACGCGACGGACGGGCCAGAGGTTCCCGCAACCAATGCCTTTTCCATAATTTCTGCATCCTTGTTTCGACTAAGTTGACTGTACCAGAAATTGTGTGAATCTTGTTCCCATCTATGTGCTCCGACCCCGCCGCCGGAACACTACGCGCACCTATTCCGAAAATCAAGTGACCATGTTCGGGTTTTTGGCAGGTTGGACGCGGGAATCAAGGCGGGTATCTGCCAGGATTGGATCAGATTATGATACGGTCTGAGCCTGAGAGTCCAGCAGGATTGTTGCCGACTCGCAAGATTGACAACAAATTGTCAAAGCTGACGCAAAATTTTCAGGAGTTGCCGGAAATCGGCTGGGGCATCCACCTCAAATTGCAGGCGTTTCCCCGTTGCGGGATGGGTGAAACCCAGCATGGCGGCATGTAATGCTTGGCGATGGAACGCACTCAGGTAGGCACGGGCCGCTTCTGGCCAGGTGGTGGGTGGGGTAAAGGGGCGACTGTAAACGGGATCACCCAGCAGAGGATGGCCTTTATGGGTCAGGTGAACCCGAATCTGATGGGTGCGACCGGTCTCCAGGCGACAGGCAATCAGGGTAAAAGAGGGCAGGGGTTCCAGCACCGTGTAGTGGGTGATGGCCTGGCGTCCGTGGGCAACCACAGCCATTTTTTGGCGATCCTTGGGATGCCGACCGATGGGGGCGTCAATTTCTCCCCGCATGGGTTGTGGCGTTCCTTTGACAATGGCCCAATAGAGGCGGGCGGTGGTATGCGCCTTGAACTGTTCCGACAGGTGGTGATGGGTCCGGTCGTTCTTGGCGACCACCAGCAGACCGCTGGTGCCCTTGTCCAGGCGATGGACGATACCCGGTCGTATGACCCCGCCGATACCCGACAGGGAACCACGGCAATGGTGCAGCAGGGCATTGACCAGGGTGCCGTGCTGTGAGTTGGGACCGGCCCCTGGATGGACCGTCATTCCGGCGGGTTTGTTGACCACGAGCAGGTCGTCATCTTCAAACACCACGGCCAATTCAACCGCCTCGGCGGTTATCTCCAGTGGCACGGCGGCGGGAATGTGCAACTCAAACCGCTCCCCACGGTGGACCTTTTCCGTTGTGGAATGAATGGGTAGCAGGGGACCGGTCGCGTCCTCACCATCCGGGTGCGCGGCCTGGCGGAACACAGCCCCGTCGGCGATCAGACGCTGAATCAGGGTGCGACTGAGAGAGGGGTCCAGCATGGCCAGTGCCCGGTCCACCCGTTCACCGACCACCGCCTCCGAACTGTGGAGGAGCACCCGTCTCTGTCCGAGCCCCGGCATGGGGGAGGAGGGGGTGTCATTCACGTTTGCCAAACCCCAGATAATTGACTTGGGGATTCTGGCTCAGGTGAAAGGCATGGCGGAGCGGATGATAGGACATGCCGCGCAGGTCGCACAGGTGAATGCCGACCTGGCGCAACGCCTGATCCAGTTCCGAAGGACGGACAAATTTGTCGTAGGTGTGTGTGCCGCGTGGCAGCCAACGCAGGATATATTCGGCTCCGATAATGGCCATCACCCAGGACTGGAGGGTCCGGTTGAGCGTGGCAAAGAAAAAGTGGCCTTGTGGCTTGAGCAGAAGCGCGCACTGCTCGATGAACAGGTGGATATCCGGCACATGTTCCAGCACTTCCATGGCCAGGACGACATCAAAGTGGTGGGGAGACTGGGCGGCCAACGCCTCTGCCGCCTGGACCCGGTAATCCACCTTGGAGCCACTTTCCTGCTGGTGAGCCTTGGCGATGCCGATGATTCGTTCGGAGCGGTCAATACCCGTGACGGTGGCTCCCCGCTGCGCCAACGCCTCAGCCAAAATACCGCCGCCGCAGCCGATATCCAATATGTGCAGACCGGTCAAATCGCCCTGTTCCTGGCCGGTCAATTGTGTGCAGATGTACCCGACGCGCAACGGATTGATTTGATGCAGCAATTTAAATTTTCCCTCGGGTTCCCACCACTCATGGGCCATGCGTTCAAATTTGGCAATCTCTTCTGAGTCTACCGTGACCATGATTTCCTCCCTGCAACGGTTGTGACCTGGGTACGGGTGACGTGCGGACAAGGACTTGCATAGGCCTGGTTCTTGCTTGTATAAACTAAGAGGTGCCTGTTCGGGTTGGTCCTGGGACGCACGATAAACGACGGGCAGTGTATCACCAATCGGGATGTGGGGCTATGCGGTCCATGCGGGATCGTATGGTACGGTGTAAAAAGGAGGATACAGGTCAAAATGGTACGGCGCGATTTATTGAAAGCCTTGTTATTTTCTGCAAGTGGTTTGTTGCTGCCTGTCTCTGTGCTTCATGCGAGTCATCTGACCCGTGTTACCCATATGCGCTTGTGGACGGACCCGCAACAGACACGCATTGTGTTGGATCTGGATAAACCGGTTCGATATGCCCTGCAACAATTGTCCGACCCGGATCGGGTGATCATTGATTTGCAGGATGTCTCTTGGGCATTGGATCCCGATCTGTTGCGCATGGGGGATGGCGTGGTCGGCAACGTGCAGTTGAGCCACCCGACATCCAGCCAGGTGCGGCTGGAAATTTCCTTGACCAGACCGTCGGTTGCCAACGCCTTTTTTCTCGATTCCAGCGAAGGCAAGCCGCCGCGTCTGGTGATCGAGTTTCCCCGTCAGGGTGCCATGGGAGAGGGGATGCCGTTGGCCCAGGTCAGTCTGGTGGCCCAGAAGAAACGGGAGGTGGTCGTTGTGATTGATCCCGGGCATGGGGGGAAAGATCCGGGTGCCATTGGCCTGGGCGGCAAGTATGAAAAAACAGTGACCCTGGAAGTGGCCCGCAGGTTGGTGCGTGAGCTGTCTGCCGATGGTTTCAAGGCACATTTGACGCGCACCGATGACTATTTTGTCCCATTGCGGGAGCGGGTGGCCATTGCGCGCCACTATGGGGCGGATCTGTTTGTCAGTTTACATGCCGATGCCTTTCGGATCTCGTCCGCGCGGGGTGCTTCGGTCTATTGTCTGTCCGAGCATGGCAGCCCGGAACCGGACAAGGCCTTGCGCTCTCTGGTTGACCGGGAAAACAGTGCCGACCTGATTGGTGGTATCAACCTGGGGCAGGTGGCCGATCCCGAATTGCGGGACATTCTGATGGACCTTTCCCAGCGCGATGCCCGCAACCGTGCCATGGCCTACGGCGGCAGTCTGCTGGCCTCTCTCAAAAAGGTTCCCACTCTGCATATCCATTATCGGGGGGTCAAGCAGGCGGGTTTTGCGGTGTTGAAGGCTCCCGACATTCCGTCCGTGCTGGTGGAGATGGCCTTTTTGTCCAACCGGGAGGATGAGATCCAATTGCGCAAACAGGAACATCAGGAGGCACTGGTCAGGGCTTTGGCCAGTGGGACGCAGGCCTTTTTCCGGTCGGCCTCCTTGGCGTGAGCGGTCTGTTTGCTGCCGACGGCAAGATGGGCTGGCCAGGATGTTGCACGGTAAATTTGTTCTCGGCCAGGGAAGCTACGAAACGGTAGCGCGACAGGTGTTTTGCGTCATACGGAGGTAGTCAAATACCAACCGCACACTCATAGTCAGTTGCCGCATCTTCTGAGCTAC
>JADFYM010000246.1 GCA_015233035.1 Magnetococcales bacterium
AGAAAAAGAGAGATCGCAGACTCAAGACCTTGTCCCATGGCCAGCCCTCCGAGAAAAATTAACGTGAGCAGGCAGCGTATCATGTCCTTGTGGACGGGTCACTGATTTTCACTTCTGTCCAGTAGTTGTTTTCCCCCGCTGGAAGCGGGTGAGGTACCTGCGATTCCAGGGGAAGCGGGCGATTCAGCCCGTCAGTTCCCTTTTGCGCCACCCGCCAACTCCGCAAAAAACGGTCCCATGGATCCCGTGATAATATTGGCGGATCCGGTCCAGTCCAGATCAACGCAGACCACCCGAATGGTACCATTTTCCCAGCCCACGGCCAGGGAGAGGGTGATGCTCATGTGGGCATCGGGCAAAGAGAGATAAGGGCCCATAATCTGTACCTCGCCCGGTCGCGCCACCGCCCGGCGAAAATAAGA
Source organism: Magnetococcales bacterium (assembly GCA_015233035.1). Taxonomy (GTDB): domain Bacteria; phylum Pseudomonadota; class Magnetococcia; order Magnetococcales; family Magnetaquicoccaceae; genus Magnetaquicoccus. The sequence goes on from JADFYM010000246.1 coordinate 423, forward strand.
GCGACGCGACCAGTCCGCCCCCGAAAAACCCGCAATGCAGTGATATTTGCCCGCCGGACGACCAGTAGCGGTGGGTACCCGGTTGGGGCCCATCTGCCGCCCTTCGCCATCCAGAATAAAACAGCAGACCACGCCGGGTTGTTGCAGCAGTTGGTCACAGCCCGCCAGCAGCGTGGCGTCGTCCGTCGCACGCTGCACCGTGCTCCAGAACGGTCCCAGATAACGGGCCAACGCCTGCAACTGGCGGTGGGCATCCTGGGTGGACTGTGTTCTGAGTTCATGGGTCAGAAAAGGCACCTGCTCGCCACCCATGCCATCCAGGGCGGCCTGGTCGCTCGCCGGGCGACCAAAATAATAACCCTGCACCAGATCCACATCGGAATCCATGCTGATCAGGGCCTCTTCGCGGGTTTCAATCCCCTCAATCAGCACCAGACAGCCCGCCTCATGGATGAGAGAGACCAGACTGGGCAATACCCGACGCGCCCGGGGATTGCTGGCCGAGTTGACAATGATGGAACGGTCGAGTTTGACAATATCCGGTTGCAGACGCCAAATGCGGTCAAAATTGGATTGCCCGGCACCAAAATCATCTATCGCCGTCAAGTAACCCCGTTCCCGATAATGGGTCATGGCCTCCATCAGCAGGCCTTCGTCCGGGATCTCTTTTTCCAATATCTCAATCACCACCCGCTGGGTCTCCAGGTGCGACCGCGCCAGCGACTCGGTGGTAAAATGGACCCCCTGCACATGACCGCTGAGGACCACCTGCGGGTTCAGGTTCAGAAACAGCCAGGCCTCCTCTGGCGCAAAGGCCTGAAAATTGAGGATATGCAACATGCGACACAGACGGTCGATGAGAATCACTTCCGCCTCGTCCGTCGCCTGGGCAAACAGATTTTGCGGGCTGATGGGGCTGCCATCGGTCTGGCGAAAGGTGCGCACCAACCCTTCGTACCCCACCGGACGGGGATGGGAGAGGCAAAAAATGGGTTGAAAGGCACTCTTCAACCGACAGGAACCAAACTGGCCGACACTCCACAGATCAGACCGGTTCAGGTTGTGGGCAGAAAGTTCTTCAAAAATATGGCCGCTTTCTGCCTTCAGGGTGGTCGCGGGTGTTCGGGGCATCATTCTCTCCTGGGTGTGTCTCTTTATTGTCTATAAGGCATGTTCGACCACCAGGGGCTTTGCCCCTGGACCCCACCGGGGGGGATAATCCCCCCCGGACCCCCTTGATCATGATTGAAAAAAAAGGGTGGAGGGGGCCGGGGAGGCGGTTTAACCGCCCCCCAGAAAAGGGATCCAACAACCCATTCGATCCGCCTGGTCGCGCCAGCCAAGGCTACCGCAATTCATGCGCCACCATGGTTAATTTTATCCAACTCATTAATAAAACAGGTTGATCTATCAGGGAGGACGGTGCATTGCTCACCAATCGCTTTCTCTGTGCGCCTATTTATTAATCAGATGCCTGCAAAATGCAAGCGTTTGCCCAAAAAACAGGCATTTGCTGGTTGCCCACCGTCCTGTGTCAGCCGGAATATATTGTTTTATTGTTTGTAATCGATAGTTTACACAAGATGGTCCATGAATTGCGGTGTCTGTCGTCGTCGGCTGTTCATCGTGAATCAAACGCATCCCAACAGGATACCCAGGAGAAAAAACCATGAAATGGATCACCGCCATCATCAAGCCATTCAAACAGGACAGCGTCCGGGAGGCCTTGACCGCTATTGGCATCACGGGCATGACCGTGTCGGAAGTGCGGGGTTTTGGTCGACAGAAAGGCCATTCCGAACTCTATCGGGGCGCGGAATACCAGGTGGATTTTCTCCCGAAGCTCAAGATTGAAATTGCCATATCCGATGATCGCGTGGAGCAGGCGGTGGACGCCATTCGTGAGGCGGCCAAGACCGGCAAGATTGGCGACGGCAAAATTTTTGTCTCTTCCATTGAACAGGTGGTGCGGATTCGCACGGGTGAATCTGGTCCCAATGTTCTTTAGATGTCATACCCATAAGGAGCAACACCCCATGACAACGAATGGCAAAAAAATCGGGCTGGCGGTCACGGCCCTGGCTACCCTGTTGCTACCGGTGGCGGCTATGGCCGAAGAGGCGGCCGCCGCTACACCTCCACCAGTACTCAACACCGGCGATACGGCCTGGATGCTTACCTCCACCGCGCTGGTATTATTCATGACGCTGCCCGGCCTGGCCCTCTTTTATGGCGGCATGGTGCGGGCCAAAAACACCTTGTCGGTCTTCATGCAATGTTTTGCCATCACCGCCCTGGTGACCATCTTGTGGTGCCTGTACGGTTACTCCCTCGCCTTTGACGATGGTGGTTCAGCCAACGGTCTGATCGGTGGCTTGAGCAAGGCCTTTTTGGCGGGCGTCAAGTTGGACTCGTTGAACGGGACCATCCCGGAGACGGTCTACCTGATGTTCCAATTGACCTTTGCCATCATCACCCCGGCTCTGATCATCGGGGCTTTTGCCGAACGGATGAAATTTTCCGCCATGCTGCTGTTCATGGGAGCCTGGGTAACCCTGGTCTATTTCCCGATCTGTCATTGGGTCTGGGGCGGTGGCTGGATGATGACCAAAGGGATCCTGGATTTTGCGGGTGGTACGGTGGTCCATGTCAACGCCGGTATCGCCGGTCTGGTGACTGCCCTGGTTCTGGGCAAGCGCAAAGGTTTTCCGCACACGGCCATGCCGCCGCACAGCCTGCCCTTGACGTTGATCGGGGCCGGGATGTTGTGGGTCGGTTGGTTTGGCTTTAACGCCGGGAGTGCGACGGCGGCCAATGGGGCAGCGGGCATGGCCATGCTGGTAACCCAGATCGCCACCGCCATGGCGGCCCTTGCCTGGATGGGCGTGGAGTGGATCGCTCATGGCAAGCCGAGTGCGTTGGGTCTGGTCACGGGAGCCGTGGCCGGTTTGGTGGCCATCACTCCCGCCTCCGGCTTTGTGGGACCGATGGGTGCCATGGCTCTGGGAGCCATTGCCGGGGTGATCTGCTTTTTCGGGGCCACCTCCTTCAAGCGCATGATGGGCTATGACGATTCGCTCGATGCCTTCGGGGTGCACGGGATTGGCGGCATGGCGGGTGCCATCATGACCGGGGTCTTCGCTTCGCCCGCTCTGGGTGGGGTTGGCTTCTTCAAGGATCTGGACATGGCCGGGCAGGTCTGGGTGCAAGTGGTCAGCGTCTGTAGTACCGGATTGTATTGTGCGGTGGTCTCCTGGATTCTGCTCAAGGTCATCGATGCCATCATGGGTCTGCGGGTGGATGAAGAGGCGGAAAGCACGGGTCTGGACATTGCCCTGCATGGTGAGCGTGGGTACAACGCCTGAGTGGCAGTGATGGGATCCTGAGGAGATTATCCCCTCAGGATCCCATCAGAATGATTAAAAAAAAAGGGTGGGGGGGTCTGGGGGGGCGGTTCACCGCCCCCCCCAGGTTTTATCTGCGCTTGCCCCCAGGGGCCAGTGTGGGTGATCTTGTGTGTCGTCATACGTTTGTGGTAGGGTTTCAGGTGCCGTGCATGCCATTGTGTGCGGGCGACTCTTATTGGAACAGGTGCATTCAGAGGAGCATATCATGTTTTCTGTCAACGAATATTTTTCCGGGCAGGTCAAATCCATTGCCTTTCAGACCGCCACCCTGCCAGCTACCATTGGGGTTATGGCTCCTGGTGCCTATACTTTCAGCACGGATCGACTGGAGACGATGACGGTGATCAGCGGTCTGCTCACGGTTCAGTTGCCCGGCAGCCCGGTTTGGCAGGATTTTGCCGTTGGCCAATCTTTTGTGGTGGCCGCCCAGCAGTCCTTTCATCTGCGGGTGGCAGAAAATACCGCCTATCTTTGCACGTATGCCTGACGCCACCCTTCGACGTGCTGGGCCGTGCTCATCCGTTCTGTCCAGTGGGGGCTTCGCCCCCAATCCCACCAGGGGCTTTGCCCCTGGACCCCACCAGGGGGATGATCCCCCTGGACCCGCAATGATTAAAAAAAAGGTGGAGGGATCGGTCGCCCCGCATCTTTTGACTATGAGAGGGTGACAATGGCAATCAATTATGTGGACAGCACAAGCTTTTTGGGTAAAATTTCTCTGCCCGGTGCGCCCACGACGGATACGCTGCATGCCATTTTGCGACTGGGTAGCGGCTTCGAGATTGAAGGAAAGCCCATTGCCTGCTGTTTGATGCTGGGCAACACGGCGGCTCTCCCGGCGCGCCCGCGGGTCAACAATAAAATGGGATGGGTGGACAATGCGCCTTTTTACATCCAGGGTGCAATCGATCCAGAATTTATTAAAAGATTTTGTTCAACGGGGCGTTCTGCGCATTTGTGCTGTAAAATCAACCAGGATGGTATCATTGAGAGTGTATGGTTGATCACCAGGGGCGTGACTTGGCGGCATTATGCCGTGGGCGGTCAAGCGGTGGTGTTGATTGAGCCGCCCAACTGCGTGTGGATTCTCAAAGACGGGAATGTGAGCCAACAGATCATCCAATTGCGCAAAAGTCGCGAATGGGTGGCCAGAACCATCGCGGCTGTCATCCAGGATCCGGTGGTCGCGGGCATCGCGCCCGGCAATCGCATTCAACGCCTGCTCATCGAAACCCTCTATCTGGCGTCCCAGCAGATTCAAGGCATGGCGATTGCCATTGTGCCGGGCGATTTTGATGCCCATGCCAAAACAATTGGCAATTTAGCGATTTCGAGTTCGATTACGGTCAATGTGGATGTGACCGATCCCATACAGTTGTTGCGCTTTGCCGAGATGGATGGTTGCACTTTGGTCAAGACCGCCGCCCACGGTTTTACGGTGGTCAGCACGGGTGTCTACCTGGAAACCCATGGCGGACGCCACGCATCGGCGGAGGCCCTGAGCCGGCAACTCGACGGCATTGTGGTGGCGGTGGTGTCTCAGGATGGTCCCGTCACCTGGTACAAGGGCGGAGTTGGGCATCTGATTGAAGATGAAGACAGGTTCAGGCCGTGGTAAAGCCGCACGGAATGCGGGCCATGACGCCGAATCCTCCTCTTTGTTTGCTCGCGGGCAGGGGGAGTGGATTCGCTCCGGTGGCCATATGTGTTATTTCGACCGCCCACTCAAGAAAAAAGTAGCTCAATTGTGGATGCCATGGAAACGATAAAAACCATCATGGCCGATGCCGGGTCGGCTGCCCTTGGCTCGGCGTCTACTCTTTTTGTGCCGATTGGGTGAGGATGGTTTGGGGGGGAGTGTCCAAAACGCCCCTTTTTGCCTGATTTTTTTGCCCGGTTTTTGGCACCATCGAATGCACTGCAACATACTGTCAAACATCATGTTTTATGCGTTTTGTAAGGTCCATTTTTCGGGCACATGATTTTGGCCAATTTGGACACCCCAGGTTTGGGGTGAGTCTTTTGATCGATCGGGTCAATAGACACGCCTTGCAACGTTCAAATTTTCCTTGATGATTGTGGTCTATGATATGCTGTCCTCGTGTTTCATGAAATGGATCCTTATGCTGTAGAAATTCCGATCAACCTGATAAGGTTATATTTTTTCTATATACCGATTAACGACACCCCGAGTCGCAAGAAATAATTGCACACGCTCTTCATCGCTAATGGCAGTGACTCCGCCATGGCGTATTGGATCAGCTTGTTCTTTGATGCTAATAAGGGTTGATTTCTCACATCCAGCGACCTCACGAAATTTCTCCCATCGTTCATTTCTATGCCTATCATCTAGCGATATATTATGCTTGATTGCACAGTGCAGTTGCAGGGATTCAATAGCACGGTAACAATAGAAAGCAGTATCTGTAGCATGTTTCATTGCCAAATTTCACTACCGGACACTTTTTTCCCACCCTGCTGACAGCACAAACGCAACCGGAATTTCCATCCCTTCGTTCATGATGTACTCCAAGAATCTTAACCCAAGTTGGAACAAGCTTAGGTCACACCGTTC
>JADFYM010000247.1 GCA_015233035.1 Magnetococcales bacterium
AGGGAAAAAATCACGTCGTTCATCGCGTATTTTAACAAGGCGATGTCGAAACCGTTCCGTTGGACCTACCAGGGCAAACCCCTTGCGGTCTGAAGGAGGGTTCCGAATTTCCGCTGTGCACCACTAGACTCCCCCTTGCTCCAACTATGCTTGTTGGTTTCCCTGGCCAGACAATAGCATGCACGCTTTTAGTAATTTTGAGTGGTGGGTTTGCTTTTCTGCGGAGTCAGGATTGTTTTTGTATTTAAATAAATTCCTTTTATTTTTTTTACAATAAAATATTAACATAAATTATTTGCATGTACTGTTTTGCTTTGTATTATATAATCAACAGTATTCCTGTTTGAATGTGGTGTCTTTGTGCGACCCCGGTCACCCATGGCAAGCACAAGGACCATTATCCAGGTCGGTCGCGGTCTGCGGGGTCATGGCGACTGTGTTGTTGCGCTGGCACTTTGCTGGATGGCTTAACGAATAAAGCTGTACTGTCTCTCATCTTGAAACGATCCAATGATGTCACCAGGGGAGAATAAACCATGTTGCAAAATATGCGTGTAGCGGCACTACTGAGCAGTGGATTTGGCTTGGTCCTGCTGTTGCTGGTCGTTGTCTCGGGCGAGGGCTATCTGGGTCTGAGCGGGGCTGTCCATGGCTTCACCGAATACCGGGGTATTGCCAAGGAAACCAATCTGGCGGGTCGTCTACAGGCCAACATGCTGATGGTGCGGATGGCGGTCAAGGATTTTGTCATCGATGGCAACGAGAAAGAGTTGGCAAAATTTGACGCAGCCTACAAGAAAATGGACGAATTTATTGAGGAAGTCAAAAAGGAGGTCGTCCAGCCGGACCGTATCAAGATGATCGGCAATGTGGACCGGTTGGCGGCTGAATACCAGAAAGGGTTTTTGAAAATTGCGGCGTTGCACAAGCAGCAGGTGGAGTGGCTCGACAAAGGCATGAACCCCAGTGGGGCGCAAATGCGGGAAAATATGACTGAGATCATGAATACCGCTTACGCAGACCATGACCCCCACGCGGCCTTCCTGGCCGGACGCTTGCAGGAGCATGTCTTGTTGGCCCGCCTGTTTGCCACCAAATTTCTGGATACCCATGACGATACGGCGGTTGCACGGGTGGAAAAAGAAATACAGGCGGAAATGAAAGAGTTGATTCCCCAGTTGGAGCAGGCACTACAGGATCCCAAACGCCACGCCCTGTTTGCGGACTTTCTCAAGGCGCGTGATGTCTATCACCAGACTTTCAACAATATGGTGGCCAACATTCACGAACGCGACACGATTTTGCACAACACGCTGGATCGGATTGGGCCGGAGATTGCCAAGGAGGTGGAAGATTTCAAGCTGGCCCTCAAGAGCGACCAGGATGCCTTGGGGCCCCGTGTGCAGGCGGAAAATCAGGCGGCTGTGGCACTGGTCTTTTCGGTATCCCTGGTGGCCATCCTCATGGGCATGGTGTGTGCCTGGTTGATTACCCGTACCATTCGCAAACCCCTGGGTGGTGAACCGAAAGATTTGGCCAAGGTGGTTGAGGCGGTCTCCAATGGGGATCTGAGTGTCCAGATCACGGTGGAGAAGGGGGATCAGACCTCCCTGAATGCCTCGATGGCCCGCATGGTGGAAAAACTGCGTGAGGTGCTCGGTGAAGTCGCGACGGCGGCCGAGCAGGTCGCGATTGGCAGCAATGCCATCTCGGATTCCGCGCAAAGTCTTTCCCAGGGGACGACCGAACAGGCGGCCTCGGTGGAAACGACCTCGGCGGCCATGGAGGCCATGTCCGGCAGTTGCCAACTCAATACGGACAGTTCCAACAGCACGCAAAATATTGCCATCAAGGCCGCCCAGGATGCGGCCAAGGGGGGGGCGGCCGTCGATCAAGCCGTCCTGGCCATGAAAGAGATTGCCTCCCGGATTGGCATTATCGAGGAGATCGCCCGGCAGACCAATCTGCTGGCCTTGAATGCGGCCATTGAGGCGGCGCGGGCCGGGGAACATGGCAAGGGGTTTGCCGTGGTGGCCGCCGAGGTTCGCAAATTGGCCGAACGCAGCCAAACCGCCGCCGGCGAGATCAGCCATCTTTCTTCTTCCAGTGTCAGCGTTTCCGAACAGGCGGGGTCGATCATTGGCAAGCTGGTGCCCGACATCCAGGAGACGGCGGAGCGTATTCGTGGCATTGCGGATTGCAGCCGCCAACAACGGGAAGGGATCGCGGATATCGGTCAATCGATCCAGCAACTGGATCAGGTGGTGCAACAAAATGCGGCGGCCTCCGAGGAACTGGCGGCGACATCGGAAGAGTTGAGTGCGCAGGCCAACATGATGGCGCAATCTGTCGCCTTCTTCAATCTCGGTCAGTCAGGCAATACGGCGCAACGGCAGTCGGTTCCTGCGTCACCGAAGGGCAAAACCCGGCAGATCACGCATCGCCCCCGGTCTGCACCCAAAGCCTTGCCCGCGCCTGCACGCGCAGCCGGGACTCATGCGGACGATGAATTCGAGAGCTTCTGAGACTGGCGCACATTTTGCTGTGCAATGTCTATGGAATGTGTTTTTCCTGTTCCTCCAACCGGGTGCTTAATTCCATAGCTGAAACAGCCCAAAAAGCAGGCTGATCGCCTGTTTTTTGGGCTGTCAACAGAGAAATTGTACCCCTCTCCATTCGCATGTTTGCAAAAAATAACATAATAACAATATATTGTCATTGTGGCCTGTTTCTTGTTAGGAACTGTCCGGTTGTGCGGCGGAAAGCCGCCGAAACGGCGCAGGAGATCTTCCTGCAAACAGGGCGTATTGACAAATGAGGCAAACATGAATTATCGGTTACTGCTGCTGGTCTTCTTGTTCCCCACGTTGGCCTGGGGGGCGGAGGAGGGGGTGAATCTGGCGAATACCGCCTGGATGCTCACCTCGACTACCCTGGTGTTGTTCATGACGCTGCCCGGACTGGCACTGTTCTATGGTGGCATTGTGCGCACCAAGAATGTCCTGTCCATTTTTATGCAATGTTTTGCCATCACCTGTCTGGTATCGGTCCTCTGGTTTGCCTGTGTCTACAGTCTGGCTTTTGCGGACGGTGGTGCCAATCAGGGTTGGATTGGGGGGCTGGGCAAGAGCTTTTTCCTGGGCGTGGGCGTGGATGCGGTGAGCAATGGCATTCCCGAAACCGTCTTCGCCGCGTTCCAGATGACCTTTGCCATCATCACCCCGGCCCTGGTCATCGGCGGCTTTGCCGAACGGATCAAATTTTCGGCGGTGCTCTGGTTTTCGGTCCTGTGGCTGCTGCTGGTCTATGCCCCGGTGTGTCACTGGGTCTGGGGGGGCGGGTGGCTGGCCAAGATGGGCTTTATGGATTTTGCGGGTGGCTCGGTGGTCCATATCAACGCAGGCGTGGCGGCCCTGGTCGCGGCCTTGTTGATCGGCAAACGCCGAGGTTTTCCCACGACCCTCATGATGCCGCACAACATGACCATGGTATTTACTGGTGCGGCCATGCTCTGGGTGGGCTGGTTTGGCTTCAATGCCGGGAGCGCATTGGCCGCCAATGGTTCGGCTGGCATGGCACTGGTGTCCACCCACATGGCCGCCGCTGCGGGGTCGCTGGCCTGGATGGCCCTGGAATGGGTGCGCCACGGCAAACCCAGCCTGCTGGGCATGGTGACCGGCATGGTGGCGGGGCTGGGGACGGTAACCCCCGCTTCCGGGTATATCACGCCGGTGGGTGGTGTGATCATCGGCCTGTTGGCCGGGTTTGTCTGCTATCATGCCACGCAAATTGTGAAGCGGAAATTTTTTATTGACGACTCCCTGGATGTGTCACCCGTGCATGGGGTGGGTGGTGTCCTGGGGACACTCCTGACCGGCGTGTTGGCCGCTCCCGCCCTGGGCGGGTTGGGGTATGCCCCCGGAGGCAGCATGGCTGCCCAGATCGGGGTGCAAGCCATCGGGGTGGTGGCCACCATCGTCTGGAGTGGTGGTCTCACCTACCTGATATTCAAAGGAATTGATGCTGTCATTGGCCTGAGAGTCTCCACAGAAGAAGAGACCGACGGGTTAGACTTGGTGTTTCACGACGAAAAAGGTTACAATCTGTAATTCACTCTTTCCACCATCCATTTTTTCACCTGAGAGGAACCCGGCATGTCTGACCAAGATGCAATTCGCAAGGCTTTGGCCATGGTTGAGGAACACGATGTCAAGTTTGTGGATTTTCGATTCACCGACTTTCACGGCAAATGGCAACACATTACCTCCCCGGCACGGCGGTTGACCGCAGAGGTTTTTGAAAGCGGTTTTGGTTTTGATGGTTCATCCATCGCTGGTTGGTGCGAAATTCACCAATCGGACATGGTCTTCAAACCCGACGCCAGCACAGCGGTCCTGGATCCGTTTACCGATGTGCCCACCCTGATTCTGGTTTGTGATGTGGTCGACCCCTTCACGGGCGAAGGCTACAGCCGCGATCCCCGGGCCGTGGCCAAGCGGGCCAGTGCCTATCTGCAATTCAGCGGTGTGGCTGACACCTGCTTTTGCGGACCGGAAGCGGAATTTTTCATCTTCGACTCCGTGCGCTATAAAGTCAGCATCAACAGCGTGATGTCGCACATCGATTCGGAAGAGGGCAGTTGGAATTCGGATACCGACTACGAAGAGGGCAATACGGGCCATCGTCCTGGTATCAAGGGCGGTTATTTTCCCGTGCCGCCGGTGGATTCCTTCCAGGATCTCCGTTCCGAAATGTCCGTGCTGATGGAAGAGATGGGCATCGTCATCGAATTTCATCACCACGAAGTGGCCACGGCCGGACAGTGCGAGATTGACATGCAGTTTGATGCGCTGCTCACCATGGCCGACAATGTCCAGAAGTATAAATATGTCGTCCACAATGTGGCCCACAATGCGGGCAAGACCGTCACCTTCATGCCCAAGCCCATGGGTGGCGACAATGGCTCCGGGATGCACGTCCACATGTCGTTGTGGAAGGGTGGCAAGCCGCTCTTTGCCGGTTCCCGTTATGCGGACCTGTCGGATTTGGCCCTGCATTTTATCGGTGGGATCAAGAAACACGCCCGCTCCTTGAATGCCTTCACCAACAGCACCACCAACTCCTACAAGCGGTTGATTCCCGGTTTTGAGGCTCCGGTGCTCCTGGCGCACTCGGCCCGCAACCGTTCGGCCAGCATTCGCATCCCCGCCGCCTCTTCGCCCAAAGGCAAGCGGTGCGAGATTCGTTTTCCTGATCCCGCCGCCAATCCCTATCTGGCCTTTTCGGCGTTGCTGATGGCCGGTCTGGATGGTATTGAAAATAAGATTGATCCCGGCGCGCCCATGGACAAAAATCTCTATGATCTGCCGCCCGAAGAGTTGAAAAATATTCCCACCGTGTGCGGTTCCCTGCGCGATGCCCTGGCCGCGTTGAGTGCCGACCGGGAATATCTCAAGAAAGGCGATGTCTTCAGCGATGATTTGATCGATGCCTGGATCGAGTTGAAAATGAACGAGGTCCATCGCACCGAACATACGCCGCATCCGGTCGAGTTTGAAATGTATTACAGTGCCTAGACTGATTGGATTGGTGGGTCTTTGTTGGGGGCGTTGCCCCCAAACCCCCACCAGGGGCTTTGCCCCTGGACCCCACCGGGGGGGATAATCCCCCCCGGCCCCCCCCCTCGCTCCTCAACGAAACTTCAGCCATTGCCAGGATACCAGGCCAGCCAGGGTCATCAGCAGTGAGCCGCTGACGTGGGTGCCAATGGCCAGCAACGCCCAGGTCAACCGGCCCTCTTGCAACAAAGTGGTCACTTCGGCAGAAAAGGTGGAAAAGGTGGTCAGACCGCCACAAAACCCGGTGATGATCAGCAATCGCCATTCCGGGGCAATGTCTGGTGTTTGGGCGAAGAAGGCGATGGCCACGCCGATGATATAACCGCCGACCAGGTTGGCGACCAATGTGCCCGGCGGCACGGCAGGAAAAAGACTGTTGAGTTGGGTTCCCAGCACCCAGCGCAACAGCGCGCCAATGGCGGAACCCAGTGAAATGGCGAGAATGGATTTCCACATGATCCTGTCCTGTTGAGAGTTGTTGGACAGGTGCGCAAGAACCCACGCGACCCGTCCGGGTCGAACGCAGGCATCATCGGCCCGGCAGATCGGGCGGTTTGACCAGCCCGGATGAACCAGGGCTGTCGGGAGGAATGCCATCTCCAGAATCTTTTCGATACCATACCGCGAGCGGGAAAGTCAAGGCGCGTGATATCCTGCCCCAGGGTGAATTTGTTCCAGACCGGAAACGATGCAGAATCACGGCGGTACTGTTTTTGTCTGGACATCTCCGACTGGCTCTGGTATGAGCGTCTGACGTAAACATCTTGCGGGTGGGTCGTTGGGCAT
>JADFYM010000248.1 GCA_015233035.1 Magnetococcales bacterium
GCGGCAGGCCAGCCATCGGATATTGAAAGACCTTGCAAAGCTCGGTTTGGAGTCCGATCGGCTGACACTGCCGCCTTCCTTCCCCGTTGTCCCATGTCAAGCATCAAAAAACTTGAACATCGAGTGAGATGAAACTGAATCCAGCCAAGGCCGCCACGATTCGGGTGCAGGAGGGAGGGCGAAGGCGGGGATATGAATTTTTTGTTACCCATGGTGTTGGTGATTATGGTACACTGCCGCCCAGGGTATGGTGTGACCGGAAGTTCGCTGGTTCCGCACCATGCAGCCTATGGTACTTGTACCCAAAAGGAAACAGGATGGCAACAAAATCTGGTAGCAAGACACCCACTGTACCCGTCTCCTCCAAATCCAGTCAAAAAAATGGGGTTCGGGGCCTGGGGGTCAGTGAAAGTCGAGGTGTTCCGGCCCCTGTCCGGCTCCCAGACCCTCCACCGCCACCTAAACCGCCAGAGAAAAAAGGATAATTCAATGCCTTCGGATCCTATCACTCGTGAGAAAACCGCACTGGATGTCCGTTGGGATGGACTTGGCTTTGACATTCGCACTTCTGTCCGGTATCACCAGCGGCGTGTGCGTTTTTTTGATCGTTGGAACGCCACCACGAATGCCGTCGTGCTGTTTTCCGGTTCCAGTGCCGTGATGACACTGTTGACGGAATGGCTTACTCAGAAAGCGGCCATTGTGGTTTTTGGCGGGATTGTCTCGGTGTTTGCCTTGATCGATCTGGTCGTCGGCACGGCCAGAATGGCGCGGATTCATGAGGTATTGTATCGCCAATACATTGATTTGGAGTGTCAATGGACCGCCATTCATGAACCGACAGAAATCGCCTTTTCCGACCTGGAAAGTGCCAAATTACGTTTAGAACAGGGCGAACCACCACCTCTGATCACCCTGGTGGAATTGTGCTGGAACGACACCGCCCGTTCTATGGGAAGCGACTATCGCATTGTGGGTATCAAGCGGTTGCAGAAAATGTTGGCCAACTTTTGGAGCTTTGAAGACCCTTCCCATCAACGGAAGGATCTGGACAAGGCGGTACAGATCGTCTGAGTGGTGATGGCCGGTGTCGATCCCCACCATGGCACCCACAAAGGGCTTGCCCGATTGCTGGTTCCGGGTAGCGTTGGTTTGTTGCTCACCGAATGGCCTTTTCCCATACATAACCCGGTTTGTACCGCATGGGTGACAAGCCAACTGCCGTCACTTCAAGGGGGGCCGGGGGGATGATCCCCCCGGTGGCCAAAGCAATGATCATGGCCCTCTTTCCCACACCCTCTACAAACGAAACGGCTGGGTACCCTCTCCCGTCACGAGCGGAAAGGCGACCGTTTCAAACAGGGTTTCCGTTTTTTGTTCTTTGTTTCCCTGGACGCGCACGGCGTACATGACGGGATCGCCCATCTTGCCGACAATGGCCACCAACCGACCGGTGCCGCCCAGTTGGGACAGCAACGCGCTGGGAATGGTTTCCACCGATCCGCACACCAGAATGGCATCAAACGGTCCCCGGTCGGCCCAACCCAACTCCGGGGTGCCGAGCCGCCAGCGAACGGGGGCAGACCCACTGAGCTGCCTGCCCTGTTCGACCAGGGCACTGTCGGACTCCAGGGCAAAGACCACGGCACCCAGGCGGGTCAACAGGGCAGCCTCATAGCCGCTGCCGGCACCCACCACCAGCACCTTGTGCCCATGGTCGACCGCCAGAGCCTGCATCAGTCGGGCAATCTGCAAAGGTTTGAGGGCGCGTCGCGCTGCATTCAGGGGCAGTGCATGATCCGAATACGCAAACTCTTTATGCGAAGCGATCACAAATTCCTCGCGTGGGGTTGCCAGAAAAGCATCCAGCAACGCCAGGTTGTCCACGCCGCTGGGCGCAATTTGAGATTTAACCATATTTTTACGAGCCAGAGAAAAATCCATACACTTCCCCTTTTATATGTTGATCAACTGCCACCAATCCGCATTGTATCCCTAAAGACCCTCCACAATCCAGCCCATTTGCGCTGCCTTGGCCAATCGTTCCGGCGTGCCCATGTCCGCCCATTGGCCCTGGAGGGGAAACCCCCGCAAGCGTCCGGTTTGCAAGGCCGCATCAAAAAAATGATTCAATGAAAACGGCACCGGAGAATAATGGGCCAATGCCCTCGGTGCTACCACGAGTATGCCGGCATAGGTCATGCCGTTGGGATCACCCTTGGCCCGCCACAAGCGACCCGTCTGGGCCTCACACAGAAAATCGCCACCACTCTCCGTCGGGGGAGCCACCATGCCCAGCAGACCATCCATCTGTGCGGGCGCGAAGGCCGACAGGAAGGGTTGCAGATCCACGTTCCAGAGAATATCCCCATTGATGACCAGAAAGGGCGCATCGCCCATATGGTGCAGGGCATTGACCACCCCGCCGCCGGTATCCAGGCAACGCTCCTCGCGGGACCAGGTCACCTGGACGCCCCAACGGCTGCCATCCCCGACATGGTCCACCAGTTTATCCGCCAGATGACAGGCATTGATGACAATGTGGGTTATCCCCAGCCGGGCCAGGCGCAACAAAGTGTAGACAATGACCGGACGTCCCTGCACCGCCACCAGCGGCTTGGGGGTATGGTCGGTCAACGGTCGGAGCCGTTCGCCGCGCCCGGCGGCCAAAATCATGGCATGCATGGCGGTCATGGGCATTCTACACATTGCAAAAAATTGTTATTATTCATGGGGGTCCGGGGGAGATTATCTCCCCCGGTGGGGTCCAGGGGCAACGCCCCTGGTGGGGTCTGGGGCGAAGCCCCGGAAAAACAAGACCCTGGTGATGGAGTCAACAAAATGTTGCGACTATACTGCGCACGGTCACAATCGACGAGTATCGTCATTCCCGCGCAGGCGGGCATCCAGGAGCCTGTCGGTTGATTCCATGAATTTGGGGAACGTATCGTCATTCCCGCGCAGGCGGGCATCCAGGAGGTCCAACAGGCCAAATGGATTCCCGCTTTCGCGGGCATGACGGAATAGGAAGTGTCGCGTGTGACCGGGTGCAGTATACATCTTTTTTTGCTTCGCAGCCCCTTGATGCCCCGGTTCGGGGCTCCGCCCCGCGCCCCGCCAGGGGCTTTGCCCCTGGACCCCACCAGGGGGATAATCCCCCTGGACCCCTGCCAACAGGAACGACTTGTTGAGATGTGTGTAACGGAATGGGTCATGGGGTGTAGCGATCCATCAGGTGGTCCAACGTCTGCAACGCCGGATAGCGACGCAACACCTCCCGTACATAGCCCATGGTGCGCGGAATATCCGCCAGATAGCCATGTTTGCCATCCCGGCGGGAGAGACGGCCAAAAATGCCAATCGCCTTCAGATTGCGCTGAATGCCCATCCAATCGAAGGCCTGCTGGAAGGTTTGCGCGTCTGCCGGGGCATAACCCAGGCGAGTGCGCGCCCCTTCCAGCCACAAGGCCGTGATCTCGTCCCGAAAATCGGCATCCCACGCCACATAGCAATCGCGCAGCAGGCTGGCCAGATCATAGGTGATCGGCCCGACCACCGCATCCTGAAAATCCAGCACCCCCACCCCGCCCGGGTGCCACATCAGATTGCGGCTGTGATAATCCCGATGCACAAAAACCACCGGTTGCTGCAAAATGGCATCCAGCAACACGGTAAACACCTCCTCGAACCGCTCGCGATCCGGTGCGGTGATGGGGGTTGCGCGGATTTGTTCAATATACCAGTCGGTAAACAGGGCCAGTTCCCGGCGCAGCATGGCCCGATCAAAAGGCCGCTGGTGGGCGATGCAGGAACCGTCCACCGGGGTGGCCTGCATCTCCAGCAGAGTGTGCACGGCGGCCCGGTAGAGAGGGCGGGGATCGCTCTTTTGCCGGATGGCTTCGAGAAAGGTCATATCGCCAAAATCGGTCAGGAGCAGGTAGCCCAGGTCCAGCCGGGCATGCAATACCTGGGGCACAGGCACCCCAAAACGGCCCAGAAAACGGGCAATATCGAGAAAAGGGGCCGAGTCCTCTTTGTCCGGTGGGGCATCCATGAGGATAAAACGGTCGGTTGCCGTCTCTACCCGATAGTAGCCGCGGAAAGAGGCGTCTCCCGCCACGCGCGTGACGGCCAGGGGAGCCGTGCCCAGTGTCTCGCGCAAAAAAAGATCGATGGAATCATGGGGTTGTGTCATGCGACGAAAACCTTTGCAACACCTGGTGGGCAATGGAACCGTGGGCCGTCATTTCAATGTGACGCCAATCCGGGTGGGATTGTACATATTCCAGACGGATATGCAAGTGATGGGCCGGGATCCAGTCGTCCCCCTTGTCGGGCCACTCCACCAGGACAACGTTCGCCTCATCCAGATATTCTTCCATGCCGATCAAGCCGAGTTCATCAGGGTGGCTGATGCGATACAGATCAAAATGGTGAATGGGCAGACGACCTTCTGGATAGCTGTTGACCAGGGTAAAGGTGGGGCTGGTGATATACTCGTCGGTGATGCCCAGGCCGCGAATAATACCTCGGGCCAGCACACTTTTGCCGGTGCCAAGATCACCTTCCAGCAGGATGACCAGGCCAGCGGGGAGTTGGTCGGCCAGGGCGCGGGCCAGGGCCTCGGTCTCGGCCTCGGAATGGCTGGTGTGGCGGAGCGGGGTCATGGTTTTATACTGCTCGCGGTCATACGGGACACTTCCTGTTCTGTCATTCCCGCGCAGGCGGGAATCCATTTGGTCTGTTGGACCTCCTGGATTCCCGCCTGCGCGGGAACGACGATCCATGCCTGCCTGTTGGCGCGGTAAGCATCCTCTCCTGGATTCCCGCCTGCGCGGGAATGACGATACTCGTCAATGGTTACCGTGCCCAGTATAAACGGGGGCTTTGCCCCCAGCCCCACCAGGGGCTTTGCCCCTGGACCCCACCGGGGGGGATAATCCCCCCCGGACCCCCTTGATCATGGTGTTCAAAAAAAAGGGTGGGGTGGGTGGGGCGGGGCGGTTCACCACCCCCCCAGAAAAGGCACAAAACCCCATCACGCACCCGGTCAACGGGCCGTATGGGCCAGCATGGCGCGGATGATATCCCGTTTGCCAATGATGCCCACCACCACATCCCCGCGCAAAACGGGGAGGAGGGCCACCTTTTCTTCGCTCAGCAGACTGGCCACCTCGGACAGTTCCATCTCTTCATCGGCCACCACCACGTCGGTGGTCATGATATCCTGGGCGGTGGAACCAGCCATTTTGCGCAGTTCCTCTTCGTAGCGTCGTTCACCGGCCACGGGGATGACCACATCCAGAATGGTGATCAACGTCGGCAGATGGATGCGTTTGACCCGGTCTACCAGGTCTCCTTCGGTAATGATGCCCATCAGTCCGAATTCACCGATCACGGGTACGCCGCTGATCTTTTTTTCGGTCAACAATTGCGCCAATTCTTGAATGGGCATTTCGGGCGGGACCGAGATGACTTCCCGCGTCATGAACTCTTTGGCTTGCACCGGATTTCTCCTTTCCCATCACTCAGAGTCGGAATATTCTGCCATGTTACCCTGTTTTTGGCCGACTCACAATGCGGATGGTGCACGGATGACCTTTAAAATTTTATTGCCAGTCCTGGTTGGTTTGCTTCTCTATTTTCTCGGCAAGAGTCATGCCCGGCGCAGCGGGGCTCCGGTGGCCGTTGTCCGCCCGGTGCCACCGACGATGCTGGAGAGGGTGCATCTCTCCTTCCGTCTGACGGCGGGATTGTTGGTGGGTACGACGCTGCTGGCGGCCGCCTGGTGGATGGTCGAAGCATGGCAGACGGCGCATACGCCCGTGGTGGTGCGGGTCATCAATGTCCAGACCGGGGCGGCCACTTCCTACCAGGCCTTGCAAGGTCAGGTGCAGGGGCGGACTTTTCATACATTGGATGGTCGGCAGGTGCGTCTGGCGGATGTGGAACGGATGGAGGTGGGAGAATAAGGGGGGTGGAAAATATTTTTCGCCAACTCAGCATAATTTGCTTGATTTTTGCGGGGGGGGGGTAATTATCATGACGCACATTGTACAGAAATTAACGTTTTCTTCCGTTAATTTCTGTTAGAATTCATTACAAGATTCCGTTTATGCCTTGTGTGTTTTATTATGATAAAAATTTAATTTTTTTCTACCAGCTTTTTTTGGCGCGTCCCTCCCCAACGCACCGTTACCGTTACCGGTCGCGATTCTCAAGACCTTATTGGGCCAGCGCATTGACACGGATTACCGTGCGACACCAGCAACTACTCCATAATGGCAGGTAATCCCTGGTGATGGCGTCTAGAATTTGTTAACCTGTGTCCCATGAACAATTTCAAGAAGATCCCAGACATTACGAGCAACGAGCAAACGCCGCTCACACAAGA
>JADFYM010000249.1 GCA_015233035.1 Magnetococcales bacterium
CGGTCAATGTCCCAAAATATTGAATGGGGGGGCAGTGAGGTGTCTGCTGACGAGGCCCAGATCCTGGGCAATAAATTTGGACCGTGGAGGCCGTTTTTGGACACCCCAGGTTTAGCTTGCTTATATTATGAAACCGCGCTTAGAATAGGCAGAACATAACGGTCTTGCTCATCCGTTCCGGCCACCAGGGGGGATAATCCCCCCTGGATCCCCTTTGATAAAAAAGGTGGCAAATCGGGGGAACGGTTCACCCCCCGAAAGCAGCCGAATGAATGACCAAGGTTTATATAATCATGGGGGAGCCAAAACAGGTGGCAGACGATACCAGACAGCAAACCAACCTCCACGGGCTGGATGAGCGCGCCTACGCCCATCACCTGATTGATATTGCAGCAGACATGGTCGTTTCGGTGGATGACAACCGCCGGATCAATCTGTTCAATAAAACCGCAGAACAGGTCTATGGCTACACGGCAGAGGAGATGCTCGGCCAGCCCATCACCCCGCTGTATGATAACCCGGAAGAGTACCAGGCCATCGGCGAACAGATGCGCACGACGGGCCGCTTTGCCGGAGAGATTACTGGACGCAAAAAAAATGGCGAGCGGTTTCCGGTCTTTGTCACCGCCATCCTGCTCCGCAATCCCGCTGGCGAAGTGATCGGTTCGGTGGGCTATTCCCGCGATCTCACTGCCGAAAAAAAGGCGGCGGCGGTCGAGCGGGAATATATTGCCATGCTCGGCGAGGAAAAATTAAAAAAAGAGGTGGAAAATATCACCCGCCATGACATGAAATCGCCGCTGAGCAGCATCATCGGCTTTGCCGACCTGCTCCTGGAAGACAAGACCCTGGGCGACGAGCACAAACAGTTGATCAAAATTATTTATAATTCCGGCATAAAAGCCTTGCGCATGGTCAACCTTTCCCTGGATCTGCTGAAGATAGAACAGGGTGTTTATCCGCTGGCTCCGCAAAAAGTCCGGTTGGTGCCCATTCTGCTGGACATGCTGACCGACAATGCCACATCCTTGCGCACCAAGCGGTTGTCCGTGGTTTTTTTGGTCAACGATGTACCCTGCCGTGCAGAACAGTTGCCGGAAGAACAGGGAACCCTGGCCGTACTGGGCGAAGAGATCATGTGTTACAACATATTGGCCAATTTATTCAAAAATGCCGTGGAGGCCTCGCCGCCCGACCAGCCGATCACCCTCGCCGTGACCGACACCCCGTCCGCGCCGGATCACATCACCATTGCCATCCACAATATGGGCACGGTACCGGTCGAGATTCGCGACCGGTTTTTTGAAAAATATGCCACCGCCGGCAAACGGGGCGGGACCGGCCTGGGCACCTATTCGGCCCAACTGCTGACCAGAACACTGGGGGGCCGCATCAGCATGGAGACGGCTGCCGAGACGGGAACCACACTGACGGTGGTACTGCTCAAGGCCCAGCCCGGTACCGGGGAAGAAAGAGTGCGTGCGCCTGCCGGGTTGGAGAATCGTTAAAGCAACGGGCCTGGCGCACCCATGGCCGGGGGGCCAATCCGCCCCACTACGGCACTACGGTCAATATCATGCTGCCGACATCATATTTTGCCAAATATTCCCCGATCTTTTCAAACGTGGCCGTCACCGGTGGACCGGGCTGGTCGGAGGTGGAAACCTCGGCACTGAACAGAGACCCCATCATCAGCTTGAGCGGATTGACATCCACCGGTTGGGCGACAAAATAGGCCTGTTCACTGGCCTTGATGAGATGAATATCATTGGTCTGATAGATGGCGGCCTGCAGCACATCCAACACAAACTCGGTGCAATTTTGCCGCCCCAACGTGTACGGATTGGCAATGACCGAATAATGCGGATCGTGCAGGGCACGATAGGTCGGCGAACCGATCACACCCAGCAGACGTTTTTGCAATTCCGCCGAGGGAATGATGATCCCAGCCTCCAGTTCTGCCACACCGGCAAAAAAATCGACCGGAAAATCCATCACGAGTTCGCTGATATCGGGCTGATCATTTTTCTGATACAGGTTGTAGATGGCATAGCCGGGCACCTTGCGCCCGTCATGGGTGGTGATCTCGGAATAGACCGCGAAGGCCACATGGGTAAAGTGCATCCCGGCGGGCAGTTCTGCCACCGGCCGCCCCATGCGGGCCAGAATGGCCACCCGCGCCCCCTTTTCGGCCAACCGGTTTTCCACCTTTTTGGCAAAGGCGATAATCTGTTCCGGCTTGAAGTGGACGGCCTCTCCCGCCTGGCTGCTGTTGGAACTGAAGCCAGCCGCGCCGGCATCCGCCAGGCCGACCAATAGCACCCCCAAAAAAACCAGAAAACGTATCCGGTAACGCATGGTCCATTCTCCTGCGGGCTGTTTGGTTACTGTTTGGGTTTCAACAACTCATTGGGAGGCTGTATGGTCATGACCTCGCGGGTGACGGCCAAGGGCGTCCCCACCGGGACAGTCGCCGCCTGGCTGGCATCCTGTGCCGCAGAGGTGCTCGCGGTGCCCGCAGAACCCAAAACGGCCCCCCCCGCGCTCAGCGGCACGGCGGTCGCAGCCGAGGTGGCTTGCCCGGACGCGACGGCACCCGACACCACGCCCACACTGGCATGACCACTGGCCTGGCCCGACGCATGCACGGCCTGCCCGGAAGCGTTCTCCTCCCCTGCGCTGGCCTGACCTGTGTAAGAGAGGAGACCAACAAACAACAGCAAGAAAAATTTGGATCTGTTCACCCTGCCCTCCTGTCCTGACGGAATCCATGCGATTTTTGAGCCTTGATCTCCGTTTCGGCCATTCCGGTCAGAACCCTGGATTCCCGCCTGCGCGGGAATGACGAGCAGATTCCGTGTCATACCCATTCCCGTCATGCCCGCGAAGGCGGGCATCCAGGAGAGTGCGTGGACGAAACGATGATCAAGGCCGATTTTTGGCAACGTCTGCCATGCAAATCAGCCCAGTTGCCCCCCTACATATCCTTCTGCTGCGTGGGTGCCAAACCGGGCGAGGTACCCTGGAAAAGCCGCTCCAACACACTCCTCTGGGCAATACCCTGCCGCAGAGCGGCCAACTCCGAACGCGAGGGAGCCTGATCCGTTTCCAGCAAGGTCAAGGCGTATCGATAGAAGGATCCCTCGGGAAAATTATGCCCCAGGACAGCGGCATGATTGCGGGCCTCTTCCAGCAATCCCAACCGTTTGGAGGTCAGCACCAGACTGAACAAGGCCTCCTCCACATAGGGTGTGGCACTGTAGACAGGGCTGGAGACCACATGGCCGAACCGATTGCTGGCGGCAATATACTCCTCCTGGTCCAGATAATAGCGGGCAACCACCATTTCCTGTTCTGCCATGCGATCCTTGCACAAAACGACCATCTGGGTCGCCTCCCACGCATAATCACTCTTGGGAAAGCGGGAGATCAACTCCTGGAAGGCATTCATGGCCTCACGGGTATTGCCCTGATCCTGGGTGGCACTGGAGATTTGCTTGTAAAAGGAGAGGCCACGCATATAATAAGCATATGAAACATAAGGATGTTTCGGATGGAGACGGGTGAACCGCTCCGCCATGCTGATGGCATCGATAAACTCCTCCTTTTTGAAGTGGGCATAAATCAAATTGACTTGCGCCCGGATGGCCAAAGGCGAGAAAGGATGCTTGCGATCCAACTCCTGGAAGCGGTCGGTGGCCATTTTATATTTTTTCTGATGCAGTGCATCAACCCCTTCGGCGTACAGTTGCTCGGCGGGCCGGTTGACCTCCTCCGCTTCGGGGGTGGTGCTGCAACCGGTCAACCCGTTCGCAACCAGCAACATAATGACGAACAGTTGACCAAAGGTGGTCAAAGTGTTCCCGAGCCTGATATTCTCATGTAATAGGCGCATGGGTTGTTCCATTGTGAGGGGAGAGTGTCCGGTTTCTTTAACGTCCCGCCCAGTCTACCGTCCATGCGCCAATAAATCGAGGATCTTTTGTGCTGCCTGCATCCCGGACCATATGGCCCCCTCCAGGGTGGCGGGCAGGCCGGTCGCGGTCCAGTCTCCGGCCAGCCACAAATTGTCCCAGGGGGTTTGGCTGGCCGGTCGGCAGGCAGAGGTTCCTGGCCAGGCGGCGAAGGTGGCCTGATGTTCCTTGATGACCCGTGCCATCGCGGGCGGTCGGGCGGCCAATGCGGGCAGCAGACGACCCAGATCCGCATGAACCGCCGCAATCAGGCGGGCGGCGGGCCAGGTGCGTTCCCGATAGGCCCCGCTCAACACGGCACTGAAGCGGCCATTGCTCGGGTGGGCTGCCATCCCTTGGGCACGATTGCGATCGAGGAGCCACTGGCTGGTCTCCTGAGGCAGACCGACCAGGGCCGTGGGCAGGGTGGCCGGCTGGGCATAGGTCAGATGGACAGAGACGATGGGGGCAGAACGCAAGGTGGTGATTTGCCGCTCTTCTGCCCAGGCGGGCAGCAGGCGGACCAACGCCGCCGGGGGCAAGGCGGCAATGACGGCGCGGGGACGCTGCCAATGGCCCTGTTCGGTCTGCACGCACTCCAGGTGTGAGCCAGAAAAGATCAGCCGTTGGACCCGGCAGCGGCAGCGCACGGCTCCCCCCGCCTGTTGAATGGCCGTCACCGCCGGGGTGATCAACAGTTGCGACAGGGGCACGGCGGGCAACAGGGGCGTGGCGGCCTGGCGATTGGATAAAAAAAGCCTTTTAAGAACCGCAGCAAACAAGGCGGCGTTGGCAGAGGCGGGCGGCTCGTTCAGGGTGGTCAGGCAGAGGGGATACCAAAGCCGTTGGCAGATATTGTCGCCCTGCCCCTGGCGGGCGAGCCAGTGGGTGACGCTCAGTTGTTCCAGGGGAGCCAAGTCGGCCAGCAAAGCGGGAGCCAGGCGCAACGCGGTCAACCCATCGCGCCACGAGAGGGGGGCAAACCGGGCCAAACCGGCGAGCAGATGCCAGGGCGCGGGCCAGTCGGGACAGGTCAGGGTGTGCCAGCCCTGGGTGCGATCCCAAAAGGTGAAGGCAGGGGTGGCTGCGGCCAGCAGTTGGTGCCGGGTGCCGAGGCGGGAGAGCAGGTGCAAGGTATGGGTATAGGCCCCCATCAGCAGATGGGGACCGTTGTCCAGCTCCTCCTGGCAGCGGGGGTCAAACCGGGAGCGGGCGCGGCCACCGGGTGCCAAGGCGGCCTCCAAAACCAGCGGTTGCAAACCGGCATCGGCCAGATGGAGCGCGGCACTCAGCCCGGCCACCCCGGCACCCAGGATTAAAATGGCGGCCTGGGGGTTGTCAGCGGTCGCGCTCACAGTTGGCGCACGGTATGGACACCCTGATCGGCGAGAATATCCAGCACCCTTTGTCGCCATGCCTGGCGAAATTGTTCGCGTTCGGTGTCGGAGGCGCGCCCGGAGAGCACCAGGGACATATAATCCGTGACGGCAGCCGGGACGGGTATGGCCTGGGCGGAATAAAGGAGTTGGACGGTTTGTCCGGTGGAGAGGCGTTCAAAGAGGAAGGGCCCCGGCGACGCACTCTCCCGGAAGTGCAGAAGTTGGCAACGGACAAACTGTCCGGCCAGGCCCTGGAAGCCATTCCGGGCGGCGGCCCCGGTCAACAGGGTGAAAATTTGGCTGATGGGGCCATTGACGCCCTGGTCAACGGGACCAGGCAGGGTGATGCCCACGTCGCCCCGCACGGGTGTTTCACCTGGAAAGAGTCGTTCCAGAGCCGTTTTGGCCACCAGAAAAGCCCCGGCCACGGTGGGACAGGCATGTCCTGCCAGTTTGACGGCATCGGTAAAGGTATAGGTAAAATGGCCATCCCCTGCGCCCAGCACTGCGCCGAGCGGATCGTAGAGGGTGATGGCGGGATTGTCGGGGAACATGGCAACAAACTCCTTTTGGCAAAGATTGGCAGAGTGAAACGGTCCGGCAAATCGGACCATTGACCTGGGGGAAAAATTTGTTAGAATAGGGTCTCTCATCAAGCGGGCGTCGTCTAATGGTAGGGCCTAAGCTTCCCAAGCTTAAGGCGGGGGTTCGATTCCCCTCGCCCGCTCCATTCTTCAAAACAATAAAATCAGTCCCTTGGCCACACTAAACCCAGCCTCTGCTCTTCCCCACCGAACACTGCAGCATAACATGCCAAAAAACCGGTGGAAACAGGCGATGATGTACGCTATAGTCTGATGCAGGTCCAACCAGCAGGAAAAGGGAATCGCCATGAGCACAGCCATTGCGTTTGACACTTATGATTATGTGCGCAAACTCCGCAGTGTGGGGGTGGATGAAGCCCAAGCCGCCATCCAGGCAGAAGCCCTTGTCTCTCTGGTGGAAGACCGTCTGGC
>JADFYM010000024.1 GCA_015233035.1 Magnetococcales bacterium
GGTATGGGGGGCGGGGGGGGCGGGCGTGGTGTGGGGGGGCAGCATCGGAGGGTGGGGGGGGTGGGGGGGGTATGGGCGGCGGCGGGTGGGGCAGGCGGGGTGAGGGGGGGGGGGGGTGGCGTGAACCCCATCCGCCGAAGGGGTTGATATGGTGTGCCTCGCGGGGCTTCGCCCCGGACCCCACCAGGGGCTTTGCCCCTGGACCCCACCAGGGGGATAATCCCCCTGGACCCCTATCACTGTACAATATAATTCAGAGTTTGTAATCACATAAAAATGTGCGCATCGGGTAGGGTGAGATCCAGGGGCAAAGCCCCCGGTGACCGCACCGATGCGCAAAGTTAAGCACTCCCGTCAAGGTCTGTCATGTCTCGAAAGCGTGTCATGCAGCAACAGAAGGGCAATCGACCGCCGTTGGGTCGGCAGGAGGAGCTGTTTGCCAGAGAAAAGGGGTTTGCACTCTATGGCGCGGGTCACATTGCCGAGTCACTGGCCGTGACGGTGGAGGCTCTGCGATATACAACATCCCCGGATATCCTGCTGGATCTGCTCAAGCTGGCGGCGGTCTGCCACATGCGGTTGGGCCAGACCGTGCAAGCCGAATCCTGCTGGCGGCGGGCCTTGCGCCTGCAACCGGACTGCGCCGATCTGCACAATGACCTGGGCAATCTGCTGCAAGGATCCCACCGTCCGGCGGAGGCCGAGGCCGCCTACCGGGCGGCTTTGCGTCTGCAACCGGACCATGCCGATGGCCACTATAATCTGGGTTTGCTCCTGCAAGGACAGCACCGGTTCACCGAGGCCGAGGCGGCCTACCGGCAAGCCTTGCACCTCCGGCCTAAGCATGCGGAGACCGCACACAATCTGGGCAATCTTTTACAAGGGCTGCACCGTTTCGAAGAGGCCGAAATGGCCTATCGGCTGGCCTTGCACCTCCGGCCCCACCATGCCGGAACCTGTTACAATCTGGGCCATCTGTTGCACGCATGGCACCGGTTCGAAGAGGCCGAAGCAGCCTACCGGCAGACAATACATCTCCAACCGAATCATGTGGATGGCCACCATAATCTGGGCTGGCTCCTGCACAGTCAGCACCGCCTGACCGAGGCCGAGGCCGCCTACCGACAGGTTTTGCTCCTGCAACCAAACCATGCGGGCGCGTACAACAATCTGGGCACTCTGTTGCAGGAGCAACACCGCTTGACCGAAGCCGAGGTGGCCTATCGAGCAGCCCTGCGCATTCAGCCGGATCATGCCGAGGCCTACAACAATTTGGGCAATCTGCTGCACGGACAGCACCGCTTGGCCGAAGCCGAGGCGGCCTACCGGGCTTCCCTGCGCCTGCGACCGAACCATGCCGCGACCCACAACAATCTGGGCCTGCTTCTGCAAACACAACACCGCCTGGCCGAGGCGGAAGCGGCCTACCAACAGGCACTCGCCCGGCAACCGGACCATGCCGAAGCCCGCAACAATCTGGGCAATCTGCTGCATGAATGGCACCGCGAGGCCGAAGCCGAGGCGGCCTACCGGCAGGTGTTGCAACTTCATCCCGACCATGTGGATGCCCACTATAATCTGGGCAATCTGTTGCAACAGCACAACCGTCTGACCGAGGCCGAGACAATCTATCGGCAGGCATTGTCCCGCCAACCGGACCATGCCAACCTCCATTATAATCTGGCTTTGCTCCTGGCGGCGCAACTCCGCCTGGCCGAATCTGCCACCAGCCACCAGTGGGCCCTGCACTACCAACCCGAGCACGCCATGGCACGCTGGTCGCTGGCCTTCATCCGGCTGTTATCCTCCTGGGATGGCCCCGAGGCACGTTGTGCCGTCCGGGAGGGTTTTCATCAAGATTTATTGTTATTGGAACAGTGGTTTGCCGAACGGCAATGGCGTTTCGGGCCACAAGCCGTCGGCAGTATGCAGCCTTTTTTTCTGGCCTATCACGCGGCAGACAACCGGGCGTTGTTGACCGGCTATGGAGACCTGTGTGCGCGGTTGATGGCCGTCTGGTATGCGGGCGAGTCGTGGTCGGTACCGGTTGCCAGGCCTGTAACCCAACCCGTCCTGGCCCCTGCCGAGAGTGCGGTCTGCCCATCATCTGCCGGGCAGACCCGGCCCATCCGCGTGGGCGTGGTCAGCAAATATTTTTATGATCATTCCGTCTGGAATGCCCTGGTCAAGGGGTGGTTTCGCCATTTTGATCCCCGTCGGTTCCAGATGATGGCGTTTGGCACCTCTGGCATCTCCGATGCGGAAACAGAATGCGCCAAGACGTTGAGTGACTTTACCTCTGGACCGCTCTCGCTGACCGAATGGGTAGAGTGCCTCCTGGCCGCACGATTGGATGTCTTGATCTATCCAGAGGTGGGGATGGATGGCATGACGGTCAAACTGGCCAGTTTGCGGCTGGCACCGGTGCAGATGGCCGCCTGGGGACACCCGGAGACGACCGGTTTGCCCACCATCGACTGGTATCTGAGCGCGGAACTGTTCGAGGCGGCCCATTCGGCCCGCTATTATCGCGAACAATTGCTCCCCCTGCCCAATCTGGGCACCTGTTGCAGCCGCATGACCACAGCCAACCAGGCACCCCTGGATCTGACCCGCTTTGGTCTTTGTGCCGAGCGGCCCATTCTGATCTGCGCCGGGACACCGTTCAAATATGATCCAGACCAGGATGCCGTGTTTGTGGCATTGATCGAAAAAATTGCGGGATGCCAACTCGTCTTTTTTGATTATCCAAAATATAATGCCATCTTCCAGGTTTTGCGGGCGCGTCTGGAAAAACGGGTTGCGCCATGGGCGGCGGCCGATACCCCACCGTTGATATTTCTGCCCTGGTTGTCGATGGCGGATTTTCATGGTTTGCTGCGTGGTGCCACCCTGCTGCTCGATCCGATTGGTTTTTCCGGTTTCAACACCGTATTGCAGGCGGTCGAATGTGGTTTGCCGGTGGTGACGCTGGAAGGTCCGTTTTTGCGCGGGCGGTTGGGAGCGGGCATCCTGCGCCGGTTGGGTCTGGCCGACAGCATTGCCCAGAATGTGGAGGCCTATGTGGATCTGGCGGTACGTTTCAGCACGGACGCGGGATTCCGGCGCACCATGCAAGCCCGCCAGTCTGCGGCATTGCCGAATCTGTTTGAAGACAGAGCCCCCATCGAGGCACTACAGGATCGGCTGGAGGAGATTGTGCGGGGCAACCCAAGGTCACCCTGACACCCCGCCCGCTATGACACAGGCGATTGTTATGATAGACAGGTTGACATCACGGTCAGGCGGGTTTAGCCTTTGAAAGCCGATTTTTCTCGAGAATGGTCGGCAGCAGGTGGCTCTTGCTTTTGTATTTTATTTTTTCGTGGGAGGAAAAACCATGTCCCTGGCTCGAAATCATTACCGGATTCGCGAGTTGCTCCATGATCAGGGGGTGATTTTTTGCTATAGCGGCTATATGACTGAGGCGATTTTGTCCGGTCTGGGGCAGGCCATCAAGCAAAAATTGGCCATAGAGGAGACGGATGCCAATACCGCGCGGGGTGTTTTTTCCGTCTTTGTCGAGCAGATGCAAAATATTATTCGCTATTCGGCGGAACGGGAACCGGACATGAAACCGGAAGAGAGTGTCCTGAGCTATGGCACCCTGACCGTCGGTCGCAATGCGGACAATTTTTTTGTCACGTGCGGCAACAAGGTGGCTCGTGGTGATGTCTCGCGCCTGCAAGAACAATTGGCGTTGATCGGCAGCCTTGATCGGGATGGTCTGCTGGCCCTGTACAAACAGATCCTGAAGGGCGAAACACCAGAGGGGAGCAGAGGGGCTGGAGTGGGTTTTGTGGACATCGCCAGACGGGCCTCGCGGCCTATCGAATTTGATTTTTTCGATCTGGACACACAACACGCTTTTTTTTCTCTGAGGGCCACCATCTGACACCGTTGGGGAATGCACCATGGAAAATATCAGGATTGAACGCACCGATCGCACACCGGAAGTCAACTTCGACTTTACCGATAACCGGTTTGCTCTGCGCGGTGAGTCCTACCCGGAGGATGTCCCCGCCTTTTTCGGCCCCCCTTTTTCGGCCCTGGAACACCACCTGAAAGGGCTGCAAACCGGACAGGTGACGTTCAGTTTTGAGATGATTTATTTCAACAGTACCAGTGCCAAAGTGGTCATGAAATTATTGGGGCTGCTGGAAGAGACCGCCGGACGGGGCGTGGCAGTGACCGTCAATTGGTGCTTCAAGGCCGATGATGACAACATGCGGGAGTTGGGTGAAGAGTTCGGCGAAGACATGGAGACTGCCACCTTCCACATGTGCCCCACGGACAAGTGATATGAGTTTTGAATTGTTTGAGGAGGAGACCCGGATCATTGAAGAAAACCGGGGCTTGTTACAATCGGACATGTTGCCTGAGTCCGCCATCGTGCCCTTTGCCGCCCTGCTTGGTCATTATGAACGGCTGCTCAAGGATGCCAAGCGGCTGATGCGGGTGAGTGACCGCAATGAACAAACGCTGCAAAAGACCACGCAATCCCTGGATGAAAAAAATTCGACGCTGGAACGCCTGTCCCAGCAACTGTCCAAATATCTCTCCCCGCAGGTGTACGCCTCCATCTTCAGTGGCAAGCGGGCGATGACGCTGACCACCGAGCGGAAAAAGCTGACCGTTTTCTTTTCTGACATCAAGGATTTCACGGCCACCACCGACGATCTGGAGCCGGAAGACATCACCTTTTTGATCAACGATTATCTCACCCACATGTCCCGCATCGCCCTGGAGTATGGTGCCACCATCGACAAATATATTGGCGACGCCATGTTGATCTTTTTTGGCGATCCCGAAACACGGGGGGTCCGGGAGGATGCGCTGGCCTGTGTGCGCATGGCCATTGCCATGCAACGGCAAATGATGAATCTGCGCGCCAAATGGACCGAGATGGGCTATGCCCGACCGTTCCAGATGCGGGTAGGCATCAATACCGGCTTTTGCAATGTGGGCAACTTTGGCAGTGAAGAGCGGATGGATTATACCATCATTGGTGGTGAGGTGAATCTGGCGGCCCGTCTGGAGGGTGTGGCCGACCCGGATGGCATCACCCTCTCCCATGAAACCTATGCCCTGGTCAAAGAGCACATCGACGCCCAACAGGGGGATTCCATCACCGTCAAAGGTATTCACCGCAAGATCACGCCCTACAAATTGACGGGCATTTACAAGGATGCAGATGAGAAGAATCGTTTTCTGCGCGCGGAAAGCGAGGGAATGCGGCTGTTTTTGGATCTGGACAAACTGGATGAGGGTTCGCGTGCCCTGGCCATCCGCGAGATGGAGGCGGCCCTGGCGCGTCTGCGTCATGAGAGCCGGATCCAGGACGGGGAGCCTCTCCCGGTTGGGGGGCATGTATCCTGACAACCCAGACATCATTCCCCAGGTTCCGTCACCCGGTCCATCCACACGGGCCTGGGGACGACGGTGAGCGGTTGGTCGGAACGGCCAACCGCATGGAATTTCAGCCACCCATCAGTTTTTTCAACTCTGGCAGTACGGTAGCCGCAATCACCAGGGCAAGCATCCATTTTATCAGCTTGATGTCTCCTTCAACGCGGGCAATATCCCCTTCCAGGTTGGTGATATCCTCCTTGGTTGCCAGTGCGCTTAAATCTTGTTTGGTCGCCAATCGATCATCAACCAATTCAGCAATGATGCGGGTTTGCGTCTCCGCCTGTTTGTCTGTAAATCCAGCCTCTTGCAGTCTTTGCATGCTGGACAGTGTATCGAATGCGATTGCATGCGCCATGGTATCTCCTCCTCACTCGTTGAAGACCCGTTAAATCTTCAGCAAACATATCCTTTTTGCCAGGTTTATGCCCGGAATATCGGGCAACCGAGATCCATCTCACAGGCGTGGAAACAACATACCGCTTGTGTGCGCCTCTGTCAACATGTTCGGTCCATCCCCACGGGCGTGGGGAACAACCAATCCAGGGGGCAATGACAAAGGCCACCTGCCTTGGCTCCCCCGCCGGGGGAGCCAGTTTTCAAGCAAGCCACTTTTTTCTGGACAAACTCACGCATCCTGCATGGCCGACAGTTCCGCATTGGTAAAGCGCAACCGGGCGGAAAGCACCTTGGCCAAACGGAGAAAAATTTTCTGTCCCAGTTGCGGATGATCCAGCGTCAGCGTATCAAACCGTTTCCGGGAGAGGATAAAGAGATCCGTCGCTGTGTCGGCCACGGCGTCTGTTGAGCGTTTGTCCCGGTCGAGGAAGGCCATATCGCCGATAAAATGACCTCGGCCAAAGATGGCCAGAACCCGGTTCTTTGCCCCCGCCAGTGGCAACAAGATGCGCACGGCACCCCGACGGACAATGACCAACTCGTCCCCTTCGTCCCCCTGCCGAAAGACATAATCGCCCGCCTGGCAGGACCGTTCCTCCACCACCGTTTTCAACAACTCAAAGGCCGGATCTGCTTCAAAGCCGCGCAACAAAGGCACTTCCTGCAATGCCAAGGGGCGTTCCTCGTTGGTTTGCAACATATTGTTTTCTTTCAGAATCTTGTCCTCGACCCATTCCAGTGCTTCATCCAGGGAGGGGAACAAGACCAAAGCATCGGGGCGCACCAGCCCCAGTTGGGCAAAATAGGTACGCAAATCCTGCCCAGAGGCCAGCGTGACCGGCAAATCGCAGAACAACAGGTGGGCACCACGATCTTTGAGGATGGCCTCAATCTGCTCCAGCATATGCACAGCGGTAAAATCAACCGACTGCACCCGGCGCATATCCAGGATCAGATAGTGGCAGGTGCGAATGGCCGCTTCCAGTTGCGTGTACAGTTGATCGGTCGTACCGAAGAACAGATTGCCCTGTATCTCGCAGACGACGGTATTGACCCCCTGGGCAGAGAGCAGCTCTTTCTCTTCGGGCAAACGCTTGCGTTTGGAGGAGAGATGGTCACCCCGTACCAGACGACGCACGACCGCACTGCGCACCTGTTCCCGCAGGAACAATACCATGGCCAGCGCAATCCCGGTCCCGGAAGCCGCAATCAGATTGAAGCGCAACGCCACCGTGATCACCGCCGCAATGACAAAAAAGTCCAACAGGGTGGATTTCTGCCGCAACAGTTGAAAACAATGCCAATCAAACATTTTGATGGCCACCACGATGAGGATGCCCGCCAGCGCGGCAATGGGTACCCAACTGATCAGGGTGGAGAGAAACAACAAAACCGCCAGGGCAAACACCCCCTCAAAGATGCCGGAAAAACGGGTGCGGGCACCGCTGTTGATGTTGACCAGCGAGGCCCCCATGGTCCCCGCACCGGGCATGCCACCCACCAACGCCGTCGCCAGATTACCCACCCCCTGGGCAATCAGTTCCCGATTGGAATTGTGCCGCGAACGGGTCAAGGCGTCCAGGACCACGCAGGTCTTGAGGGTATCAATCGACAGCAAAACGGAGAGAGTCAGCGCAGGCACCAGCAGGAGTCCCAGGTCGGAAAACTGGATTTGGCTGATGGCGGTCCAGCGACTGCTCATGCTGGTGACCAGCGTGTGCATGTCGAGATTGATGGGGCCGATCAACAAGGCATTGCCCGCCAATTGGTAAAGTTCCGGCTTGCTCTGACCGAGGGCAAAATAGACCACCATGCCCGCCAGCAGACCCAGGATGGGAGCCGGGACTTTTTTGGTGATACGGGGAGCCAGAAACATGACGACCATGGTGGTGACCCCCACCCAAATGCCCGTCCATTGCCACAAGTGCGTGTCCACCACCCCGTGCCAGGGATCGACCCCCTTGGGCAGACCCAACAATTTGGGAATCTGACTGACAAAGATGATGACCCCCACCCCGCTCAGATAACCGGACACCACCGGAAAGGGGATATATTTGATCAGTTTGCCACCTCCCAGGGTACCGTAGAGAAATTGCAACGCGCCGGACAACAGGGCCACAATGGTCAGCAACAACAGGATGCGATCCGGGCTGAGCGGAGCCGCGCCGCCACGACCGGCGAGCATCTCGGTGATCAGGGCGGCCAACACGGCAGCAGCCGGGGCACAGGGCGCGGTGATCAGACGCGGTGCGCCACCCAGTGCCGGAGAGACCAGGCCCAACGAAACGGTACCAATGACACCCGCCATGGCGGCGAAACCGACATATTCCTGTCCCAAAGCCACATAGGCGGCCAAGCCATAGGCAATGGCCGATGGCAAGGCGACCAGCACGGAGGTCAACCCACCCCACATGTCGCCGATCAAATCGTCTTTACTGGTACTCATGATAGCATCCCCCTGTAGGACAAAACGGAAAACAGATCATTCCCTGAAGCAAAAAGAGCGCGTGACCGGGCCGACATTTCTACCTCACCGGCAAAACATAAGCAAAATTCAAGCCAATGGCGCGAGTTCTAATAAAATATTTGACAAATGGCCTGTGGGGGCAGACTATGGCGGACAGGCCTGAGCCCGGACACACGGCGGGATGACCAGGGATGCGGACCGGTTACACGCCGTGTACGGATCGAGGCCTCCGCCATCAACCAGCAGGTGGCACGGCAACTGCTGGAGCAGGCTCATGACACCGTGTTGACAACGTGATGGAGAGTGAACAATTGGCAAAGTGGCGGATTATCCCATTGGCCCGGATGGCGGCAACACCATGACCTCGCAAACGCCCCTTGCCGGCAAAAGCCTCAAAAAACGTCTGGCTTGGCAGATCGGGCTGTTCTTTGTCCTGATGGTGAGTCTGTCCACCCTGCTGGTGGGTTGGTTGCTGCAAGCCCAGTTGGCAGAGGAGAGCCGCAATGCCCTGCGGGAAATCGCCTGGCTGGAACTGCGGCGACTGGAAGAACGGGTCGCCTACCTGATGGAGACCACCCAATCCTTGACTGGCCACCAGTTTGTCATCAATGGTCTGCAAAATCCCGCCGGGCGGCGGACCACCCTGCCCGCGCTGGCGGAAAATTTTGCCAAAAATCGAGATATTCTCTCTTTTGCCCTGGTGGATTTTGCTGGCCATCCGGTTTTTGTCCAGGCGCAGGAGGCACCGGATTACAGCAGCTTCCCCCCCTTGCGCCAAGCCTTGGCCATGGGCCAGCCCAATCTGTTCATCGCGCGCCAGCACAACCGCCTGGTGGTGGTGGCCCCGGTCGACCACGACAAGACGATCCAGGGGGCCGTGGTGGTGGAGTTCGACCTGCAAAACATCCTGAAACGTCTCCTGCGCGTCGAGAAAGAACACGCCTATCAAATCCGGGACGCCCAGGGGCCGCTGTTCACCTTCCAGGAACAACAATATTTGGAGGTGATTTCGGTGCAGGTAACGGCCAATGCCACCGAGATGCCCTGGCTGGACCGACTGGGTCTGCAACTGCAACTGAGTGTGCCCCTCTCCATCCACGAAAGCACCATTCGCCACGCCCTGTTCCGTTTCAGCGCGCTCGGTCTGTTGTTCATCTTTCTGGCCGGGGCCATGGCGGTGCACATCGGCAACAGCATTGCCACACCCATTCTGACCTTGTGTCGACGGGTGGCCCGGCAGGACGGCACCCTCTGTGCGCCCCTCGGCACCGGGGATGAATTGGAAACATTGGCCCAAACGTTCGACCAGCAAACCCAGGCGTTGCGCAACAACCAGGAGGTATTGGAACAGCGGGTGGAGGCGCGCACCCAGGCTTTGCGCCAGTCCGAACAAATGCTGCAAATCATCAACCAGGAGTTGGCCTTTCAAAAACGGGCCCTGGATGAACATGCCATTGTTTCCGCAACCGATGTGACGGGTCGGATCACCTATGTCAATGACAAATTTGTGGCCATCAGCGGCTATACCCATGCCGAGTTGCTGGGGCAAAATCATCGCATCATCAAGTCTGGCGCACACCCGCCCGCGTTGTACCAGGAGATGTGGACCACCATCGCCCATGGCCGCCCCTGGCACGGCGAAATCAAAAACCAGGCCCGGGATGGCTCTTTTTACTGGGTCAGTGCCACCATTGTGCCCTTTTTGAACGAACAGGGAAAACCGTTTCAATATATCTCCATTCGCACCGACATTACCGCCATGAAGGCTCTGGAGACCAGTCTGCTGGCCGCCAAGGAACAGGCGGAGGCGGCGGTCCGGGCCAAGAGTGCCTTTCTCGCCAACATGAGCCACGAAATCCGTACCCCGATGAATGCCATCATCGGGTTGAGTTATCTCTGTCTGCAAACCCCTCTTACGGATCGGCAACAGGATTATCTGCACAAGGTGCATCATGCGGCCACCTCATTGCTCCGCATTATCAACGACATTCTGGATTATTCCAAGATTGAAGCGGGACGACTCGATCTGGAGTCCATTGTGTTCACCCTGGAGGAGGTATTGAGCAGCCTCTCCTCCATGGTAGCCTGGAAGGCACATGAAAAACGGTTGGCATTTCTCATGGAGACGGCGGTGGACATGCCACCGCATCTGGTGGGGGATCCGTTGCGGTTGGGGCAGGTACTCATCAACCTGGCCAACAATGCCATTAAATTTACCGAACAGGGCGAAGTGGTCGTTGCCACGGAAGTGCTGCACCAGGACGCGGCGCGTGTCTGCCTGCAGTTTACCGTGCGGGACACCGGCCTGGGCATGACACCGGAACAACAGGCGGGCTTGTTTCAGGCCTTCACCCAGGCGGATTCCTCCATCACGCGCCGATTTGGCGGTACCGGACTGGGTCTGGCCATCTCCGAACGGCTGGTTGCAATGATGGGTGGCACCATCCGGGTGGAGAGCGCGCCGGGCCAGGGATCCCGCTTTGTCTTTGCCATCACCCTGGGCGTTGCCGACCAGACCCGGTCGTCTCAGGAGACCAGTCGCCCGCAAGAGATCCCACACAGCGCGTTGCAGACATACATGGCGGCCCTGGCCGGTACCCGCAT
This sequence comes from Magnetococcales bacterium, assembly GCA_015233035.1. GTDB lineage: Bacteria > Pseudomonadota > Magnetococcia > Magnetococcales > Magnetaquicoccaceae > Magnetaquicoccus. The sequence continues at coordinate 10,919 of JADFYM010000024.1, forward strand.
TTTGCTGGTCGAGGACAATGAGATCAACCAACAGGTGGCGCGAGAACTGTTGGAGCAGGCCAATGTGACCGTGCTGTTGGCCGAAAATGGCCGGGAGGCCCTCGACCTGGTCGCCAGAGAACCGCTGGACGGCATTTTGATGGATATGCACATGCCGGTCATGGACGGCCTGACCGCCACGCGGGAGATACGCCGGGATCCCCGTTTTGCCCAACTGCCCATTCTGGCCATGACGGCCAACGCCATGTCGGGCGACCGGGAACAGTGCCTGGCGGCCGGCATGCAGGACCATATTGCCAAGCCGGTGAATCCGGTCGCCATGTATGCTACCCTGGCGCAGTGGATTCATTCTGCCACACCCGTACCGACCACCACACCGGCAGAACCACTCGGCCAGACATCAGCGGTGATCGAGCCCCCTGCCCTGCCCGCGCTGCCCGGCGTGGATACCCAGACCGGACTGCTGCGCATGGGGGGCAATCGGCAGGGCTATCTCACACTGCTGGCCAAATTTCGCACCAACCAGGGGGAGGTTGACGCGGCCATCCGGGCGGCGTTGGCCACCCACGATACGGCCACAGCCGAACGCCTGGCACACACTTTGAGCGGGGTGGCGGGAACCATCGGGGCGGGCATCCTGGCCGACAGAGCCAAGCAATTGGAGTCTGCCCTGCGGGCGCAGGCCGATTGGGCAACACTGGAACCCTTGTTGCAAGCGGTAGCGGTCGAACTGACTCAGGTTTGCACCACCCTGGATATGTTTTTGCCACAGACCGTGCCCGCAGAAACCACGCCTCCCGTTGCGGTCGAGACACCAGCCGAGACGGCAGCACAGATCAACCAGCGCAACCAACTGGTCAGAAAGGCGGCTGAACAGTTGGCCATTTTTGATGCCGAGATTGAGCATACCCTGGTGGCCTTGCGTGACTGCGCCGGCTCCCAGGCGATGCGGGAGCGGGTGATCCGTATGGAAAGACAGGTAGCCCAATATGATTTTGAAGGTGCCGCAGAGGCATTAAAGCAGTGTGCCCCTCTTTGGCAGATTGATCTGGGTGGCGGCCATGACTGACAAGGTGGTCAAACCATCCATTCTGATTGTCGACGATGCCCCGGAAAACCTGGATGTGCTCAAACGTGCCCTGATGGATGAATACCGGGTACGACCGGTACTCAACGGTCCCCTGGCCTTGCGCCTGGCGGCCATGGAACCCCAACCGGATTTGATCCTGCTGGACATCATGATGCCGGGCATGGATGGGCATGAGGTCTGCCGCCAACTGAAACGGAATCTGCACACCCAGGATATTCCGGTCATCTTTGTCACGGCCAAGGCGGATATCGAAGACGAACAGGATGGGTTGCAACTGGGCGCGGTGGATTATATCACCAAACCCATCAGCCCACCCATCGTCCGGGCGCGGGTGCGGACCCAATTGGCCTTGCGCCACTTGCGCCAGGAGATGGAAGAAAAAAATCGTCGTCTCTGTGAAGTCAACGAATGCCTGACCAACCGCATGGAGCAACTGTCCGCTGCGGAAGATCGTTTTCGGAGTCTGGTGCAGACCATCCCGGATATTGTCTACAAGATTGACACGGCGGGTCGATTCACCTTTCTGAACAAGTCGATTGAACGGCTGGGCTATCACCAGGCCGACCTGATCGGCAAACATTTTTCGACCATCATTCACAGTGCGGATATGCCACATGTCTGTCTGGACCAGGTGTTGGGTCGCCTGGGCAGAGGGGCGATCAATCCGGGACAAAAGGTGTTTGACGAGCGGCGATCCGGGGTACGGATCACCATCGGGCTGGAGATCCGCCTGCGCGCCAAGACGGGCGAGGCGGAGGCCGTTTATGAGCTGAAAAACATGGATTCCCCTCTCCTGAGTGTAGAGGTCAACTGCACCGGCCTGTATGGAGAAGCGGGCAACACCACCGCCTGCCGGCCCTATATCGGTACCGTCGGCATCATCCGGGACATTACCGACCGGCACAAGACACAAAAGGCTCTCCTGGAGGAGCGCGCCCTGCTGCGGCAATTGATCGACACCGTCCCGCTGCCCATTTTTCTGCTGGCCAGCCACGGGACGTTGCTTTGTGCCAACGCGGCCTTGCAACAGTTTGTCGGCCTGGCGCACGATCCCCTGGAAGGGGTGCATCTGGACGAACTGTTTTGTGTGGACGAACAGCCCCGGCTCAACCTGCTGGTCCAGGCAGCCCTCGACGCGCCGGAGATGGCTCCTGTGCAGCAGGAATTGACGTTAAAATCGGGCCAGGGGCGGGAGCATCTTTTTGAAGTCATTGTGCGCAAAGTGCAAGGATCCGCCCAGGCGACGCCGACGCTCATGGTCGTTTTGGTGGATGTGACGGAACAGGCGGTATGACCGGCCTGGATCGATACCACGGCGGTCGCCTGGCCGAGGGTGAAACAGACCGGACGATGAACGAACCAATGATTGGCCGATCAAGTGGCTGTGCGGACCGCGCACTGCGAGATCTGCAACAGGAAATGGGAGAAAACCGGCATGGAGGTGATACAACCATTGGACTGGGTGACGAAACACCAGGACAATGAAACCGGGATGCACGTGCTGCGCATGAGTCACTATGTGCAATTGTTGGCACGGCAGGCCGGTCTGAGTGAGTGGGAGGCCGAGCGGGTGCGGCAGGCCGCCCCGATGCACGATCTGGGCAAGATTGGCATTCCAGACCATATTTTGCGCAAGCCCGGCAGGCTGACGGAGGCGGAATTTGCCGTCATTCAGACCCATTGTGCGATGGGCCATGCCATCCTTGGCGAGCAGCAGGCGGAGCTTCTGGCTTTGGGTGCCTTGATGGCCCTGACGCATCATGAAAAATGGAACGGTCAGGGTTATCCGAACCAACTGGCTGGGGAGGCCATTCCGCTGGCAGGCCGTTTGGCCGCGATTGGGGATGTATTTGATGCCTTGACCACGGTTCGTTCCTATAAAAAGGCCTGGTCGGTCGATGATGCCTTGGATCTGATCGCCCGTGAAGCGGGAGAGCATTTTGATCCCGAACTGGCCACCCTTTTTGTCAGTTTAAAACCCGCCCTCGTTGCGATCATGGAACGGTATCAGGAGGCACGGGAATAAGGGGGACACGTTTTCGCCCTGCCCCGTGCCTGCTTTGCCTTGATACTGGGGGGGGTGGTAAGAGGTTTGCCATCCTGGGAAGGCGAGCGTCTCGCCCGCCTTCCCAGTTGTCCCCATCCCGATCAAACGGCTTGCCGTCTATTCCTCCCCCTCACGGCGCATCCGACAACGGCGCGATAAAATAAAGCTGGGAGTGGGTCTGTTTCATCACCCCCGCCCGATGTTCCACATTGTCGCCAAACCCCACAAAAAGATCGACCCGTCCTGCCCCGCGAATGGCTCCGCCCGTGTCCTGATTGACCACCCACCGGATATCCGGCCGCCAACCCGTCACCGTCTTGCCATCCCCGGCGAACAGGGGGGCGGTGGTTGCCAGAATGGCCGGTGCCCCCTTGGGAAACAACCGATGATCGGTGGCAATCGAACGTTCAGGCGTCAACGATATATTGATGTTGCCTACCGGATCCCCCTGCAACTCACGGAAAAAGACATACGAGGGATTGGCAAAAAACAACCGCTCGTTTTCTGCGGGATGATCCAGCAACCACTGGCGCAAACGGGGCATGGTCATCTCTTCCTTGGGAATTTGTCCCTCGTCAATCAATATTTTCCCAATGGCCAGGTATGAGTGACCATTGGCACTGTCATAGCCCAACCGCAGCATCCGACCGTTTTCCATGACCACCCGCCCCGAACCCTGAATGTGCAGGAAAAAAGCGTCAATCGGACTGTCCACCCAGACCAGCTCCAACCCCCGTTTGGCCAGCTTGCCCGGCTTGCCTGGCTTGTCGATGGACAAGAGTGTCCCGTCTATCTGGCTGCGATCATAGTAGGGCACAGGCTGGCCCCGCTCCAGACGATATATCTTGCGATGACCGTCTGCCCCGGCGGCCGACTCCAACAAATCCGGGGGACGCCGGTAGATGGGATAAAAATAGCGGTCTGAACGACGAAAAGAACCATGCAACAACGGTTCATAATAGGCGGTGACCAGGACATCCCCCTGCTGGTTGCCCACCGAACGAAACAGACGATACCGCTGTTGCAAAACCGTTCGCAACCGTTCCCCATCGCCCAGGCGCGCCACCCCGGCCAATTCGTTGCAGGCCCGGGCCATCGCCCCGACCGATACCGAAGAGGAACCAAAATGGACAATCTGCTCGGACGGCAGACGGCGATAATACAGGGCACTCCGCTCCAGTGCCTCGGCCCAGGCCTTGGTATCCCGATCCTGCCACAACGCAGCCGGTACCTCAGACCAGGAAACGGCCTCCAGACTGGTCTGAGCGGTTACCTCTCGCTCCGGGAACGACGGCTCCTTTTTTATCTCCTGCGGGGGTATACTCTGACACCCGGCCAGCAGCGACAAGAGTACCACCACCCAGAAAACACCCAGAAATCGTCGCGGGGGGGCGCAACAACAGGCACCCCCCGGCCCAATACCCTCAGATAACACTTCTCGCCACCTCGCCAGGTTGTTGAATGGCCGACAAATACCAACCGGGTTCCCGACTGCCCACCGGACGGGTAAAGGTCCAATACTCCTCCACCCGTGTACTGACATTGGGATCACCGCTCAGCACCTTGCCCTGCACATCGGTGGTATAATCCACCATGTTGACCAGAAAATAGACAGTGATCCAGTCTTCCCCGGCCTCTTGCCATGCCTCGGAGATGGTCGCCTGCTCAAAGTGAATCTTCTCGATAATATCCCGTTGTCCCTCCCCTTTGCGCTTGAGAGCCTGGGCCTGGATCAAGGCCCACATCCGCTCGGTGAGCAAAGGACGCAACCGGTCGACACTCCAATCGCTCCAGGCCCCCTGAATGTGCTGAAAGGCCATTTTGGCCCCCTCCAGAAAGCGCGCTTCATCAAAACCGGGGTCCATGCGGGCAATGGTGGCCAATCCTTGCGCAACCTCATCCACGGGTCCACCACCTGCCGTATAGGGTGCAGGCTCGAAGGCGGTCCTGCCGGAGAGGGGAGGGGCCATGCCAACGGGGGCATTGTCGTTATACATGCCCATTGACATGGATTCACGCTCTCTGCGTTGTCTGAACCAGCGCACGGCAAACCAGATCAGACCACCGATCAGCAGAAGGTCCAGCAGACCGATACCGCCGCCCCCCCCCATGCCGCCGGACGCATACCCCATCCCGCCGCCCATCCCGCCGCCATGACCACCAAACAAGGCGGCTCCCAACAGACCGCCCAGCGCGAAGCCACCGATACCGCTCATCAGGCCGGAACTGTAGGCCGGGGCAGGCATGGCGGGCGACGGCAGATGGGGTGCGGGCGCAGACGGGAAGGGCGCACTCGGACGCATCGGGCTGCTGGGGGCGGGCATGGCCTGACGCGGCACGGAAAAGCTGCGTGACCCGCGACTGCCCATGGAACTGCCACCACTGAAGCCAGCCTCGGCGTCCGTTGGCCAAAATGTGGCAGTCAATAGCCCCACCGCAAGAAGGGTGACAATAAGGGCAAGAAAAACTGTCCTGTTCATGGTGACACCTTTTGAGTAGGTTGTTGTAACGAATGGGCGGCCCATACGACTTCGGCCAGATGATAGACCCGAACAGCGGAGCCTGCCTGTTCCAGCCCGGCTTGGAGGTGCAGCAGACAACCGGGATTTTCGCCTACCACCGCATCGGCACCACTGGCGCAAATGGCGGCCACCTGGGCGGCCCTGATTTTTTGGCTGCGCACCGCATGACGCAATTGATACACACCACCGGCACCACAGCATCCACCCGAAGAGGCTGTCTGGCACTGCCACAGTTCGCGATACACCAGCGGCAGGGCGGTCAACACACGTCTGGGTTCCTTTATAATGCCCAAACCATGCCGTGCTTGGCAATGGTCATGATAGGTAAGAGAGCCAAAACCGGGATCTTTCGGCACAACAGCCCCCCTGCCCAAGTCTTGGGCCAAAAATTGACTGAGGGTTTGCACCTTGGCGGCAAAATCCTGGGCCACGGTCGCATAAGCCACCTCCGTCGACAGGGCCCTGGCATAGTCCTGGGCGGTCACGGCACACACACTGCTGTCACACACGACACTCTGCAAAGGCCCCGCCGCCACAAAGGCGTCCAGGGTGCGCCGCGCCTGCCGCAAAAAGGCCCGTTGGTCTCCCGACTCCCGAAACGGCGCACCACAACAGCCAAAGCTGGCCAACAGCGTGACCGCTCCCCCCCCCTGCACCACCAACTGGGCCGCCGACGGCGCGACCCCAGGAAAAAACAGCCGGGCCATACAGCCACCCAACAGGCCAATGCGCGGCTGGTCAAAACGATCAGGCAGGATGGTGGGAAACGGCGGACAAGAAACCTCCGGTCGATGGCGGGGCAACAGGGCTTCCAGTCGCGCCAGGGCGGGCACCAGGCGCAACAGACCCCAGCGACGCAGCGTTGCCTGCGCCCCGGATCGCTGATAGCGGGCCAACAGGGCAGCCATGCGGGCCGTCAGATGGGGATGGTTGGTGACGCGATGCAATACACGACTCGATACGGTCGACTTTGGTGGCACCAGCGCGCGCACCAGCACGGTCAGATGGGCCAGTTGCACCCCCGCCGGACAGGCCGTATGACAGGTCTGACAGACCAGACAATGGTCCAAAGCCGCCGCCGCTTCCGCCGCCGTCAGAGTGCCGGATTGTAATGCCAGGATGATGGAAACCCGGCCGCGCGGCGCGTGCAGTTCATTGTTTTCCACCCGATAGGTGGGACAGACCGGCAGACAATAGCCGCACTGGGTGCATAAATCAGCATTGGCGAGTGGGCCGGGAACCTCTTTGGCGGGCTGGATCATGGGGACGGCCACCAGGGGCTTTGCCCCTGGACCCCACCAGGGGCAAAGCCCCTGGACCCCACCAGGGGGATGATCCCCCTGGACCCGCATTCTTTTAAAACAAATAAAAAAAAAGGGTGGTGGGGTCTGGGGGGGCGGTTCTCCGCCCCCCCAGTAAGGGCTGCAAGGCTGACCATGGCCTTCGTCATGGTGCTATTTCTGCGGTCGGAAGACAAGTTCCAATTCCCGATGTTCGCTGTCGGGGGGCTGTTCCACCATGGTCGTTTTCTGAATGGCCCGAATGACGGAACGGTCAAAAATGGCATTGCCAGAAGCCCGGCCAATACGCGGATTGATCAATGTGCCATCCTGGCCCACTTCGACCAGCACGGTCATGGACAGACTGCTTTCATCCTGTAAACCACTCGGTTTGTTCCAGTTTTCATAAATCTTGCTCTGGATCTTGCTCGTCCACAGTCGAATCGCCAAGGGGGAGGCGCGGGGCTCCTCAGCCGTCATTTGGGTTGGCTGTGCCGCTGCCGGTTGGGCCGCCGGTTGCGCCGGTGCCGGTCGTGGCGCGGGCTTGTTGGGTTGCAATTTGGCAATGGCATCCGAAAGAGACGAAAAATCCGGCTTGTCCGACTTTTTCTTCACCGGTGCGACCGGTTTTTTCTCGACCACTTCGGTATCTGCGGTATCGTCGGTCTCTTCGTCCTCAGCCGGTTGTGGCGTCACCTTGGTCTTTTTCGCCACCTCGGTCTTCGGTTCCGGCTTGGGCGCAGGCTTGGGTTCAGGCTTCGGTTCCGGTTTGGGCGCAGGCTTGGGTTCCGGCTTCGGTTCCGGCTTGGGCGCAGGCTTGGGTTCCGGCTTCGGCTCCGGCTTGGGCACAGGCTTGGGTTCCGGTTTGGGTTCCGGCTTGGGCTCTGGCTTGGGTTCCGGCTTGGGCACGGGCTTGGGTTCCGGTTTGGGCTCCACCACAGGCGGTGGCGGCATTCTCATACGTTCCACGGGTGGTGGCGGCGGTGGCGGCGGCAGGATCTTGACCGGCTCTATGGGTTGCACCACCTTGACCGGTGCCACAATCGGCGGGGCCTCCTCGGCCTCTTCCGGCTCTGTCACCACCTCTTTGACCGGCTCCGGTCTGGCCTTGACTTTCGGGGACTCGGACGGCGGCAACTGCACCAGACTGACCATCACCGGTGGCGGCAGCTCCTTTTCCGGGTGCGAAAACGGCATGACGAACGTCCAGGCCAGCAGCAATATGTGGCCAACGATCGAAAAAATCAGTGGTTTACGATTGGATAGCATGAAATTATTGCGCAGGGGGGTCAGTAACCAAACCGACTCGATCCACACCAGCCTGTTGCAACTGGGACATGACGATCATGACGGTTCCATAGGGTGTCTTCCGGTCACCCTTGACATAAATGGGCACTTCGGGATTGCTCTTGCGAATCGCCGCCACCTTTTCAATCAGTTGTGTCGTGCTTTGCGGCGTCTTTTCAATATAGGTGATGCCATCCTGATTGACGGTGACAATCAACGGTTCCTGTTTGGATTGCAAGGGGGAAGCCTTGGTCGAGGGCAGATTGACATCCACACCCTGGGTCAACAAAGGCGCGGTCACCATAAAAATGACCAGCAAAACCAGCATGATATCCACCATGGGCGTGACATTGATATCACTCATGGTGCCATGCTCGGAACCTTGACTGTTGAACTGCACACCCATGCTCATGAGGGTTTGCCTCCCCGACGCGCACTCTGCCGCTCCAGAATATTCAGGAATTCGGCCCCGAAATTGTCCATCTTTTGATGAAAGCGGCGCAAGTTGGTGGCATATTTATTGTAGGCGATCACCGCCGGAATGGCCGCCACCAGACCCATGGCCGTGGCAATCAAGGCCTCGGCAATACCCGGAGCCACCATGGTCAGCGTGGTGTTTTTGGCCCCCGCCAACCCGATAAAAGAGTTCATGATCCCCCACACGGTACCAAACAGGCCGATGAAGGGCGAGGTGGAACCGGTCGTCGCCAGAAAGGTCAAGCCCCGGCCCAGGTTGTCCATTTCCCGATTGAGGGCAACCGTCATGGCGCGGCGAATGTTGGGCAACAAGTCGCCCCCCTCTGCCGCTGCGGGCGCACCATCTTCGCCTTCCCAGCGTTTCCACTCCCGAAAGCCGGTGGTAAAAACATTCACCAGGGGGCTGTCCGGCCATTCGCGCGCAGCCGTCTGATACAGCTTGGCAATGCTGCCACCGCTCCAGAACCGCTCCTCAAAGGCCGTGGCCTCGCGGGTGACACGGCGAAAGAGCATCCACTTTTCGATAATAATTTTCCAGGACCAAATGGAAGCCGACAATAAAAGCAGCATGACCAATTTGACCAGAGGTCCGGCCTGGGCGACCAGATCCCAGGGACTGTGGGAGGCGATTGTTTCGTTCATGAGTGGACCATTTTGTAAAATGTTAACCTGTATGCCTGAGTAATGTGTTGACCGCCACGCGGACTTTTTGCTCATCAACCGGGGGGCGGAGAACCGCCCCCCAGACCCCCCACCCTTTTTTTTTAATCATTATCAAGGAGGATCAGGAGGAATTATCCCCCCCGGTGGGGTCCAGGGGCAACGCCCCCATTGGTCTCAACAAACAACCCCTCCGGCAACCGAGTCGGCCTGAAGCGACTGTCCAATGCTGCAATACGCACCACCGCCCCAACCAGGTGCCGCTGATCCTGGTCACGCTGCACCATCTGCCGCAACACCAGACTGGCCGGTTTGCGCTCCTGCAACCAGGTGGCAACGGTCAGCAGGTCATCCAGCCGGGCCGGAGCCAAAAATTGCACCTCCATTTTGGTGACCGCAAACAACAGCCCCTGTTCCCGATGCAATTGTTCCTGGCCGAACCCCAACTGCCGCAGCCATTCGGTCCGGGCGCGCTCCATAAAGTTCAGATAGCGGCTATGGTAGACCACACCCCCCGCGTCTGTCTCTTCATAATAAACCCGAATGGGCCAAAGGAAAGCCTTTTTCGTCACGATAACGATTCTTGCTGGTTGGGTAAAGCCGCTGCTCGACCCAGATGGCCATAGGCCAACGGTGTCGCCCGGCGACCGCGCGGGGTACGATCCAAAAATCCCTCTTGCAGCAAATAGGGTTCCACCACATCCTCGATGGTGTCACGGGTTTCGCTGATGGCCGCCGACAAGGTGTCCAACCCCACCGGACCACCGGCAAATTTATCAATAATGGTGCAGAGAAAAAAGCGGTCCATGCTGTCCAGTCCCCTGTGGTCCACCTCCAGGAGATCCAACGCATGACTGGCCATCTCCTGGTCAATACACCCCCGGCCCAAGATCTCCGCAAAGTCCCGCACCCGTTTGAGCAGACGGTTGGCAATGCGGGGCGTTCCCCGGGAACGACGTGCAATTTCCTCTCCACCCGAATCATCAAGGACCACCCGCAACAGTCGGGCCGAACGCCGCAAAATGGCCGCCAACTCGTCCGGCTGATAAAATTCCATGTGCGCCAGGATGCCGAACCGATCCCGCAACGGATTGGTCAACATGCCGATGCGGGTGGTCGCCCCCACCAGGGTAAAGGGCGGCAGATCAATCTTGATCGAACGGGCCGACGGTCCTTCGCCAATCAGAATATCCAATTGATAATCTTCCATGGCCGGGTACAGGATCTCCTCCACCGAAGGGCTCAGGCGGTGGATTTCATCGACAAACAGCAGATCACCCCGTTCCAGATTGGTCAGCAAAGCCGCCAGATCGCCCGCCTTCTCGATGATGGGACCGGAAGTGGTGCGCAAACCCACCCCCAATTCTGCGGCGATGATACGCGCCAACGTGGTTTTGCCCAGGCCGGGCGGTCCATGCAGCAGGACATGGTCCATGGCATCGCCCCGGTTTTTGGCCGCCTGCAAAAACACCATCAGGTTGGTTTTCAGCTTGCTCTGGCCAATAAACTCTGTCAATTGCTTAGGCCGCAAGGCGGGGTCCACCATGCCATCGCCCGCTTCGGTCGTGGGCGACAATAAATGCAGGGCAGACTCGGCCTGACTCATTCCGCCACCGACCGGGCCAACGCCTTCAGGGCCGCCCGCAGACCGTCACTCACGGACACAATCGATGTCCCAGCCAGCAGTTGCCCCACCACCCGTTCCACCTCTGGCCGTTTGTAGCCCAGATTCATCAAGGCCGAGGTCAGCTCCCCGCGCAATACAGTCCGGGGCGGCGGCTGGAGCGGCGACTCCTGGCTGACCACGCCGACCCCCTCCGGGCCACTCCCACTGCCTGGGTTGACCGACAGGCCAACCGGCAGACGATCTTTCAGTTCAATCACCAACCGCTGCGCCGTTTTGCGCCCGACGCCGGGAATCAGACACAAGGCGGGCAAATCTTCCGTGGCGATGGCCACTGCCAGAGAAGACGCGCTCAAGGTGGAAAGCGCGGAGATGGCCAACCGGGTACCGATGCCACTGACATTATTCAACAACACAAACAGGGTCCGCTCTTCCGGTGTGCTGAAACCATACAGGTGCAGGGCATCTTCCCGCACATGCGTCACCGTCAAAATGCGCACCGCCCCCCCCACATCGGGCAGCTTTTCGTAGGTGGAAAGGGCGATAAACACCCGATAGCCCACCCCGCCCACATCCAGGACAATATGGTCGGGATGTTTGGCATCCAGGATGCCACGCAGCATGGTAATCATGCCGAGGCTCCTGCCGGGGCAGAGACCGACGCCCGCAGCAGATGGTTCGGCAGATGGTTCAGGTGGCAGATGGCCACCCCCAAGGCATCCGCCGCATCCTGGGGCGCGCTCTTGCTCATGCACAGCAAAATGCGGACCATCTCCTGCATCTGTTGCTTGTCCGCATGGCCATAACCCACCACCGACTTTTTGACCTGCAAGGCCGTATATTCGTGAATCGGCAAGCCTTGATGGTTGGCGGCGGCAATGGCCACCCCACGGGCATGGCCCAATTTCAGGGCACTCTGCACGTTTTGTGAGACAAAAATTTCTTCCACGATGGCCTGTTGTGGTTGGTGCTCCACGATAATCCGCGTCAATTCCGCAAAAATTTTTCCCAACCGATTGGGCAGGGATTCCCCCGTCTGGGTGCGAATGCAGCCGTTGGCCACATGGCGCAGGGTCTGGCCGTTTGATTCCACAATGCCCCAACCGGTTGTGGTCGTGCCGGGATCAATACCAATCACGCGCATCCCCCTGGCCTAACCGTTGGCCAGCCGTTCCAGAATCTCGTCGGGAATGTCAAAATTGGCGTAGACCTTCTGCACATCGTCGTTATCCTCCAACATATCCATCATCTTCAGCATGGAACTGGCCTGTTTTTCGTCCAGGGTGACGCTGTTTTGCGGGCGCATGATCAATTCGGCGCGAATGGGGTTGAAACCGGCCTGCGCCAGCACTTCCTGTACGGCATGAAGCTGGTCGGGTGCCGTAATGACCTCAAAGGTGGTGCCATCGGATACCACATCTTCGGCACCCGCCTCCAGGGCGGCCTCGATCAGGGCATCCTCGTCGCAATTTTCAAAAATCAACTCGCCTTTGTTGTCAAACAGATAGGATACACAACCCGCCGTGCCCAGATTGCCCGCAAATTTGGTAAAGGCATGGCGCACATCGGCCACGGTGCGATTATAATTGTCGGTCAACGTCTGGACAATCACGGCGACACCGCCTGGTCCATACCCCTCGTAGCGGGCCTCTTCATAGTTGGCCCCATCCAGGCCACCCGCACCGCGTTTGATGGCCCGTTCTGTGGTCTCTTTGGGCATGTTTTGGGCCCGAGCGGCGAGCACCGCCCCGCGCAAACGGGCATTGGCAGCCAGATCGCCCCCCCCCAAACGGGCGGCAGTGGTAATCTCACGAATTAATTTGGTGAATATTTTCCCGCGCTTGGCATCTTGCGCCCCCTTGCGGATCTTGATATTGGCCCACTTGCTATGTCCTGCCATGCCCCACTCCTGAAATAGGTCAGTGCTGTTATTGTTGGATCTCTTTAAAATCGTTCGGCACGGCAAACCGTTCCGCCGCCTGCACCCCCTCGTGCAGGTTGACCAGTTCCATGATCACCTTGCCCGCCGCCTCTTCACGGATGGGAAGACGCAGCTTGCTGTCCACCCAACGGAAAGTGTGTTGCGTCTGGTCCTGAAAAGTTTGGGTGATATCCCATTTTTCGGTCACCCGACCTGCCTTGTTTTCCGTTGCCACCAGGAGGCGTTCCATGCCGGGCCCCTGTTCAAGCTGCTGCCGAATGACAATATGCCGCACCGGATCGACCCAGAGCAGCACCTTTTGCATCGTCTGCTTGCGCTCGTCCGCCGCATCCGGCTTGCCCGAAGGCGGGCTGGGCGGGGGGATTTGAATCTCCCATTTTTCCGTTGCCACGTTGTGGCGTGTTTCTGTCCCTAGCCGTGTGCAGACAATGGCCTTATCCTGTTGGCATGGACCGTCGGCGTCGCCCGGCAGTTGTTCCACATCCGGTCGAGGGGGAACCGGCAGGCTGCCCGGTCCGGCATAGTAGGTTTTGTCTTCCGGGAAAAGCGTCCACACCAGGCGGTCCTGCGGCTGCACGATCATGGCGGCGGGTTGGCCCTGCTGGATGCCCTCCGTCCGAAAACGGTCTTTGCCCACATAAAAGGTGCCGCGCACCGCGCTGTCTGGTGTACGCGGGTCCGTGATGATAATATCAGCGGAAAATTCACCCGCGTACCATACGACCGCATGGGCGACAGATGGGGACAGCAACAGGGCGAACAGACACAACAGAACGATCAGCCCGCCTCTCTTGTGTGGCGAAAAAATACGCATGGCAGGGGCTTTCCTCCAGGAAAATGCACGGATGATCCGATGTGGCGGCACGACCCTCCACCTCAGGTCGGCACTCTACAGGATGGCGGGACAAAGGGCAAGTTATTTACAGTTAGCCACAGGATGGACGTGCCGGGTGTTTGTTTAAATTGTTTCTTTATTGCAGTGCTTTACACAATGTTTCACCCATTTTGTCCCACTTTTATCCACAGGTTTATCCACAGCGAACAGGAGCACACAATGGCCGTTGAACGGACGCTTTCCATGATCAAACCCGATGCTGTTGCCAAGAATGTCATCGGTCAAATTTATGCCCGTTTTGAGTCTGCCGGGTTGCGGATTGTTGCCAGCAAGATGCTGCATCTCTCTGCCGTCCAGGCAGGTGCCTTTTATGCCGTACATCGGGGCAGGCCGTTTTATGCGGATCTGGTGACCTACATGAGTTCCGGGCCCATCATGGTCCAGGTTCTGGAGGGCGAGTCAGCCATCGCCCGCAATCGGGAGATCATGGGAGCCACCAATCCGGCCAATGCCGCGCCCGGCACCATTCGGGCCGATTTTGCCACCAGCATTGAAGCCAATGCGGTGCATGGCTCGGATGCGCCAGAGACGGCCGCGCAGGAGATTGCCTTTTTCTTCGGTGGGATGGATATTCACACGCGGCCTTGAGCGTCCGGGCGACCCTTGCTGGGGAGGCGGGTAAACCCATCCCGTCATACATATCGCAAAAAGTTGTTATTATTCATGGGGGTCCGGGGGAGATTATCTCCCCCGGTGGGGTCCAGGGGCAACGCCCCTGGTGGGGTCCGGGTGCTTCGCCCCGGAAAAACAAGCCCCTGGAGTTGGAATCACCCATGTGTTGCCAAACCGCACCCAGCATGGGATGCGCAGTTTTTCAAACGTCATTCCCGCGCAGGCGGGAATCCAGGGTAGACAAGCCAAACCCGTGCCATCCCGCCAGGCGTCATTCCCGCGCAGGCGGGAATCCAGGTGAGGCAAAGAACTGGCGCGGGATGTCTCTCATGGGCGTCATTCCCGCGCAGGCGGGAATCCAGGTGGTACCTGCGAGATCTGGATCCCCGCCTACGCGGGGATGACGGAGACTGCGAAACCTGGATCCCCGCTTTCGCGGGGATGACGGAAACTACTGGTGCACAGCGGAAATTCGGAACCCTCCTTCAGACCGCAAGGGGTTTGCCCTGGTAGGTCCAACGGAACGGTTTCGACATCGCCTTGTTAAAATACGCGATGAACGACGTGATTTTTTCCCTTAAA
>JADFYM010000250.1 GCA_015233035.1 Magnetococcales bacterium
TCCCAAGACGATTTAAGGGAAAAAATCACGTCGTTCATCGCGTATTTTAACAAGGCGATGTCGAAACCGTTCCGTTGGACCTACCAGGGCAAACCCCTTGCGGTCTGAAGGAGGGTTCCGAATTTCCACTGTGCACCAGTAGGTATCAGGCATGGGGTGGATCTCCTTACGCTGGGTTGTGGATGGATGTTGGCACGTGTTGTCTATGTCACGACTGCGGGAGGTCGGCAAAATGGTACGCGACATCCTGGAACGCCTCGGCGACCGCCAAGAAGGCCTCTACCATATCGGGATCAAAATGGCTTCCCTTGCCCTCGGTGATGATGGCCACCGCCTGTTCGTGTGGAAAGGCGGGCTTGTAGACCCGTTTGCTGATCAGTGCATCATAGACATCCGCAATGGCCATGAGACGGCCCGACAGGGGAATTTGTTCCCCGGCCAGCCCCTCGGGATACCCGCTGCCATCCCACTTTTCATGATGGGTGTAGGCAATCTCCTGAATATAGCGCAAAAAGGAGACGCCACCGCTCAGAGGAGAACCCGCCGCAATGGTAATGGCATCCCGGCCCAGGGTGGTGTGGGTTTGCATGACGGCAAACTCCACCTCGGTCAAGGGGCCAGGTTTCAGCAGAATGGTGTCCGGTACACCCACCTTGCCCATGTCGTGCAACGGGGCAGACTTGAATAACAATTCTATGGTCGCCCCGTCCAGGCAAGCACGGAATTTGGGATGATCCCGCAACCGTTCGGCCAGCAACCGGACATAATGCTGGGTCCGGCGAATATGATTGCCCGTTTCATTGTCCCGGGTCTCGGCCAGGGAGGCCAGCGCATTGATGGTCACATCCTGGGTCAAAAGCAACTCCTGGGTCCGCTGCGCCACCTTCTCCTCCAGGAGTCGGTTGTGTTCTTTGAGCTGATTCTGTGCCCAGGTCAGGGCCAGGTGCGTCTGGACCCGCGCCTTGACGATGGGCAACGAGAAAGGCTTGGTGATATAGTCCACGGCCCCCAGGGCGAGCCCCTTGGTTTCATCGTCCACTTCGACCATGGCCGTAATGAAAATAACCGGTATATTGCGGGTCGCATGATTGCTCTTCAGGCAGCGCAACACCTCGTAGCCATCCATCTCTGGCATCGCGATGTCCAGGAGAATCATGTCCGGGGTTTCGTCCGCCACGACCTGTAACGCCTCCTGGCCACTGGTGGCAACGACAACGGTATAGTCGGGACTTAACAGGGTTGCCAACACCTTGAGGTTGACCGGCATGTCATCGACCATCAGAATGGTCGGTTTTTTCTCTTCGTTGTTCATGATTTTCTCACCCATGGCAGAGGGATGTCGAGTGCGTTGCACAGGGCGTCCAGATGGCCTTGTGCCTCTTTAAACTTGTAGTCATCGAGTGATCGGTCCAATTGTTCCCATGTGTGCTCCACGCTGGTGCCTTTGAACAGGGGTTCCAGTGTCTGGCAACAGGCAACGGCATCAGCCCGGTGTTTCTGGATGGCATCGGCCAATGTGATCAACCGGGGCATAATGTCTGCAATATCCAATCGTCTTCCGTGTTCACTGGGCGTTGTGTCTGCTGCCGGTTGCAAAGTGCCGATGGCATCCACCACCTGCTGCAAGGCCGCAGCAAAAGTGTCCAGCAACAGCGGCCAGTCCGCCCGCCGATCTTCCTTGATGGCTTTCTCCAGGGCCACAGCGGCCTGAAACAGTGCGCGTGCGGAGAGGTTGCCAGCCATGCCCTTGATGGCATGAATCAGGTATTGGGCGGCTTGTATATCGTCCTGGCGCGCCTCCCGCAGGGCGAGGCGCACCTTTTCTGCCGTTTTGGCAAAATTTTTCCTGAATTCAAGCAAAAGAAACCGATACACCTGATGATTGTCACCCAGACGGTCCAGGCCGTTGGCCACATCGATCCCCGGTAGAAGGGCGGGTACCTGGCCTGGTTCCGCCACATGCGGGAGGCCGTGCCGGGTCGGCACGGGGGGCACCGGGGGCCTGTCACCGGGTTTGATCCACGCCAGCAACGTCGCATACAGATGTTTGCGGTCAATGGGCTTGGTGATGTGGTCCACCATTCCGGCGTCCAGACAGTGTTCCCGGTCGCCGTTCGTGGCATGGGCCGTCATGGCGATGATCGGCAGTTGCGCGCACAGGGGATTGCTGCGGATCTGGCGGCAGGCCGTATAACCGTCCATGAGCGGCATTTGAATATCCATCAGGACCAGGTCGAACGGGGTTTCCAGCACCATCCGGGTGGCAGCCAAACCGTCACCCGCCACCGTGACGACCAGTCCCACCTGTTCCAACATCTCCCGCGCCACCAACTGGTTGATGGCATTGTCCTCCACCAGCAACACCCGGGCACCGCCAATCTGGCTGGTCACACAGGCCAGGTCTGTGACCTCCCGGTCCGGTCGGTGCACCCTGCTGACTCCCTTGCTGAACAGTTCCATGATGGTATCAAACAGCAAAGCACAGTGGATCGGTTTGGGCAGCAGGGCGCGGATGCCCAGGGCCTTGGCCTGCTGGGCAATGCCCTTTTCCCGGTTGCCGTCGGTCATCAGGATAATTTTGGGCAGGGGGGTCTCCTGTGTGGTATCCGGTGCGGTCAATTCCAGCATCCGGCGGACCGTTTCGAGACCATCCATCCGGGGCATCAGCCCATCCACCAGAGCCAATTGACAGGGTTTGTTGGCCAGCCAGCCCTGCTGTATCGCTGCCAGGGCCTCCGGCCCGGAACCGACGGTCGTCGTCGCAAAGCCGAACACGTCCAATAACGTCTGCAAGGCCGTTCGCACCACTGCGTTGTCATCCACCACCAGGACCGGCAGGGCCTGCATATCCTCCGGGAGGGTCATATTGTCCTGTTCCGTTGTTGCCCGGCAGGTCAACAAAACGGTGAAGCGGAAGACAGAGCCGACCCCCGGTTGGCTTTCCACCCCGATGGTGCCCCCCATCAGTTCCACCAATCGCCTGCAAATGCTCAAGCCCAACCCGGTTCCCCCATATTTGCGCGTGGTGGAACCGTCGGCCTGCACAAAGGGCGCAAACAGCGTGTCAATCTGTGCCTGACTCAGACCGATGCCGGTATCCCGGACAAAAAACGCCAGCACCGCGCGCGCGCCCTGCTGGGCAACCAGGCGCACCCCAACCTCCACTTCGCCCTTTTCCGTAAACTTGATGGCATTGCTGATCAGGTTCATCAAAATTTGTTCGAGGCGCAAACCATCGCCGGTCAGGGCGTATCGGTACCCGGATCCCGCCTGCAAGATCAATTCAATGCCCTTGGTGGTGCTCTTGTGCCGAAACAGATCGGCCAGATGATCGAACAGATCACGCAACAGAAAATCGACATGCTCCAGTTGCAGGCGGCCCGATTCCATCTTGGAAAAGTCGAGGATGTCGTTGATGATGTGCAACAGGGAACGGGAGGCCTGGGCAATTTTGGTTAGATAATCCCGTGTTTTGGGTGACACGACCGTCTGGAGGGCCAAATCGGTCAACCCCATGACGGCATTCATCGGGGTACGGATTTCATGGCTCATGGTGGCCAAAAATTCCCCCTTGGCCTTGGTTGCCGCTTCGGCCTGCTCTTTGGCCTCGCGCAGGGCACTCTCCATCCGTTTGCGCTCGGAAATGTCCAGTCCCATGCCAATCAGGTAGGACACGCCATCCAGATCAATGCGCTGCCCCACAAAATAGTGCGGCGTCAGCGTGCCATCCTTGGCCACGACACTGGCCTCGGCCACGGCATAGCCCTGGGTAAACACTTCCTGCAGCCGCTCGGCGACGGCGGCCTGTTCCCGGCCTTGAAAAAAATCCGCCGGGGAAGCGACCGCAATCTCCTCCGGGGTATACCCGGTCACTTCTTCGAGTTTTTTGTTCCACAACTGGAAGCGTCCCTCCTGGTTGAGCAGATAGAAGGTGCCAGGCAGGGCGTTGACAATTTCGCGGGTAAAATCCCGCTCCTTGGCGGCGGCCTC
Source organism: Magnetococcales bacterium (assembly GCA_015233035.1). GTDB lineage: Bacteria > Pseudomonadota > Magnetococcia > Magnetococcales > Magnetaquicoccaceae > Magnetaquicoccus. Next base: position 3,991 of record JADFYM010000250.1, read on the forward strand.
TTTGGCCACCCGCAGATCCGTGGCCATCTGCTCCATGGCGTCCCGACGCCGTTTCAGTTCCACCTGGTTTTTGACCCGGGCGGTCACGACGGTTGGATTGAACGGTTTGGTGATATAGTCGATTGCGCCCAGCAGCAAGCCCTTCGCTTCGTCCTGCCCGCTGTCCCGGGCCGTCAGGAAGAGAATCGGGATCTCCTGCGTGACCGGATCGGCCTTCAGTCGGGCACAGACTGCATAACCATCCAGTTCGGGCATTTCGATGTCCAACAGGATCAGGTCCGGCTTGCACTCTGCGGTCGCCTGCAACGCATTCTGGCCATCGGTGGCGACGGCAATCTCATAATCGGCTGCCAAGATGGCGATCAGCAGGTGGATATTGCCAGGCGCATCATCCACAATCAAAATTTTGGGCTTTTCCATCCCTTCCGTCATGATATCTTCCTCATAGAGCAATGGCCAACTTTTGGGCAATCGTTGCCAAAGAGATCCGTGCCTCCGCATAACGGAACCGATCCATCTGTCCGGTCATCTGTTCCACCTCCTGGGACAAACCGGCGCGCAGCAGAATGGGTTTGACGGCGTTGAAGGCCGCCGTCGAGCCCACACTGAAACGGGTCAGACGCCTGGCCAATTCGACCAGAGCAGGTTGCAGGGTCTCCCGGCAGGAGTCACTCCAGGTGGCCGGATCTGCCACCGGGTCCGAGGCCATGGCCGCTGGGTGGTCTGGCGGGTGCCGGTCTGCGATGCTGGCCAGAATCTCCCGCAAGACCGCCTAGAAGGCCGCCGTCAAGGCGGGCCAGTCGTCGGTTCGTCCTTGCTCGATGGCCTGTTCCAGGGTGCGCGCCGCAGCAAACACGGCGTGGGCCCCGATATTGCCCGCAACGCCCTTGATCTGATGCACGAGCCGTCGCGCCCGTTCGCTGGCACCCTGGGCGAGGGCATCCCGCACAGCCTGGGCTGTGGTCGCATAGTCCCGCTGAAAGGTTTGCAACAGTTGGGTCAGCAACGCCTGGTTGCCCATGACCCGCCCCAGGGCAGAGGCCATGTCAATGCCTGGAATCTCCTCCGGTGCCGGTGCTGTGCCGGCAGGGGGGCAGAGCCTCTGCCGCAGAGATTCCCGGTCGACCGGTTCCCGCTCGCCCGGCTGGAGGTGGGCCAGCAACACCGCAAACAACTGCCCCGGATCGATGGGCTTGCTGACATGGTCGTTCATGCCCGCCGCCAGCACTTTTTCCCGGTCGCCGGTCATGGCGTGGGCGGTCATGGCAATGATGGGCAGGGCCGCAAAACGCCGATCCGTGCGAATGGCGCGGGTTGCCTCATAGCCATCCATGACCGGCATCTGAATATCCATCAGCACCGCGTCATACCGGCCACCGGCCACCAGGTGGACCGCCATGGCCCCATTCTGGGCCACATCGACGTGGATGCCCACCCCTTCCAACAATTCCCGCGCCACCTGCTGGTTGATGGGCATATCCTCGACCAGCAGGAGACGGGTACCCCCCATCTGGTCGATTATCTTGCCATAATCGATCTCGTCCCATTGGGCTGGACGGGGTATGCGGGCCGGGGGGCCAAACCGTTGCACCACCCTGCCATCTGCTCCATCCAGACGCTCTGCGCAGACGATGGTAAAATGAAACACCGCACCCTCGCCCGGATTGCTTTCCACTCCGATGCGCCCACCCATCAACTCGACCAGATGTTTGCTGAGGGAGAGTCCCAGTCCGGTGCCACCGTAAGGGCGGGTGGTGGAGCCATCCGCCTGGACAAAGGGACGAAACAGGGCGTCAATCTGCTCTTGCGCCAGGCCGATGCCGCTATCCCGTACCGTAAACGCCAGGACAATACGACGGCGGGGCCAGGCGATTGCCGCGACCGGGACCGCCTCGGTGGGTGGCGGCTCCTCGGCAGACCCCTCGACTTGGCGCACCTCGACCTGAATCGCCCCCCGTTCGGTAAACTTGAGGGCATTGCCGATCAGGTTGAGCAAAATCTGCTCCAGGCGCAGGGCATCCCCGTACAGAGCCACCGGGCAATCCGGGGCGATGGCTATTGTCCACGCCATGTTTTTTTCCGCCACCTGCGGGTGGAACAGTTCCGACAGATGGTCGAAGAGATCGTGCAGATCAAAGGCCGTCTGTTCCAGGACCAGTTTGCTCGCCTCAATTTGGGAAAAATCCAGAATATCATTGATTATTTGTAACTGCCCAGGTAGGCGTCCCGATCGCGAGGGGTTGACATGGAAACCCAGTTATGGTTCAAGATTTCCCCATGAACCAAGATACGATAACTATCTCCCGACTGCTTGAGGAGAATAAGGCCCT
>JADFYM010000251.1 GCA_015233035.1 Magnetococcales bacterium
GGGAATCCAGGGTTCTGACTGGAGTGGCCGAAACGATGATCAAGGCCAGTCCGTCATTCCCGCGCAGGCGGGAATCCAGCTAACCCCTTGGAACTCCTGGATTCCCGCCTGCGCGGGAATGACGTTGTTTCATCTTCTCGTGAATTCTGCAATGTTCTCGAATGCTTCAGTGATTGTTTTGTTTTAGGAAAAGGCCGGGTATGTCTACGCACCCCTCTGTACACCGCTTTACCGATGCCATCATTCTGGAGGAGGCGGCCATCTCCTGGAAGGTGCGGTTGGCCATGGTGTTGACCATTGGCGTGAGTTTTCTGTTTGGCGGTTGGTCGGTGGCGACCCGGATTGACGAGGCGGTCAAGACGACCGGTCAATTTGTGCCCCAGGGGCTGGTCTACAAGGTGCAACCCTCGGAATCCGGTCTCCTCGCCGCCCTGCTGGTCCGGGAGGGCGAGCCGGTGGAGAAGGGGGCCTTGCTGGTGCGGTTAAGCAATGCCGCCGATGATTCCGACCAGAAGCAGGCCATGGCCCGGCTGGCGGGATTGAACGCCCGTCGTATTCGCCTGAACGCCTTTCTGAATCGAACCCAGGAGGCGAGCGGGGGCACAGAGGCCGATTTTTCCAGTATCAGTCCCGAATATGGCGATGTCATCCGCGATCAGGCCTCCTTGTTGCGCAGCCAGATTTTGGCCCGGGAAACCAGTCTGTCGGTGCTGGAAACCCAGGTGACCCAGAAGAGAACCGAGTGCGAGCAACTCGCCGACCTGATTCGTACCGCCCAGGGGCGGGTGGATGTGGACGACGCGATGCTGACCTTGCAGGATGAACTGGCCAACAAAAATCTGGTTTCCCGGGTGAACCAGTTGAATGCCAAACGCACCTATCTCGGTTCGCAGTCCGAGGTCGAACGGTTGACCAAACAGTTGGACAAGGCGCGCCAGGCCTTGGACGAGGTGCAAAAACGGCGGCGCATCCTGGATTCGGAATCGCGGCAACAGGCCAGCGACGAATTGGGCCAGGTCAACAATGATATTGCCCAGACGCAGGAGTTGCTGCTCCGCTTGCAGGAACGCCACGCCCAACTGGAAATGCGCGCCCCGGTGTCGGGGGTGGTGCAGGGGTTGCGGACGCAAACCATCGGGGCCGTGGTCAAGAGTGGCGACGTGTTGATGCAAATTGTCCCGCTGAATGCCGAAATGATCCTGGAGGTGCAGATTCCCCCCAAGGATATTGGCGTCGTGCGCCCGGATCAGCCGGTGGTGATCCGGGTGTCGAGTTATGACTTTCAACGCTTTGGCACGGTCTCTGGTCGGCTGTTGTCCGTCTCCCCCTCCACGGAGGTGGACCTGGCGGACAAGGATCGGCGACCCCATTATAAAGGGCAGGTGCGACCCGATCACCGTTTTGTCGGCTCGCCCGAATATCCGATCCTGCCGGGGATGCTGGCCGAGGCGGACATCACGACGGGTCACCGCTCGGTATTGGTCTATTTGTTGAAACCGTTGTTGTTGCCAGGCCATGGCGGTGGGAGTAGAATAGAGGAAATCATCCGACCCTGACGGTCATTTCGGCCCGTTGGTCTGGTCGCCTCGTCTCCGCTGGTTTCGGCCTGGGCCGTGCGCATCGTTTTGCGGGTTGTGGACCTTATTTTACTGGACCAAACACATGGACAACAAGCCATACCCTGACAAAGAGCTGCCACGAGGAGAGGAAAGAGCCGTTCATGCACTGACGGAACGACAGCGTGAGATTTTGCAACTCGTGCAGGATGGCAAGGCCAACAAAGAGGTTGCCAACCAACTGGGCATTTCCGAAGGGACGGTCAAACAACATCTGGTGACCATTTTTCGGCACCTGAAGGTGCGCAACCGCACCATGGCCGCCAATCTGGGCATTCTTTCCCAACAACAGGACACGGATGCGCTGCTCGCGGCGGCGGGTCCGGTCGCGACCATCCATCCCGAATCGACCGAGGCCATGCACTATGCGTCGGCCATGCAACCCGTCAGCATGGTGGTGGCGCGGGTGCTGGCAACGGAAGCCCTGGTGCATCGCCTGGGGAGTGCCCATTTTGGGCAGTTGAATCGTACCTTGCAACAGTTGTGTAACCAGGCCTCGCAGCGTTTCCAGGGGGCGATGCAGGCGATACCAGGCGGGTTTTTGTTGCTGTTCGGGGTGCCGCATATGCGCGAGGATGACCCCGAACGGGCGGCCTGCTGCGCCTTTTGGGTGCAGCGACGCATGGCCCATCATCCGGTGGCTGACCTGGTGGGGGAGGCCATTCCCCTGCGCCTGTCCGTGTTCAGTGGCGAGGTGGTGCTCTCGTCGGATGGGGGCAAAACCACGCTGCACGGTGATATCATCTCTCGTTCCTTCTTCAGCGCGCGGACACCGGCGGAACGGGCCTGCCTGCTGTTCGATGTGTGCGACAGCGACGCTTTGCTGGATCTCTCGCCCTCGACCCGGCAGGCCTTGCGCTTGAGTGGCGACCGGTATGGTCTGCCTTCCGCCTTTTTTCCCGAGGGCGACGCCATCCTGCGGGCCATGGGGCCGCCCGGTGCGGACGATGCGGGCACCCCCGCCGAATGCGGGGAGATACCGTTTGTGGGGCGGGATGGGGAATGGCGGGAGTTGCGCGCGCTGGCCCGTGAGGCCTGGCAGGGGGCCAGTCGTGCCGTCGTGATTGTCGGCGAGGCCGGTTTTGGCAAGACACGGCTGGTCCGGGAACTGCGCACGGCCTTGACGGCCGAGCCGGCCTGGCTTTGGCTGGAGGGTCATTGTCGAACGGTGGCCGATTTGACCCCCTGGTATCCCTTTGCCTCGGTGCTGGAGACCCTGAGCGGGTGTTCGGTCGAGGGGACAATGGCAGCCAAGGCGGCACATATCCATGCGTGGTTGTTGGAACATCATCCGGCCCATGCGGAGACCGGGCGACGGCTGGTAGCCTTGCTGACCGGCGCGGAGCAAGGTGCCATCGATCTGGAGGTTTGGGCCCCCTCCGTGGCCGCCTTGTTGCTGGTCATCCTTGCCGCCATCCGGCGACCGACCGTGCTGTTTTTGGACAATTTACAGTGGGCGGATCCCGGTACTTTGGCCGTTTTTCCCCATTTGGCCAAGGGTTGCAACGACAGTCGGCTCTGGTTGATCGGGGCGACGCGCCGTTCCTGGCTGCGCGCCTTTCCGGGGGCGGCGGTTGTCTCGACGCTTTCACTCAACCGGTTGACCCCCAAACATACCATTCAATTATTGAAGGCACTTCGGTGTGATGGAGCGGGCGACGAGGGCTTGACGCGCCAGATGGCCCATTGGTCCAGTGGTGTGCCGTTGTTTGCCGTCGAGTTGGGTAAAATGGCGCAGATGAGGCGGGAGCGTGCCGCCAAGGGGGCGGTCCACACCTTGCCAGCCGATCACCGGGCACTGATGACCCTTTTCCCGCGGTCACTGCAGGGGCTTATCCTGGAGCGGCTGGATACCGCCCAGGTGGATTGGCGGATTGTCCGGGCCGTGGCGGCCTACGGGCAGATTGCCCTGGAATCCTTGCTGGTCTTGGGTATCCATCCCCGGCCCGCGACCGAAGCGGCGGTCAAGCATCTTTTGAAGGTGGGTTTGCTGGGCGAATCGAACGAAGGGGGTTCCCAGGTCGTTTTTTTCAACAACGAAATGGTGCGGGCTGCCGTCTGGCTCACCCTGTTGGAAGGGGATCGTCGCACCCAGGGATAGAATCTTCCCCAAAAAAAGCATGATCAAGGGGGGCCGGGGGGGATTATCCCCCCCGGTGGGGTCCAGGGGCAAAGCCCCTGGCGGGGTTGGGAGCAAAGCCCCCACTGGCCAGTCGAGGCGGCAGAAGGCGCGAAAGGAACAGGCCATATGGCAGAAAACAGGGATCTCTCGCCTGATCAGGCGGAGCGGATGATTCGTCATTTCACACCGGGTTATCGCATGGTCCGTGTTTTGGGATCGGGCAGTTTTGGTCAGGTGTTTCTGGTGACGGATGACCTGGCGGAGGTGGCGGTCAAGGTGATCCCGCTGAAGTTGCGGGTGCAGGCCGGACAGGAGAAAGAGTCCCACGAATGGCATCAACTGCAATACAACTGGGACCGCCTGAACCATGCCAGTCTGGTCAGGATTCGCAGTTGTCACATCTGGTCCGCCACGGATGACACGGATCCTGTGGCCGAGTATGGGTTGGTCTACATGGACTATTGGCCGGTGGACCTGTACGACTGTGTCAAGCAATTGGCCGAGGAGGGGCGACTCACGCCGGCTCGTCAATATGCCTTGTTGTGGCGTCTGGCGGTATTGTTGCAGCGGTTGATCGAGGACACCGGGCTGATCAGCACCGATCTCAAACTGGAAAATGTGATGGTTACCGCGTGCCGTTCGGGACCGCCGCAGTTGGCGATGATTGACCTGGGCGGTATTTGTGAGGCGCGCCTGGCCGATTATTATCGTGTGATCAGCACCGATTTTTATATGGCCCCCGAACTGCATGACCGGAGCATCAATATGATGGATGAACCGGTCCTGGTGTACAGTTTTGGCATCATTGGCCTGTTTGTCCTGGAGGGGGGGCGATGGCCGGTGGCCGAATATGATTATCTCAAGCCGCTGTTGCCCATATTGCGGGAGCAGGGCGGCCCCGATTGGTCACCGGCCACGCGGCAGGCCATGCCGGAGTGTATTCGCATCATTGAAACCTGCCTGCGGGAGAGTCGGCGGGAGCGTTATCCGACCATGGCTGCTGTTGCGCAGGCCTTGCAGGGAGCTTATCAGGCCAGGGTTGGTCGGGATTGCGCCCGGATTGCGGGCACTTTGTCCCCGGTGGTGGCGGGACTTCCGGCGCACAAGGGGGCTCTCCTCCGGCACAAGATGCGGGATGTCTGGCGTGAACCATTGACCGGCATGGAGTTTTTGTGGGTTCCGCCGGGCAAATTCTGGATGGGTCAAGCGGAAGAGGAGACCAGGGTGTTGCGTCAGTCGGGGGATGCCGCCCATTTTGCCAAATGGTATGCCCGCGAATTGCCCCGTCATCGGGTGGAACTGGATGGTTTCTGGATGGGACGGTTGCCGGTGACGCGCGGGCAGTTTGCCTGGTTTGTCGAGGAGTTTTTGTTCCTGACCGATCGGGAACAGGCCCAGTTTGCGTTGCGGTCTTACGTGTCGGCCCGGGAGTCCATGGAACAATGGAACTGGCAAACCACCCGTTTTCAACAGGATGATTCGCATCCTGCTGTCTTCATCAGTTGGTTTGATGCCATGCAGTTTACTCGGTGGTTGAGTCGACGGACGGGGTTGTTGTGTACATTGCCCACCGAGGCCCAATGGGAGTATGCCTGTCGCGGGGGGGCGCGTGATGGTGCGCCCTTCTGTTTTGGTCATACCATCCGTACCGATCAGGCCAATTATTATGGTGGGTCTGTGTATGGGGCGGGCAAGACGGGCATTTATCGCCAGGGGACCACGGCGGGCGGTCAATTTCCGTCCAATCATTACGGTCTGCATGACATGCATGGCAATGTATGGGAGTGGTGCCAGGATCAATATGAAGAGGATTTTTATGGCAGGCCGCAGGCCAGGCAGCGCAATCCGGTACATCAGCCAGCCATTGGTTATCGGATCAAACGGGGTGGTTCATGGTGTTGTGGTCCCGACATGTTGCGTTCGGCCTATCGGGGGGGAGGCTATCCCAATGTGGGCAAGGATGACACCGGCTTTCGTCTTGTGTTGTCTGGATGACCCTTTCCCTATAACGAATGGAGGATAACCAATGGTGGAATTGTATTTTCTTTTATTTCCTCTACACTGTCATGGACGGTGGATGCCTGTCTACATCCAACGTCGGGGGTGGATGGACAAAGAATAATTGAATAACGCGGAGTTGGTCAACGGGACACCGGATCGGACTGTGCGTTGGGTGGTATACGCGGGTATGTGGTTTGGGCGCGAACTGGGTAGGTTTCAGGAGTCATGCAGATGGCCGAACATCAAGATATTCATTCTCAGGAACAGCAGCAGGCGATGGAGTTGCTCAATTTGGCCACGCAGGCCCCTGTTGAGCAGCAGGAGAGCGAGCTGATTCAGAGCCGGAAGGATGAGACGACCGAGCATTCTGATCTGGCCAATCTGCAACCTGAGGCGGCGAGTATAGAGGTTTCCAAGTCTGCGAAGGCATCGGATGCGTCGGGGTACTCGTTGGCGTGCTCGTCGGCGTACTCGTCGGCGTATGCGTCGGAGTGCTCGTCGGGGTACTCGTCGGCGTATGCGTCGGGGTA
>JADFYM010000252.1 GCA_015233035.1 Magnetococcales bacterium
GGGCTGGAAAGGGTACGCATCAGAGTCCCCGCCCGGACCAATTACCATGTTGCGAGGTCTGATAAAATTCGAGCTGCTCCTGGAAGGCTGGAAACTCGCATCCAAAAAGATGTGTGCATAGGGTAGGCCCCCACCAGGGGCTTTGCCCCTGGACCCCACCGGGGGGGATAATCCCCCCCGGACCCCCTTGATAATAGTTTATGCAAAAACGACTTTGCCCCCATCGCGGGAGAACAGATGAATCGTCTATTTTTCGGCCTGATCCTGTTGGGATTTCTCGTCACCGCCTGGCACCAGATACACTGGCTGCCGGTGGTGACGGATCCCTCGCCCATGCAGCTTTTAACCAAGGGGATGCTGGAGGCGGCCACGGCTTCGGTCTCCCTGGCCATGGGTCTGATCGGGGTCATGGCCCTGTTTTTGGGTCTGATCCAGGTGGCGGAGCAGGGGGGCTTGCTGACCATCCTGGCCCGGCTCATTCGGCCCGTCATGGTGCGCCTTTTTCCCGATGTGCCCGCCGATCATCCGGCCATGGGGGCCATGATTCTCAACATGGCGGCCAATGCCCTGGGTTTGGGTAACGCGGCCACCCCGTTTGGCATTCGCGCCATGCACGAACTGGAGCGTCTCAACCCCTGTCCGGGGACCGCAACCAATGCCATGGCCCTGTTTTTGGCCATCAATACTGCCAGCATCACCCTGGTGCCCAGCAGTGTGATTGCCGTGCGCGCTGCCCTGGGTTCCCAGGATCCGGCGGCCATCCTGCCGACGACGCTGTTTGCCACCGTGTGTGCGACCCTGGCGGCCATTGTCAGTGCCAAGGTTTATCAACCCTTTTTTCCTGTGTCGCCAGCTGACCAGCCAGTGGATCGAGAAAAAAAAGATCCATTGGTCGAGGCGGAACCCCTGCCGGAAAACACCGGTTATCCCCTCTGGGTCTCTGGTCTGGCGATCGGGGTGATTCTGGGCTTGATCCCCCTGACCATTCTGTACGGCAAGCTTTTTTCGGCCTGGGTGATCCCAGGTCTGGTGGTCGGTTTTGTGGGGTTTGGCTGGCTGCGCGGCGTGCGGGTGTATGAAGCCTTTGTGACGGGGGCGAAGGAGGGGTTTGAGGTGGCGGTGCGCATTATTCCCTACCTGGTGGCCATCCTGGTGGCAGTCAGCATGTTGCGTTCCAGCGGAGCCATGGCCGTTCTGGTGGGCTGGCTCGCCCCCTTGACCACCCCTCTGGGTCTGCCAGCAGAGGCCCTGCCCATGGCCCTGTTGCGCCCCTTTTCGGGATCCGGAGCTTATGGTTTGATGACCGCCATCATGCAGGATCCCGGTATGGGTCCAGACAGCTATGTGGGGTTGCTGGTCAGCACCATTCAAGGTTCCACCGAGACGACCTTCTATGTCCTGGCGGTCTATCTGGGTGCGGTCCAGGTGCGACGGATGCGCCATGCCCTGGCCGCCGCCCTCACGGCGGATGTGGTGGGCCTCCTGGCCGCCGTGTTTATTTGTTCCCGGTTATTCGGGGGGCGGTGATGGATCTCATTCGGTTACCATCGTCGCCCTCCGCCGAGGATCTGTACCAGGAATGGCTGGGCCATCTGGGGCATATGGAGTTGGTCCGCTATCAGGAGGTGGTGAATCGGTTGCTGTCGGTGTTGTTTGTGGCACCGCCTGGCGCGTTCCATGCTTTGCTGGGGTTGCAATCCCATCATATCTTTAAAAAAAGACGCTTGAATGCCTGTTATCCCTCGTTGCAGGTGTTTGTTTGGCTCAAGGCTCTGGAACAGGCCCAACCACCCTATGCGGATCGTCTGCTGCGGTTGTTACGACGGACCTGTGCGCAACGACCGGCTGACAAACGGCGCATGGCCACGATTGATCGCCATCTGGCCCTGTTTGCCCTGTTGACGGATCGTTTTGTGGAAGAGGGGTTCATGAGTGTTGCCCATCATGTGGTATTGCGGGTTTTGGGCGATTTTACCCAAAAACCCACCCGTTTGATCGCCTCCGTGCAATTGGCCGATTATCTGGACCGCCTGTTTGAGACCTATCTGACACAGTTTCAGAGTATGGAAATTCGGCCGTAGTGGGCACATCTCGCAGAGTCGTGCATATTGGCAGGGGTCCAGGGGGATTATCCCCCTGGTGGGGTCCAGGGGCAAAGCCCCTGGCGGGGTTCGGGGCGGAGCCCCGCCAGGGGCATCAAGGGGGCTGCGAACAAAAAAAATATGCAGTCGCAACGGGTTGTATTCTTTATCCACAGTGTCTTGTTGTTCCGGGGCTTCGCCCCGGACCCCACCAGGGGCGTTGCCCCTGGATCCCACCGGGGGGGATAATCCCCCCCGGACCCCCATCAATAATCACAATTTTTTGCGATGTGTACAGTCTACTGGGTCAACCAACCTGATTTGACAGGTAGAGTTCTATGGGGTCCAGGGGAGATTATCTCCCCTGGCGGGGTGCAGGGGCAGAGCCCCTGCGAGGTGTGTATCCCTTCCGGGGCTTTGCCCCGAACCCCACCAGGGCTCTGCCCTGGACCCGCCAGGGGGATGATCCCCCTGGACCCGCAACCATTTTCAGAACCTGTCAAATCAGGTTGGTTGAGCCACTACCCGCCGCCCCAGAAGAGGCATCCTAAAGGGCATCCTGCTCAATCATTCCATACAGGAGCTGAATCTCCGCTGGCCACAGGGTTGCATCGATGGTTTCCAGAATGAGCGGCATCTCCTCCAGACGCGGGTCGTTGACAATCCGGCGGAAAAGTTCAACACCCAATTTGCCTTTGCCAATGCTTTCATGCCGATCCACATGACTGCCCAGATCGGGCTTGGCATCGTTGAGGTGCATGCCCTTCAGATAGTGCAACCCCACCATCCGCTCAAAGTCGGCAAAAAAGCGGTCATACCCCTCCGCCGTGCGCAGTTCATAGCCAGAGGTGAAGGCATGACAGGTGTCCAGACAGACCCCCACGCGGGATTTATCTTCCACCCGTTGGATGAGACCGGCAATCTGCTCCAGACGATAGCCCAGGTTGGAACCTTGTCCTGCCGTATTTTCGATCACCACCGTCACCCCGTGCGTGACCGCCAGGGCGCGATTGAGGCCATCACCGATGCGATCCAGACAGCTTTCTTCGGATATCAGGCGCAAATGGCTGCCCGGATGAAAGTTCAACAACGGCAGACCCAACATCTCACACCGTTGCAACTCCTCGATAAAGGCGGCCAGCGATTTTTCCCACGCGGCGGGTTCTGGATGGCCCAGATTGATCAGATAGCCATCATGCGGCAAGACATCACACGGACGATAGCCACCCGCCGCCAGATGGCGTTGGAAGGCCTCCACCTGCGGGATGGTCAACGGGGGCGCATGCCATTGCCGCTGATTTTTGGTAAACAGGGCAAACGCCTTGGCCCCGATGGCGGCGGCATTCAGCGGCGCATTTTCGACCCCACCGGCACTGCTGACGTGTGCTCCGATGCGCTTCATGGGTTACCGGCGTGCCTTTTGCCTGGCGGTTCGCTTGCCCTTGCCGGGGTGTTGCTTGTGCCGGTTTTTTGTCTTGCCGGACTTTTTGCCCTTCTTGTGGCCTGCCTTGGCCCGGGTCGCATCGGCTTTGCCCGTGTGTTGCAGACAGGCCGCCCGTTCCTGCCTGGTGCTGGGCAGCATGTCGTCGATCATGTCCTGGAACTCGTCCATGATGGTGCCGGGGGCCCTGTTCATCTTTTGGGCCGCCGTTTCTTTGACCTTCCGGGTTGCAGCGGGCTTTTTGCCCGGTCGTTTTTCATTGTCCAGCGAGATGGCCAACCCCTCTTGAAAAAGCTGCTCATCGACTTTGGCCGATTTTTTAAGCCGTCCCGTGGGTTGCTTCGCCACAGGAGGCGGGGTTTCTGCCGGGATGGGTGCCAGGTCGGCCGTGGCGGGAACGCTCGGCGTGGGCGGAACAGGGGTACGTTGTTTTTTCATGCGGTGTGCCTCTCAAAGGGGGTGGCTAACGGAGGAAGAGGGAAAGGATCACCAACAGAGAAAAGGCGATGACACTGATCACCACCCCGGAAAAGGCGTCCTTTTTGACATTATCCATACGTTTTTCCAGCGTGGTGACCATTCTGGTGGATTCCGCAGAGATATGGACCAGTTCTTTAACCTTGCCGTGCAGTCCCTCGATTTCTGGCAGTCTCTTTTTAAAGGTCTCTTTGTCTTCCTTTTGTGCCGTGAGCAGTGTTTGCAAGGCACTCCTCAATTCGTGTACCTCCGCTTCCAGTTGCTGGATGCGTTGTTCCTGCTGAGCCAAAAATTCATGGTCCTGGGCGGCATATTGTTGCAAATCATTCATCTGTTCAAATATAGACACTTCGTCCATTATGATGCACCTCGATAACAGGTGAAACCAGTGAGGGAGGCATCTGCTGCCGCCTGTTCCCGGTACAAAGCCTCCGCGACTTGCAAGTCCGTGGGGCAGTTGATATTAAAGAATGGGTCCGGTGCATGGCCCGTCGGAGAGAATGGGACTGTCCGGTGCGGGTGGTGGCGAAACCATTCGTGCAAAGAGCGTTGTCCACGGGTCAGGGCCGCCGTCAACGCAGGCAGAACCGACCTGGGCCACAGGGCAACCACATAATGACATTGGCTGGCACTCGTGGCGACGACCACCTCATCCGTATGCCGTCGTTGCAGCGGATCCCCCAATTTTGCCGCCAGATCGTTGGGCAAAAAGGGCAGGTCAACGGCGACGGAGAGGATCCAATGTGTTTTTATGGTGGCCAAGGCGGCTTCCAGGCCAGCCAATGGTCCTTGTGCGTCTGCGCGCTGGTCGGCCAGGATGGGCAGACCAAACGCGGCAAACCGTTCGGGATCTCCATTGGCACTGATGACCACCCGTTCCACCTGGGGGGCAAGGCGTTCCAGTACGTGGGCCAGGAGCGGACGCCCGGCCAGGGGGAGCAAGGCCTTGTCCACCCCCGCGCCCATGCGCCGCGCCAACCCGCCCGCCAGGATCACTCCCGTCACATTGGCCGGGGGAGACCCCATCGTCTGCGCAGGAATATTCATAACGTGCCAAAAAACATATTTTTAACAAAAAATCAAGCAAACATTTCTGCGCAGAAGCCAGGAAGCCGGACGGTGCAAAAAAAAAGGTTCTTCACCGCAGATTTGCTTGATTCTTGCTGGAGTGGGGCCATGGCCATCCAGTAGGGTTGTCGTGGGTTATGGATCAATACATGTTTTGTGAGGTGGTGGGCGTGGAAGAGGAATCGACCGGGCGGGCAGATCGGCAGGGCCAAGGGGTTGCATCGGCAACGTCTGCCGGGGAGCGGTTGGCCGCGTCATCTGTGGATGTCATGCCCATGGGCCAATTGCTGAAAAAGGCAGGTCTCTTTGCCAGGCAGATCCGGCGGGGGCGGTTGGCCCTGGATTCCCTGGCACCGCCGCCGCCGCATCCGCTGCCAGTGACACCCCTGCTGGAGTCTGGCGAGGCACTTTTTGGGGATGTCCAGAGTATTCCGGTGCGCGTACCGCCTGTGCCGGAATGGGTCGCCGCACCCGTGGTGGCGGTTCCCGTCCTGGAAGATGCCACGCCACGGCCAAAGCCGATGATACAGGCCAAACCGGGTGGTGTGGCGCAGTCGCAGGATGGTCAGGACGCTTTTGTCGTGCAGCAGGTCGAGTTGATCACGGCGGGAGCCACCCCGTGGCCGGTGGGCGGCGCGCCGGACGGCGTGGGAGAAGAAATCATGGTGCGCCTGACCTTTTCTCCGCCATCACGGACGGACCCGGCGGTGGTGGCCGCTGCCCAGGGGGTGCGTACCACCTGGGCACCGGTATTTTCTTCGTCGGCAGAGGCGGACTGGGCGGAGATGAACCAGATACGGGAGGTGCCTGCGGTGTCGGCGGTGGAGGTGGTGTTCCCGGCGGATGCCAGGCCGGGCGTAGCGGTCGGTGGCGACCAGGTGCCGTCATCCATCCCGCCGGAGTGGGTTGCCGCAGTCGGTCACGAGGTGGCACCAGTCACCGAAGAACCTATTTGGGACCATCTGACACCCGTCGCGGTGGAACCCGTTGTGGTGGAACCCGTCGCGGTAGAGCCCGTTGCGGCAGAGCCCGTTGCGATGGCACCTGTTGACGTGGGCCTTGATCATCGTTTCGTCCACGAACTCTCCTGGATGCCCGCCTTCGCGGGCATGACGGGAATGGGTATGACACGAAATCCGCTCGTCATTCCCGCGAAGGCGGGAATCCAGGGTTCTGACTGGA
>JADFYM010000253.1 GCA_015233035.1 Magnetococcales bacterium
AGGGAGTATAGCTCAGACAGGGATCAAGGGGGGAAAGCAAAGTAACCCATCGGCCAGCGAGACGATAGGAGTAGATGGAGGAGCCAGAGTTAAACCACAGCTACGGCGCAGCCGTTCAGTCCAACTCATTTTGTATGCCAACCAGCCAATTTTTTACCCGCAGGTAAGTTGCAACCTCCGCAGGGGCTGCATCCACATACACAGCCTCGGGATCATCATCAGCCGGGGTAATGTTGCGAATGCACTGATGCGTATGCCATTCCGTTTCTGAAATCGGGCTGCGTATATTTTTTATCTCGATCAACTCGCGGGGAGCGCGTTGAGCCTGAATCTGACAATAATCGGCCAATCGCAACAGGGCCATCACAAACACCGTATGCGCCCCCCGAAAATCTCGAATATGATATTTATTTTTAAAAAATTCCAGGCAATCACGAATCGCCACCCCATGGCTGCGTGCTGTCACGCCAGCCAAATCCCTCCACTCTTGCTCAAGGCCGGGCAAAAGGTCGAGCGACTGACCCTCTGGGCCTGGGAAACCATAAATGGCTATTTCATGGGCCAGTCTGGCATGGTGTTTTCTTAAAAATTCCCCGATCAACAGCCTGTGTTTTTTAGTCATGTTTTGCGGATTGTCAGGGGGGCGTGCAACAGGCTCGGTATCACCAAACAGGCTGATCAAAGTCCGCCCATCATAGCGCATGGCATTCGCCATAAATTCATCCCAAAGCGTGTCCCACGGCTTGTCATTGAAATATTTCAATGGTTTCCAACGGCTATTGTCTTTTTTGAGAGAAAGAAATCCATCCACAGAAATGTGCATCGCGCAATCGTGCAACAATACGGACAGGACCAGAATGGTGGCATCGGCTGGAGAAAAAATGCCTTTTGCCTCTTTCGTCATCAAATCCAAAGAGGTTTTAATAATGTCCTCGTTGTGCCTCATGCCATGTTCTGTATAGTCCGTGAAAAATGGCATTTCGTTTCTGTCCAGAATGGGCTGAAACGTTGCTATGGAGGCCTGGACATGGCCGAACATGGCAGGGGCCTTGTGTAGACACTCTCTTATAAAGTCTGGCAGTTCCATCACTTTTGCATCCTCGATAGACCACGGTTCCAGAGCGGAACGGACAGGCAGTCATGTGTCAAAACAGCCAGTTGAATGGCCAGTGAATCCGTACCTTCCTGATTCCCAAGCGTATCCTCGGAAGAGCGTTGGCCAAAGGAGGCCACTTTTCCGCCGGATACCCTCCAGCATAATAGAACATGAGGGGAGGTGTGGACAAGACCAGATCGGCAAGCTGACCCTCTATTTACGAACGGCCACCCATGCCGTGCCTTGGTTCACAGGGGCTTGCCCCGCGACCAACAGCAGGAAATCGAAGCGCGAGCGGCACGTCTTATTGAGGACGAAAGACGCCATGAGGACCAGCAGCCAGGTTGCGCGATACCCCTTCGGGATCGCCTGCAATGACGGCGAGATAAGCGCGCGCTGTCTGGTCTGGTTCCGAACGCCCTTGCTCCCAATCCCGCAGCGTACCGATTGGAATGTGATAACGTGTTGCAAATTCTTCCTGTGTCAAGCCAAGCGCACGGCGCATGGTCTGTGACCTTGGTTTAAATTTTGCTGTTCTTAATTGTTCTGGGGTCATCGGGCGTGCATCGGGATCGGCCGCCGCCGCCGCTGAAATCTCCTCCTCGGTCATGGGCTGCATTGGCCTTTTGGGGAACGGCCTTTCACTGCCATCGGCCAGTATCTCAACAACCTCGCCGTCAGCTCGAATTCTCGCGGAAATAATAGTCTCGTTCATGTCTCTCTGCCTTTCTCGCTGAAATGATCCAAATCCGCTCGCCGCGCTCCGTGTAGGTTACATGAAGGAGGACGCCGTCGCACATGCCAATCAGGTTGCTGCGCTCCTCGCCGTAGTCCTCACGGTCATCCGTCCAATCGACCGCGAACACATCACCAATCGCTTTGGCTCCCTGTTCAAACGTCACCTTATGGTTGCGCCAGTTGGCCTCGGCTTTTGGCGGATGCCAGTCAAATTGCTGTTTCATGGTACGGGTTGCCCGTAGTCAAGTCAAGAGGGTTGTTCATCCATGCACACGGCACATGGGTCCATCATGATGCCATGGAGACCAGTGCCGCACTCATTCATCCCACCAGGGTGATACCGGTCGCACGTCCGGGCTGGCACCCGGTGCCAGGGTATACAGCGCGTAGGCGATGACGACAAAATTGGCCAACCCGACAAAAACAAAGGGCGAGGAGGGGCCCAGCAGATCAAACAACACGCCCCCCACCTGCACAAAAAAGATGATGCCGAGACTGCCCACCACATTGAACACGCTCAGGACCGAACCGAGCATGTCGGGTGGCGAGACATCCACCGTCACGATTTGCGGCGCGACAAAGCAACCGGACTGGCCCGCCGCCGCCAGGAGCACGGGCAGCACGATCCATCCCTCGAAGGGATGCTCGATCAGTCCCATCAGGACAAAGCCCATCCCCGACAGGGCCAAACCGGCGATGATGGCGGGCAGTCGTCCATAACGGTGGATGATCCGCTTCCAGACGGGAATGGAGAGCATCACCATCACCCCGGCCAGCCCGATCATCATGCCGCCCTGCGCCGCCGCTTCGGCATCGCCAACACCGACGGAGTGGGCGGAAAAGACATACCACAGCATCAAAAAGATGGCCGTGATCACCATATCGCTGCGGGTCAGGAAGGCGGTGGCCAGACAGACCCGCAAGCGGGGTTCGTCCCGCAACAGGTGGCCAATGGTGCGCCACGGAATGCCGTGCTGGCGCAAGCGGGGTGCCACATCGATCAAACAACGGCGCGTCAGCCAGGCTCCGACGAAGGCGGTCAGGGCGATCAGCAGCATGGTGCAGACCACCCCGGCCTGGACGGGAATCCGCATCAGGATGAGATAGACGAGGGTTTTGCCGAAGGCCATCATGAATATATTGTTGGCCAGCAGGTGGGTACGATTGGCTTCGCTGGTATAATCGCCGGCCAGGGCTGCCACCTGGGGCCATACCGCCCCGATGCCCGCCGCCAGAACCAGCCGCGCCAGATAATAGAGGAGCAGACCGCTACAGCCGACCATTTGCGCGATGGAGGCACTGAACGAGGCCAGCAGCGCACCCACCCCCGCCACCAGAAAGCCCAGGACCAGGATGCGCACGCGCCCAATGCGGTCGGAGAGATAGCCCACGCCGCCGATCACCACCAGTTCCAGGGCTTCCGCCAGGGCCATGATGTTGGCATTGATGGTGCCTGCCTCGGCGGGTGCGATGCCGAGCACGCTTTGCAGATAGAGGGCCTGGGTGCCGACGGCCAACGTCATCAAAATCAGGCACAACGCCGACAGGAGATAAAGGGCGTTCCAGTGGTGCGCTTCGACTTCGTGGCGGCGCGAGGTATCCTGCGGTTCGGTGGTCAAACGGAGTCGCCTCTTGCGGGCAAAATGCCACCCAGATCTTGGCAAACATGCAAGAAATGGTTGAGCGTGGCCAGATGGGGGGTGTCGCGGGTGCGTAAAACCAGTTGGCGCAGATAGCTTTCCTGCAACACTTCTCCGGGGTTGTTTTTGTGGTAGGTCAGCCCGTGTTCGTTAAAGATGGCTTTCAGGTAATGGTGGTGGTAGGTCGCATGGTTGGCAGCAGATCCGTCTGGAACCGGCAGGCGTTCTGGATCTTGTTCAACGACGGAATAGTGTTGCAGACATTGGCGCAACGACTCCCCTTGCGGGGCGCGGGAGACGATGCGGCGATTGCCCAAAAACCACGTCTCAATGGTCCTGTTTTGCACGATGATGGCATAGCGCATGGGCAGCGTGTTGGCGGACAAGGACTGCGCGATGATGTCTTCCAGTTCTTGACGACGTGCCGCGACCGTTTCTTCTTCGGCATCCATGCAAACAAATAAAAGGTCTATTTGACCGTGACTGCGTACATCTGCCAGGACATTGGCAAGCAAATTTCTGGCAAACGGATAGCCGTTGGCGGACAGGATTAAAAAATGGTTGCCCTGCAAATCCTCTATTTTGACAGCGCGTGTCAACCCGGCAAACAGCAGGGGGAGCCAGGCGGCATAGACCTTTGGCTCGGTTCTCTTTCCCTCCACGAGAAAGTACAGATTCATGCAATCCCCTCCTGATACTCCGGGGCGTTGATCAACAAGTAAAATCGATCCAGGGAGGAACGGGTTTGCAAGGATGGGATCTCGGCGACATCGCGAATGGTGACCACACTGCCCCGGCGGGTGACCAGTTTCCAGGCGGACCAGGGAATGTTGTTGATCACATAGGGGTGGTGGCTGGTGAGAATGAACTGGATTTCACCTTGACGCCTATTGACCATCTCCACCACCTGCGGCAGACAGTTGATGCCCAGACTGTTTTCAAATTCATCGACCAGGAACAGGGTGCCTTTGGGGACCAGGGCCAGTTCCAGCAGGAGTTTGAGGGTGCGGAACATGCCGGTGGAAAGATTGGGGCCTACAATCCACCGATCTACATCTTTCTCTTTTATGGCAACGGTCCATATATCAAATGGTATGATACCATTGCCATGAAAATTTTTTTTAATGTTGACGATTTGGACATCTTCAACAAATTGGAATATTTCAATAAAGTAAGACTTTATCTCGTTAAAGTGGTCTGGATACTTGTCTTGCAGTTCCTTTGCTCTGATTACCCAGGGAAACTGTGTAGCCGATTGAAGTTCCGTGAGAGACTCCCAGTGAGGGGGTGTGGGCGGTTGGGTCTCATAATGCCAACTTGGAGCTCTGTCACTGCTGATAATACATTGCAGAGCATTTTTCAAGGGTGTCAGATCATCTTCGCCTGCCAAAAGGGTGATGGCACTTTCTGTCCATTTCAGCTTTGGCAATGCCTCATTATTGAATAAAAATTTTCCGCTGGCATGATCCCGATCCACCAATACGATACCGTCTCTTTCGATATGTTCGTTCAAAAAAACGGCGTTCTCGTTTGGTTCACCGAAAGACCAATCCTCTTCTTCCGAGTTGGACAGAATCTCACCCTTCCAAAGATAAGAATGTTCATCAATCCTGAATTGCATTGCCCAGCGGCAACTGGGCGTATTCCTGGCTCCTTTCAGGCCAGCTTCACGGAGGGTGTGAAAGGCTTGCAAGGTTTTCGTCTTTCCCGCTCCCGAAATTCCAACCAGCAAATTGAGATTATTGAAATGGGTCTCATTCAATTGCCAGGAACCGCTGGAGAATCTCAGGGAGACGATTGACATCGTTATGATTTCCTTGCTGCTTTCCTGTTAATGCGCCACCGCCTGGCAGCCCTTGACTGAAAAGTCCTGGTTGGCGAGTTCCTGGCGCAGGTTTTTTACATCCTCCTCCGTTTGAAACCAGCCGTACTGAAGAGTGACATTTCCCCTCGCCAAGCGGCGAACCATCCCCGTGCGATCCGCACCGGAACGTACCACCTGCCCCTGATCATTTTTCCTGACGAGACTTTTCACCAGGAATGATCCAAAACGGCTGAAGAATGGCTGGCATTGCATGCCCATGTTTTCCTGTCAACTGGAAATAAAACAGGTTTCCATTGTAGGGAGATGCGCACGTCAGTCAAGGAAAAAGTGCTTGCCCGCCGCCAGCAGCAAGAGGGCATCGTCCAGGATCGGCGGTGGCGGCTCCATCCTGTTATCGTTGAGGAATGGCCGAAAGGATGATCAAGATCCTCCCAAAACCTTTTGGGAATTTTTTCGGATTTCCTTCAGCAGTGATTCTTTTTGTTTCGGGGTGGTTCTCGGAGGCAGTATATAAAAAGAACTGAGAGAATCAACCGGTATTTGAGCCGTAATGATCGATTCACTGATCTGTTTGGAATACTTTTCGATTTCCGTCTTGGTAAGATGTAGCAATTTGCTCGTCATCAAACCAACAATATTTTTACGAAAACATTCATTGTGATCATTGCCGCTGCCGGGACAGTTCTTATCTGCTTTAGCCTCATCGTCTTCTGCGAGCAATCCTGGATTCCACTTGTCAGCGACAGAGGGATCAAGCATTACATTGGGGTGTCCAAAAACGGCCTCCACGGTCCAAATTTATTGCCCAGGATCTGGGCCTCGTCAGCAGACACCTCACTGCCCCCCCATTCAATATTTTGGGACATTGACCGGATTTTCAGCATAGTCC
>JADFYM010000254.1 GCA_015233035.1 Magnetococcales bacterium
CCCAACGACCCACCCGCAAGATGTTTACGTCAGACGCTCATACCAGAGCCAGTCGGAGATGTCCAGACAAAAACAGTACCGCCGTGATTCTGCATCGTTTCCGGTCTGGAACAAATTCACCCTGTCCCGATGACACAGCCAGGCATCCTCGGTCGTCACCACCGTGTTGTCACGCAGCACGGCGCACAAGAGACAGGTGGAACCGGGACAGGCCAAATGAAAAATTTTGCCCAGCACCGCCTCCTCCTGCCAGCCCAACAGCATACAGGCGGCGGGGTTGATAAAGGTGATCCGTTCCCGCTGATCGACCACACACAACCCCTCGGCCAGGGTGGCGGCGATCTCCTGCATCTGCCGCTCGCTTTCCCGCAGGGCCCATTCCGACTGCTTGCGCTCCGTGATGTCCTGGAAAAAACCAGATATTTTCCGGCGTTGCACGTCGGGTTTGCCGATGGCATGAACATGACGCAGATGGCCCTTGGCGGTGATAATCTCCAGTTCCACATCAAACGGCTCGCCCTGTTCGAGGGCCCGCTGCACGGCCTGTGCAATGACTGGCCGGGAAGCGGGCGTATAAGAGTCGACAATCTCGGCCAAGGTCGGCGCGTGGGGGTGATCCCACTCGCGGATGCGGTACATCTCCTCGGTCCAGGTGGATTGCCCGGTATCAATGTCGAACGTCCACCCACCCACTTTGCCAATCCGTTCGGTCTCGGCCAGCAGTTGCTGGCTCTTTTCCAGATGCCGTTGCGTCAGGCGGGCGTTACCGTGATGACGCAAACGGGCGATCATCTCCACAGCGTCAGGCAATTTGGTGATATAGTCACTGGCTCCCAGGGCGAACGCCTCCGCCTTCATGTGAGGATCCTCGACAATGGAAAGCATGACAATGGGTACATCTCGGGTGACAACATGAGCGCGAAAACGGCGGAGAAGTTCCAAGCCGTCCAGGCCCGGCATCACCAGATCCAACAGAATGACCGCTGGTTGAATCTCCTGGGCTTTTGTCTCGGCAGTCAATGGATCCTGCACATAATGAAGCACCATGCCATCGCCACCTTGGGTCATCAACATGCGATGCAACAGATGGTGGACGGTGGGTTGATCATCGACCAGTAAAATTTGGATCAGACGATCTGCGGGCGGATCGTTCATGACGTACTCTCCCATAAAAAATCGCTTTGGCAGCAGGTCATGCCATGCTACACATCTCAACAATTCGTTAATATTTATAGGGGTCCAGGGGGATTATCCCCCTGGTGGGGTCCAGGGGCAAAGCCCCTGGCGGGGCTCGGGGCGGAGCCCCGGCTCGGGGCATCACGGGGCTGTGGAGCAAAACATGACACCGGCCTTGATCATCGTTTCGTCCACGAACTCTCCTGGATGCCCGCTTTCGCGGGCATGACGGGAATGGGTATGACACGAAATTTGCTCGTCATTCCCGCGAAGGCGGGAATCCAGGGTTCTGACTGGAATGGCCGAAACGATGATCAAGGCCTATTGGATGCTGCCGAATCCAGGATCTTGTTTTTCCGGGGCTTCGCCCCGGACCCCACCAGGGGCGTTGCCCCTGGACCCCACCGGGGGAGATAATCTCCCCCGGACCCCCATCAATAATAACAACTTTTTGCAATGGATTATGTCGTCTGCTTCTCCTGCCGATGCACCACCGTCACCACCGTGGTGATCCCGCCGCGCACCCAAAATTTGCCGGTCACCGACATAAAACGCGGAGCCACAGCCGCCACCAGATCATCCAGAATCCGATTGGTGACCGCCTCGTGAAAGGTGCCCTGATCGCGAAAACTCCACAGGTACAGCTTGAGCGATTTCAACTCGACACACAACCGGTCCGGGATATAGGAGATGACCATCTCGGCAAAATCCGGCTGACCGGTTTTGGGACACAGGCAGGTAAATTCGGGACAACTCATCTCAATCTGATAGTCCCGCTCCGGGTTGGGGTTGGGAAAACTCTCCAGTATCATATCATGTTCCGTAATGTTTGGGCGGCCTCATGCAAGGTCTGAATGCCGGTCTTGACCTGGGTGATGCCCAAAGCCGATTCCCGGGCTCCGTCGTTGATCGATTTGATCGCTTCCACCACCTGTTTGATGGCCACGGATTGCTGGCGCACGTTCAGGCTGATCTGCTGGGTACCGTGCGCAGCCCCGCTGACCGTCTCCCCCAGACTCTCGAAAGTTTTGGCCGTGCTGCGGGTGATGGCAATGCCGGCCCGCACACTCTTGCTCCCTTCCTCCGCCACCTGTACCGTGGTCTGGGTCGCCTGCTGAATCCTGGCCACCTGCTCGTTGATCTGGGCCACCGACCGTTTGCTCTCGTCTGCCAGCTTGCGGGTCTCCACCGCCAGGACCGAAAATCCCTTGCCATGCTCGCCCGCCCGCACCGCCTCCACGGCGGCATTCATGGCCAGCATCTTGGTCTCGTTGGCAAAATCGGCCACCAGATCCGTGATTTCCCGAATCTGCCCCGTCTGTTCGCTCAACAATTGAATCTGCCGGGCCATGTCATCCATCCGTGCCTGGGTGTTTTCCATGCTGCGCAACGTCTCCGTCACCCGCGTGATGCCCTGTTCGGCAAACTGGATGGCCTCCTGGGTACCCATCGCGGCGGCATCGGCCTGTTCCGCCGATTGCCGGGCCGAGTGTCCCAACTCCTCCATGGTGGTGCTGGTCTGATTGACCGAGGCCGCCTGCTGGGCAATAATGCGCTCCTGCTCGCTGACGGTCGCGCTCATCTGGGCGACCGAGGTGGCCAGATCATTGGCCACCTGGCTCAGCGAGGCACTGACGAACCGCGCATACCACCAGCCTGCCAATACCACCAGACCGAACAATAACGCAATCCCCGCCGTCCAGCGAATGGCCTCCGCCTGGGTGGCCCCCGCCTGCCCGCGCAACACCGTCATCTGTTGCCAACGCTGACCCTCCTCGCCCTTCACGGTCGCCAATACCGCGTCAAAGGCCTGCCGTCCCTCCCCGAACAACAGTTGTATCGCCTCCTCTTTGGCATAGGAGCGGCTCAACTGTTTGGCCCGTTCGGTCACACTCGCAAAAAGATCCCATTTTTTTTGCAACGCCGCCAGCCACTCCTGGGAGACATTCGGGTCTTTGCCATCGGCCTCCAGTTTGGCGTGCAGCTCCGTGGCCAGGCTGACCATCTCCCGGTCCAGCTTTTCCATCTCGCTGTTGTTGTTCAGACCGGCATGGAGCATGGCCCGCACATAAATTTCCCAGGCCATCCCCTCCAGCCGTCCCGCCTCGATCAGCGGGACCGCCTGGGTATCGACCAGAGAGAGGGAGACCTGCGCCACCCGATCAATGAACAACAAACCCACCCCGCCCAACACGATCACCCACACCATGGAGATCAGAGACCAGAGCGAGACCTTGGTCCGCACCCCCCATTTTTTATGCCATGCAATCCCCCTCATCCTGTCACCCCCTTGACGAAACGGGTGTCGATAAACCGGGCCAGGTCAACCGTCTGGAGAATGCCCGCCTGACGGGATATATCGGCAATGACCTGAAAGTCCGCCGTGCGCGGCAGCAGATCCTTGTAGACAATCCGGTCGCTCGGATGCTGGAGCGCGGCGAGAATGAGCGACTCGGGATAGGACATATACTGGCTGGTCATTTTGGCGATCTCGCCCGCCCCCGTTCCCCCCTTTTGCTGGTCCAGCCATTGGCCGGTACGGATCAGGCTGTTGCCCCATTCCTGCATCCCTTCGGGATTGGCGGTCAACCAGTCCTGGCGCACCACCAGGATGCAGCAGATATGGTTGGCCACCATCTCCTTGGAAAAAGCCAAAATTTTGCCCACCTTTTCCTGTTCCGCCTTGGCGCAGAAGGGTTCGGCCACAATAAAGGCGTCGATGGTGCCGTGCAGCATGGCCTCCACCATGAGGGGCGGGGCAATCTCCAAAGTCTTCACCTCGCGCAAGGAGAGGCCACCGCGCCGCAAATAGGTGTCCAGCAAGGCGGTATGGGTGGAAATTTTGGCCGGAATGGCGATGGTCTTGCCGGCCAGATCCTGGGGTCCGACAATCGTCGCATCGCTGCGGACCACGAGAGCGGAACCGTTCCGATGTCCCACCAGCAGGGCGCGAATCGGCGCGCCCCGATTGAACAAATCCATGGCCAGATTGGAGAGGAGAAAGGCTCCGTCGATCACCCCGGCCTCCAGGGCACCGGCGGCGGCACTCCAGGACTTGAATTGTCGGGGTTCTATCTCGATCCCGGTCAAAGCGCGATTGTCCCGAAAATGGGAGGTTGTCAGCACCAGATGATCCAGGATGGGGAGATAACCGATGGTCGCCTTCTTTTTGGACGCGGCAATGGCCGGAAACCCGCCCAGGCCCAACCCCAGGGCAACCCCACCGGCCACGGTATGGGTCAAAAATTGACGCCGATTCAGGTCTGTTGTCTGTAAATAGATGGTCATGGCAGTCCTCATCTCCTCTTGATGTGTGGTTGACAATGCCGCACTGCACCATCCCTGGCGCAGATCATTTTTTCGACCGGGTTATCCAAGCCATTCCAAGGGTGTGCCAACCTGTACAATACCCCACTCGCCTCCGCGTGGTCCACCTTTCCCAACCGCCGGGCAAGCGCATTTGCCATTTATGGACGCTGGATCCGGGGAGCGCGGGCGAGACGCTCGCCGTCCCAGGGAAAATTCCGGTCCGGTTGGTGCAGATTTGCCAGGCGATTGCCCCGGCCAACCCATAAAGCCGGGTTGACCGGACACGAGAGAACGGCTATGTTCTGAGAATACGCAATCTGTTGGACCGCTGCAAAAATATTTCCCCTCCCCAGACCATCTGCCATGAGTCATATGCCATGCGTCGTGTATTGTTCCTTTTGCACCTGTTGCTTATTGTCGGCTGTCCGTTCGTCGCCAACGCCCTGTCGCTGGGGGAGTTGCAGATGCTCAGCCAGCCCGGCCAACCCTTTCAGGCCAGCATCGAACTCACGCTGGATGACGGTGAACTGATCCAGTCGCTGGCCGTCGGTTCGGTCAGCGATTATACCCTGGTCAACATTGCCCGCCCGGCCATCGCCAATTCCATTGTCGCCCAGATCAAGCAACAGGGGGGCCGGTCGGTCATCTGGCTGCGCGGCAGTGAACCCATGCCCGGTGACGACAGCGTCATCCTGTTGCACATTCTCTCCAACAAACGGACCTATTTCCCCTTTTTCCGCGTGCCCAGACAGGTGGGTGTGCCCGGTGCGGTCGCCGCAACGGGTGCGATACCGGCGGACAAGCCGGTGACGCCGCTCCGGCATGACCATCCCGCCCGGTCTACGGCACCCCCGCTCAAGGCGGCAGCAACGGCAGACACTGCGGACGGAGGGAGCCAAAAAAGTGCTGCCCAGGAAAGCAAATATGGTCCTGTGCGCACGGGAGAAACCTTGTCGAGCATCGCCCGTTCGGTGGCCAAAGGCGCGGCGTCAACCCTGCAAGTGGAAGTGGCCATCTGGCGGCGCAACCCGGACCAGTTTGTCCTGCACAATATGAGCGGCTTGAAAGTGGGCGATATGCTGGTCATCCCCTCCCCGGAGGAGATGGCCCGGATTGATACCCAGGAAGCCGCTCGTCTGCGCGCCGCGCATATCGCGGAATGGAAAAAACCCGTTGCCCAAAGAGCACCCAGTCCCGCGTCCCAGCCGGGTCTCCTCCTGGATGCAGAGACACGCCCTGCCAAGGCGGACCTGGCCGGCACCGAACCAACCCCCGGCCCCGTCCATTCCAGCAAGTCTGCACAGGCCCCCCTGGAACGCATCACCGCCCAGTTGAAAACCATCCAGGATATTCTGGAAAAAAATGAAGGCCAGTTGGACATGCTGGTCAAACGGGTGACGGTATTGGAAAACGGGCAGGATTATTTCAAGCAATTTGATCAGCGACTGTCTGTGCTGGAAGAACGGATCAAATTGGAAGACCGGCTCAAGTAGGCCAGGAGCATCGTTGCGTCCATTGCTCGGAGTGGGTGGGGGGGGCCGCTCCTGCGCGGTGCCCCGCCGCGCGACCACCACCGCGGCGCTCCCTGCCCTTTACGGGTACGATTGCGCACCGGCGGCCGCGCTGGACCGGGGTCGACCAGCGCCCACGGAGGCCGGGGGCTCGGAGCATA
>JADFYM010000255.1 GCA_015233035.1 Magnetococcales bacterium
GGATTATCCCCCCCGGTGGGGTCCAGGGGCGAAGCCCCTGGTGGGGTCAGGGGCGAAGCCCCTGTCGTGGCCCAACCTTCTCTTAAGCAACCCTCAGAGACGGCGTCCTTTCTGCAACAAAGCGGAGAGATCTTCCAAATCGTTGCGACCCAGGTTGCCTACCGCCTGTTTGAGTTTCAGCCGGTTGACCAGATAATCATAGCGCGCCTGCAAATAATCGCGGCGTGACGCATAATAAAGCCGGAAAGAGTCCAGCACACTGATGACGGTTTCCAGCCCGGAATGATAGCCCACCAGTTTGGATTTGAGCGAATTTTCCTGGGCCAGGACCACCTTGCGGAGTGCTGCCAGGCTTTTTGAACTGCCCTGCACCTCCTGGAAGGCGGCGCGGGTGAACCGTTCGGTGCGGCGGCGTTCCTGTTCCATCTCCTGGGTGGCCTTCTCCTGACGGGCCAGTGCCTCACGGACCATGGAACTGGTCAGGCCGCCTGCAAACAGGGGCACATTGAGGCGCACCCCCACGCTGCCCACCTCGCTGTCCTCGCCCAGACCGTAGAGAGAGCCGGAGGCTTTATCCTTTTCGACGCTGCCCACCAGATCCACCGTGGGCAGATGGCCCGCCCGTTGCCGGTTGACCTCCATGGTGGCAATTTCGGTGGCCATGACCCGGGTCTGCAAGGCCAGGTTCTGGGTCAAGGCGGCATGAACCCAGGTTTCGACATTGGCGGGTTGGGGGGGCGCGGCTTCAAAATCACCCTTGAAGGGGCGCACCTGCTCCACATTGTCGCCGATAATCTCCTTGAGGGCATTCCGGGCGTCTTCCAACTGATCCTTGGCCTTGATCTCCTTGGATTGGGTCAGCGCGGCGCGTCCTTCCACTTCATGAAACTGGGCCTCCGTGCCCAGACCGCTTTCCCAGTTGATGCGGGCCTGTTCCGCCTGCTTTTCGGTCGATTCCCGTTCCATGCGGGCCAGATCCAGACCGTCCCGCGCGGCCAGCATGTTGAGATAGGTGGTGGCAACCCGCAGGATCATCTCCTGTTCGGCGGCCAGGAGGTTGGTGTTGGCCTGTGCCTCCGAGCGATCCGCCTGCCCAATGCGCAAAAATTTCTGCACCTGTATCAGCGGCTGGGTGATGGTCACCGAGAGTGTATCTTTGCTGAAGTCGGTCTTGCCCTTGGGAAACGAGGCGTTCATGGCCTGGAGAATGTTTTGCTGCACGCTGGACCGCTCATAACTGAAGGCGGCCACGGGCAGATAACCGGCCAGGGCTTGCGGTTTGGCCTCGGCATTGGCCAGATATTCGGCCTTGGCGGCCTGATAGGTGGCATCGTTGGTCAGGGCCTTTTCATAGAAGGCGAGCAGTTCCAGGTTCAGGCCGCTGGGTGGCGGGGTGAGGTCGGTAAACCGGGCGGCATTTTCCAGGACCACCGGCTTGATGACCACACTGGGCTTGCTGTGAAAATCGTGTTCGGGCCGGAAGCGGAGATCCAGGTTGCGCTCACCGCCCGGTCCGATGACGGCTTCGGCCAGATCACTGCCGCCGGTATCACGGGGAGCCAGGGAGGCCACAATGACGCTGCCCTCTTCGTTGCCCCGCCGCACGGCCAGATCGGCCACCTGGGCTCCCTTGGTCAGGGCCAGTTCGACCCGTGCCGAACCCAGACGGGTTTCGCCATAGCGCACACTGCGCACAATCTGCGGCATCGCCTTGAAATGGGCTACGGCATCATAGAGCTGCTCGGGCTTGAAACCGATAAAATCGAGCATCAGGCGGGCCGGATCCTGCAACATATAGGCGTCGACCTGCAACGAGCCTTGCAAACCGGTCAACTGCACCGAGGCTTTGCCGTTGATCTCCTCCCGCAATTCGAGGCTTTTGATTGGGGCGGTCTGGTGGTCGTTGGTCGGCGCACCGTCGGGCACCAGGCCCATCAGCACGCGACCGACATGGTCGGTGATGGTACCGCTGCTTTCGGCCAGATCCAGGGGGACGGCCAGATCAAAAATCATCCGCCCAACACCCGGCTGTTGTTCGCCAATGCGTATGGCCCGTATGTTGGGGGTTGGCATGGCCCCCTGTGTCTTGAAGCGGGTGATGGCACTCTGGATCTCCCCCACGGATACCTGGGGCAGGTCCACGATCAAGCGATGGGGATCCCGCAAAAAGGAGACCTCGGCGGTCAGTTGCGGGTTGCCCAGCAGGACAATATTCAGCAGGCCGTTGGCCACGCCCATTTCCATGCTGCCGAACACCGGGCCTTTGCCAACCGATCCAGGATCGGTTGTCCCTGCCGCGCGATGGGTTGCCGCAGAGGAGGGGGGTGGCGTCGGGGAGAGGACAATTTCCCAGCGGGTCTGGTTGTTGCCCAAGGTGACCAGGGTCTCATCCAGGGCCGTGACGGGTTTGCGCAACGCCAATAAAAGATAGGGAGGCTGTCCCTTGGGCTGTACCACCGACAACCGCTGCATGAGCGGGTGGGATTTGTCCACTTTTTCAATCAGGGCGGTCAGGGCGGCCTTGTCCACCTGGGTGAAGGCGATATGCAGTGTCTTGCCGCTGGGGTCCAGGGCGGCTTCGGCGATGGTACCCTTTTGTGCCTCCACCTGTAGGCGCAGGAGATCCTCTCCGCCCAGGATGCGAATCTCTTCAATGGGATGTTCCGCATCGGCCATGCTGTTATTGATAACCAGAAAAAACAGCAAGGAGATAATAATAGATCCGAATCGTCCGATAGTCATCACAAAACTCACAAAAGGCCCAGTTGTCGGGTTACGAGTGGTTGCACACACAATTTTAAAACCAGCCATCCCCTTTTTGCTGAATGTCAGTATATGGTCAAACGGCACACAGTGCAAGGGGAATGTCAAGGACCCGGTATGACTGGGTCAAGCGCGCTGATGTGGTTGGGTTTTGTTGTTGGGGGCTTTGTCTCCAAATGCCCGCAAGGCCAGAGCTTGCAGGGGACATTAAAGCAATAATTATGCCGAAAAATGCGCTAGTCAACAGCGCGCAAACCCGGCAGGATGGAGTGTCGTTTATTCTTGTGCCAGTTCTCGCAGTTTGTTCCGAAGATAGACAAAGCTGGGCGACTGATTGTGCTCCACATCCATATGGGGTGCGATGGAGGCCGCCCAGTGCGATTTTGCCTCGCCTAGTGTGGGATATCCCTGTTTTGCCAGCGTATCAGCCCCTTGCGGACCCACGGCATCCGCCAAGGTTTCCCATGTATTGCCCATTCTGTTCAGTATGGCATCTGACGGCGGCTTGGTAATCGGGCGGATAGGCCGCAAAGGTGCGACCATAGCCACGGAGCAGTTCTGGTAATCGATCCAGGAAAACGCGCTTGCGCGGATCGATTGTCCCGTGTAAATTTTTGGGCAGGCGACCAATCCCCTTGTATGCAAAGACTCTGTATGAATGGTCGTCGCCCAGAATCTTGCGCAGTAAAATCTGCAACGCTGTCTGGCCGGAGGCATCTTCCACCAAAAACTCGAAGTGCATGGTTGTCACCGAGCATCCAAATAATCACTGTACCACAACCCCCCCAGAGGCAACCCTTCTTGCACCATATTGCTCACCAGGGGATCTGCACTGGCACGAGTGACTTTTGAAAAGCCATCGGGGCCTTTTTCCAACACCCAGACCTCTGCCGGGCTCAAGGCGTCCACAAAATAAGGTTGGTGGGTGGTGGCAAAGAGTTGGGTGCTGCCTTTTTCAGCGTAACTCCTGAATTCCCTGGCCAACAGCTCCAACAGTTTATGGTATAAACCGTTTTCCGGTTCCTCGATACACAAAAAAGAGGGTGGTTTCGGATCTTCCAGCAGCAACAGGTAGGCAAAGACCTTCAAGGTACCATCAGACATCTGATAGTGGGTGAATGGTTCGGCAAATCCTGCACATTGGAACAGGAGATACAAATGGTTGGCAATTTCATCCCGATGCGTCTTGATGCCCTCGACCCCCGGAATTTTGGCGGCAATCCGCGTCAGGATGCGTTGCAGACGATCCTTGTGTTCTCTCTCCAGAAATTGCACTACATTACCCAAATTTTTCCCCGTCTCGTCCAAACGCCGCTGTGGTCCGGCCTTTGATATTTCCCGGGCGGCGTTGGGAGAAAAATAACTGAGATACCATCCTTCCAGAAACTCACGGAACGAGGCAATACGGGGATGCTCCTTGAGGGCACCCAATGTCACGATGCCCAGTTTGCGTCGATCTGTCAGTGAGATGGCAATACTGTCTGGATCTTCCCGCATAATGCGTTCTTCCAAGGCATCTTCGGTCGCATTGCTGGCATGGCTTTCCTTGCCAGCCCAAACCAACCCCCACTCTTCCCAGCGATGAAGAAAGGAATAGGGTCGTCCACGGGGTTCTCCTTTGCGCCGTTGTCGGAGGCGTTCCCCCTGCACGTATGGTCGTCCCGACTTGTCCAGATTGATGACCAGTTCGTAGGTGATGGGACGGGCATTGAGTCCTTCTCTGTAGTACAACTCGAATTCGATGGGTTCCCGCACGCCATGGGAACGCAACCGCTGGAAACCGCCCCGTTCCCGCAGGTCGCACGCCTCCTCAACCCCCACCCGGAGGCAATCGCCCAGGAAACCCAGGGCATCAAAGAGGGAACTTTTGCCCACGCCATTTTTGCCGATCACCACCGTCATGGGAGTCAATGAATCAACATTTTGCAGAGTTTGCAGTTTGCCCAACGTGACATCCCGCAACGCCCGGTAATTGCGGATGCGCAATCCTTCCAATTTGGCCATGTGTGACATCCTTCGCGGCAGGTGTTGCATCTTGCGGACAGGTTGGGATTTATTTCATTGCAGAGGCTGGATGAGACGGCAACCGTTGTCAAGGCAACACTTGCACGGGGGGCCCGGCACACCGTGACGACCAGAGCGCAAGAGGGCCTGTTGCAGGCCGGTCGCCGCAAAATCCACTGGTCAACGTAGCGCAAACCCGATAGAATGGGGCATTGTTTATTCTTGCCGTATGATCGGAGCACGAGATGGCCACCACCGTCACCCGCAAGTGGCAAATTACCATTCCCAAGCCGGTCCGTGCCGGACTCGGTCTTGCGCCCGGTGATGCTGTCCTGTTTGAGTGGGCACCAGACGGGCGGGTGGTCCTGTGCAAGGCCGTCACGGATCGCCCGGCCAGTCGATTCGACTCCCTGCGTGGCTGTGCCGGGCCGGGTCTCAGCACCGACGCAATCATGGCTTTGACGCGCGGGGAGGGTTGACCGTGACGCTGGTCGATACCAATCTGCTCCTGGACATTGTGACCGATGATCCCGTCTGGGCAGACTGGTCGATTCGGCATCTGGAGATGTGTGCTGCCGAAGGTTCGATCATCATTAACGATGTCGTCTATGCCGAGTTGTCGGTGCGCTTTGATCGGATCGAGACGCTTGATCACATGCTGGACGCGAGCGGGATCACCCTGGCCGCAATGCCTCGCCCTGCATTGTTTCTGGCGGGCAAAATCTTTCAGCGTTATCGTGCTGCTGGCGGTACTCGCAATGGCGTCCTGCCCGATTTTTTTATCGGTGCACACGCTGTAGTGGCCGGTTTGCCGCTGTTGACACGCGACATACGGCGTTACCGGACCTACTTTCCCACCATCCGCTTGATCGCCCCCCAGTCATAGTCCAGGACGAAGCAAGGTCAAGAAGACTGAGTCATGCTAGAAAATCTCTTGCCTACAACATTACCACTTCATCGGCGTCAAGCCATTTTTTTTCATCGATAACATCGCGCTTGACTGCATCGGGATCGTCGGTGTACTGGACGATGGCCAGACTGCTCTTGGCCCGACTGCATATGACGTAAAACAGGCGGCGCGTGCGATCAATACCTGTCTCTTCGCCTTTTTGCTCGTGTTCGATGTCCGCTCTTGTCTTGGCCTTGGCCCCGAATAGTTTTTCATATTGGAACAGGAATCCCCGCGACTCAGAGTCGTCGATAACGGCCATGACACGGGGGAATTCCCGTCCCTTAACCTGGGGTGTCCAAATCGGGCCTTGGCTGTTGACCGGTTTTTGGATAGGATTCCCTGGAACCGTCGTTCGCGTGTTTACGCTGCGGCATCTTCAGGGTAGTATGGCCGCTTTTGGTGCTCTATTT
>JADFYM010000256.1 GCA_015233035.1 Magnetococcales bacterium
TACTGGTGAGAGTGGACAGTCGATGGGCAATGGCAATGACGGTGCGCCCCTGCATCAACCGCCACAACGTGGTTTGGATCACATGTTCTGTTTCCGAATCCAGCGAGGAGGTGGCTTCGTCGAGAATAAAGATGTGTGCACAGGGAGAAAAAACCGACACCTGTCAGGACGGTTCTTCCCCCCAGCAATGGTCACCCCTCATTTGGGTGGCAGGGGCTTTTGGGTCGAATCCCGACCAAAAGTAGGCTCATTCCCTTGCGGCAAAGTATCCCTGAGGAGCGGCGCATTGGATCGTGGCGCAACAGATGACGGAATGGTGTGGTTTTTCCGACGCCCCAACCACAGCAACAACACGCCCAGGAAAACCACTACACCAACACCCACCGTACCCCACCGCAGCAGGGTGGATTGCGCCAATGCCGCCAGGAATGGGGCATCCTGCTCCGTCGCCGCATGTGTTCCGGCGGCCTCCTTGGCATGTTCCAACTCGTTAATCCGTTCCCGCAGGAAATCCCACTCTTTTCTGGCCTGTTCCAAAGCAGAAATGCGTTGTTCCAACCGGTCTTGCTGGGCCTGACTGCTTTCCAGAACGCGGGTGATCACCTGCAACTGGGTCAATATAGCCTTCAATTCTTCATTTTCCGATCCTGGATGCGTCCCGGCAGCAGGCTGGGCAGAGGAGGGGGCGGTTTCACCCTTGGCCCCACTCTTGGTCCCACCCTTGTTTCCACCTTTGGCAGCACTCTTGGTTACGCCCTTGTCTGGAGCGGACAGTCCGCCTCCCGCTGCGGCCACCGGGATGGGCTGCGCTGTTTTATCGGTCGCCGATCCTGCTGGCGCGGGCGTCTTTTGTGCCTCCCCGGACGATTTTTTCCAGTCCATCGCATGGCTGAGACGCAACCGTCTCGCCTCCCGAACATCCACCTGGGCAATCTCGTCCGGTCCCGGAATGTCCAACACCACCCCAACTTTCAATCCGTTCATATTGTTGCGGATGAAATGGTTCTTGTTGTGTTTCCACAGAGCAACCACCGTTTGAAAAAAGGAGGCACGTTCCTTCACCAGGTGCAGTTGCTGCACAATCTCCGTCAGGTGTTCCCCTTCCCGTACTGGACCATACGTCCGGCTGGTGGCAGAGTTCTTCTCTTCCGTCGTGGCTACCGGAATGGTTGGAGTGGGCTTTGGCTTGCTGGTCGCTTTGGCAGGGGCAGGTTGCTTCGGCTTTTGCTGTTTTTCTGCTGGTACAGGAGGCTCTTCAGCGGGGAGCGACATCGCCACATCATCATGGGAGATCGCTTTTTCCTCGGCAATCGGGGACTCTTTTTTCTTTTGCTCGGCAAGTGATGCGCGCAACACCCCAATAGCCCTTTCCGCTCTGGATACGGCGGAAACCTTGACCGGATTTTCCTTGTCAGCGGGTGGCCCATTCCCGGCGGCCGCCTTGTCTTCCTCGACCACCACCTTTTCGGGAACCGTCTTGTCGGTGACAATCGGGTCAGGACTCGTTTTATCGGTCACTTCGGTGGCAGCCGCCGCTTTAACCTCTTCCGTCTTCTGCTCCTGACCGGGCAGCACCGAGGCGGAATGCAGACGGAAAAAAGGGAAAAAGGTGTGCTGATTGGACGCAACGCGCAGCAGAATAAAAAAATCATCCTTCTGGATGGGTACGGTACTTTGCAGCCAGACAACCGGTCCCCCCGACTGCTCCTTGACTTGAGCCGTCAGTGTCTCCACAGCCGTGGTATGGGGCAGATTGAGCAGGGCATAATCCGATGCGGATCCAATGGATAGAGAAACAATCTCCTCATCCTTGCCCAGTTTGATGGGGGCCGTCGCCTGAAACGGTTGCCCCGGCTTGCTCAGAAGTTGCAACTCCCCCAGGGAAAAGGCATGTGCGATACCCGAAAAGCCACCAACCAACACGACACAGCTAAAAAGCAGTACACGAAGCGTAGCCACCAAGCATCCTCTTTATAAAAGTAAGTCCGTGAAAAACAAACATTTCTATCTAATGCACACCGAATTTCCAGCCACGATGTCAGGGGGTTCCTTTGGGTGCGGGTGAGACAGCAACCGGTACCCCGATATCTTTGCCATTGCCCGAGTCGGCCCCCTGATCTTTCGTCAAGAAATGCCACTCTTTCATGGAGCGTTCCAGGAGAGAGACCCGTTTTTCCAACTGTTCCCGTTGTTCCTGACTCTTTTCCAGGGCAGAGACCCGCTTTTCCAGTTGTTCCTGCCGATCGTGGTGATCTTCCAGAACGTGTGTGATCACTTGCAACTGAACCAGGATGGCCTGTAGTGCGCCACCCTCGATCTTGACCTGTCCCTCATCCATGTTGACGGGAGATTCCTCCTCGTCCTTCTTGAGGGAGTCCGTGTCTGATTTTTTGGCCAGATCTTCGTTCATTTTTTTGGCCGTTTTTTTGGCCAGTTTTTTCGGGTGTTTGTTGACCGGCTTTTTGGCCGCCGCATGTCCGTTCGGCACCACGCGCCCTTTT
Source organism: Magnetococcales bacterium (assembly GCA_015233035.1). Classification (GTDB taxonomy): domain Bacteria; phylum Pseudomonadota; class Magnetococcia; order Magnetococcales; family Magnetaquicoccaceae; genus Magnetaquicoccus. The sequence goes on from JADFYM010000256.1 coordinate 2,502, forward strand.
TCCGGCCCCACCGTCGCGGCGGCATCGGCCACGGCGTGCATGCTTTCCTTGGGTGATTTTTTCCACTCCCTGGCGTGACTGAGTCGCAGTTGTTTGGCCTCCTGCTTGTCTACCTGGGCAATTTCTTCGGGAAGAGGAACAATCAGCCTGGATCCGGCCTTCAGGCCATTCATGTTGTTGCGGATAAAACGGGTTGGGTTGCGTTGCCAAAGGGCCACTTCCACCTGCACCACGGAGAAACGACTCCCTTTTTGCAGGCGACGCGCCACATCCCGCAACCGCTCCTTACCACGCACCGGGCCATACATTCGGTTTTTTGGGGTTGAACCGGGCTGGGCATCGTCGGTCGCCTGCATCTCTTTGGCAGGGGTTGCCGGGTTGTCCACCGTTTTTTGTGCCGGATGCTCCTGATTGCCGGCCATCGTGAGAGGACGCACCCGGAAAAAGGGAAAATAGGTGTGATGATTGGAAGAGACCCGCAACAGGACGTGAAAATCTTTCTCGCGAACGGGTTTGGTGGATTGCAGCACCACGAACAGATGGCCGTCCTGTTCCTTGAGTTGGGTGGCAATGGTATTGACGACAGCCTTGCGCGATAAATTGAGCAGTTGGTAATCGGCATCCGCGCCCATATCCACCGCGACAATGGCCTCCTCCGGGTCCAGTGTGATGGGAGCCATGGCCTGGAACGGTTGACCGGGTTTGCTCAGGAGCTGCAATTCACCCAGCGTAAAGGCTGCCGCAAGGTCTGGTACGCCGCTCACCAGCAGCATTGCACAAACAACAAGCCATACACGCAGAAATATAGTCACAAGCGAGCCTCTTGCCAGAAATGGAACCGTTGTGCCCAGGGGTCTTGTCAGCGACAGGCCCCATTTTCCAGGAAACCAGGGCAATTATACAGGAAAAGCATTATCAGGGAAACGGTTGTCCATGATCAACAGAAAAAACAGGCAAAAGCGTCGTTGCATGATTTTTTTCCTGTATGGTGTGTGCCGCGAGGGTTTGCACGGCGGCAAAATCCGTTTTTCCAGAGCCGAGTAACGGTATGGCCGACACGCTGACTATTTTGCCGGGCAGATACATCTCTCCCATGCCTTTGGTGCGCAATTGGGACAACAAGGCACGCCGGTCTGGATGGGGACATTCGGTCACCAGGATCAGGTGTTCGCCTTTGCGGCCACCGGTCTCGTGCCGACCGGCACTGAGACTGACCGCCGCATGACGGTATTCCGGCCAGGTCAGGGCGGCCAATTGTTCCACGGCAGCCAGGGAGATCATCTCGCCACCCACCTTGGCAAACCGCTTCGCCCGACCCAGAATATGCAAAAATCCCTGGGCATCCAGGTGGACAATGTCCCCGCTGGCATACCAACCCGCGCCATGCTGGGAGACGGGCGGGTGATAGTGGCCATCGCCTCCCGGCAGCAGATAACCCAACATGATATTGGGTCCGCGCACGACAAGCAATGCCCCCCTGGTCATGTCTGGAACCGGATCCAGCCGATACTCCACACCGGGCACCAGCCGCCCCACGCTGCCGAAACGGCAGGCCTGGGGGGTGTTGACGGCCAGCACCGGGCTGGCCTCGGTGGTGCCATAGCCCTCCAGGATTCGGATGCCGAAGCGTTCCATCCAGAGGCGATAGGTCTCTTCGCGCAGGGGCTCGGCACCGGCCACGACATGACGCATCCATAAAAAGTCGCTGGGATCGGCAGCGCGGGCATAGCCCGCCAGAAAGGTGTCCGTCCCCGCCAACAGGGTGGCGCGCAGGGTATAGGCCACCTCCGGGATCAGGTGATAGTCCAGCGGCGAGGGCAGACCATGGCAGCGGATGCCCGCCCACAACGGGAACAAGGTGCCCACGGTCAGACCAAAGGCATGAAACACGGGCAAGACGTTGAGCAGGATATCGTCGGGATGGATGTCGATACGGGTGCGTACCTGGACCCCATTGGCCAGCAGATTGTCATGGGAGAGCACCACGCCTTTGGGTTCACCCTCGGAACCCGAGGTGAACAACACCACAGCGGGCTGTCCCGGTCTCCCCTGCGGGGCCAGACGTTGGGCACTTTTCTCCGGGCACCAGGCCCGCCACCAACCCGATAATGCCTGCCAAGGTTTGATTTGTCGGCGGACCTCTTCCAGGAAAATCACCTGACTTTCCTGCTGCAACGCGGTGACCAGGGCTTCGAGTTTGGCCTTGTGGACAAATCGTCGCGAGGTATAAACCGTCTGGATGCGTGCGGTCCGGCAGGCCGAACAGACCGGGCCGGGACCGGCGGTAAAATTGAGCAAAGCGGGGATGCGGCCAATGGCTTGCAGGGCAAAAAAGGTGGTGGTGGCGGCGATGGAGGTGGGCAACAACAGACCGACATAGGCCCCCGGTTGGGTCTGTTTGGCCAGCAGTTCGCCCAGAATCAGGGCGCGGGTCAGCAATTGTCCGTAGGTCGCGCTCAGTCCGGTGGCGTCGGTGAGGATCAACCGTTGGCGACCATATTGTCGTGTCGCCCGACACAAAACCTGCCACAGCGTATGGCGACCCAGATGATGGGCCAAGGCCGCCTCGCCCAGCCGATCCTGCGCCCACTGGCCAGCGGCCTGCCGCCGGGTGCGTGGTTCCGGGTCATCCGTGAATGAAACCGCGCGGGGCGGCAGTATCGTCCAGTTGACCTCCCGGCCGATCTGTTCGATGGTGACGATCCATACCGGTACATTCGCCTGCTGGGCTGCCAGCAGAGACCATCCGTATGGCTTGTTCTGGGCGCGGGCGACAGAAACGGCGGCCATGGGCAGGGCGATCGGAAAGACCATCGCCGCTCCCCCGGCCCGCAGATGATCCGCCAGACGGCGTGTGGTCGCCGGCAGAGCATGATCGCCTTGTTGTGCCAAAGGATCGGCCGTCTGGATCAGGAGGGGGGGCAACCAGGGGCGCAGCCAGACGGGCAGTGCCGCGTTGGGATGGGCAAAAAACAGCAACGGTCCCCCGTCAGGGTGCAGACGGGCCCAGTGTCTGGCCAGCCAGGCCAGCCAGATGCCCTGTTTGACGTTCCCGGGATGGTTGGCGATGACCAGGCCGCCTGTTTTCAGGGTGTCCAGATGATCGATGCCGCGCACGTGGATGCGCAGCACAAGACGCAGAAGGCCCGACAGGATAAATTGCCGCAGTCTCATTGACCGTTCTCCAGAAGAAGGCAAGGATTCAGCCACCCCCTTACCCGTTCCATGACACCCATCGGCCTTGCTTATCGTTTCGGCCATTCCAGTCAAAACCCTGGATTCCCGCCTTCGCGGGAATGACGAGCGAATTTATGTTATACCCATTCCCGTCATGCCCGCGAAGGCGGGCATCCAGGAGAGTTCGTGGACGAAACGATGATCAAGGCCCACCCATCCGGGTGTCTTGCTGGTTCCCCTCGGTCAAGACACCCGCCCACTTTAAAGAAGGAGGAGGTCATGTCGTTTATCTTTTCAATGATAAACCGTAACTGCCCAGGTACTGCCTCAGTCATCACGCAGAACGGAGGCGTTGGATCAAGGTATTGGGATCCTGCATGAGGGTGTGAATGATGTCCCAGCCATGTTTTCTGGCCGTTGAGATGAGACTGCG
>JADFYM010000257.1 GCA_015233035.1 Magnetococcales bacterium
GGCGTGGAAACCGCCGGTGCTGCGTTGACCTCGCTGCCCCATGCGGGTGGTGGATCGCTCTGGACCGAACTCGAACGATGCCGTGCTTTGACCCCAGGTCTGCTCAGTCAACCATCTGAGATCAACACCGACACCCCAACGAACTGATAGGGTTCCTCTCGCCCCTGATAATGCCTGTGACACCCCTTGCCCTGTTCGTTGTCGTATCAAACCCTGCATGTGCCATCCGTCGTTCCGTAGTACAACCGGTATCGGAACCCATGCGGACGCTCCGACGTAGGCTCCGGCAACGGCCAGATAACCCTCTCGATGATCCCGTCTGCCTGAACGTGCTTTTCGCAAAATATCCGTGCGGCTTCCATAGGATATGTTTACCATATGGCCTCGCCTGTGGCAATCATTTTCCCGCCCGGACATGTTCCAGATATGGGGGGTTGATCATCGCTTCAGCCACCAGGGGCTTTGCCCCTGGACCCTACCCTGTGCACACAACTTTTGCAGGGCTTAGGGGATCGTCACGATTCCCGGTGGAAGTTTGGGAGAAAAGTCCACAACTGGTTGATATTGTGTGCCTCACGGGGCTTCGCCCCGGACCCCACCAGGGGCTTTGCCCCTGGACCCCACCAGGGGGATAATCCCCCTGGACCCCTATAACGGCACAATATGCTTCGGCTTTTTTGTCAACGTAAAAATGTGTGCATAGGGTGGCCCCACCGGGAGGCAGGGTTCTCCGCCCCCCAGGTTTCAAATGCGATTGCCCCGGCCAACCACACGAGGCCTGGAGACAAGCCTTTCGATTTGTGTTATCGTGCTGAGTGACAGTAGAGGGGCCGTGACGTGGAGTTTCCTTCAGAAAGGTACACCGTGAGGGTTTCATGAGCGAAAAAAAGATGGTTTTCTTCTTCGGCGGCGGCGTGGCCGAGGGCAATGTGCAGATGCGGGATTTGCTGGGGGGCAAGGGCGCAAACCTGGCAGAGATGACGCGAATTGGCGTGGCTGTTCCGTCGGGATTTACCATCTGCACCGAGGTGTGCAACGAATTTTTCGCCAACGATTGCCATTTTCCACCCAATCTGACCTGGCGGGTCAAGGCGGCTTTGGGACAGGTGGAAGAAGTGATGGGCCGCCGCTTTGGCGACCCCGACAATCCGTTGCTGGTTTCAGTACGTTCCGGGGCCCGTTTTTCCATGCCGGGCATGATGGATACCGTTCTCAATCTGGGCCTGAACGATCAAACAGTCCAGGGACTGATTCTCCAATCCGGCAATCCACGTTTTGCCTACGATTGTTATCGACGCTTTGTCCAGATGTTCGGCAACGTGGTGCTCGGTATTGAGCATCACCATTTTGAGGATCTGATCGAAAAGGCCAAGCATCGGCTGGAAAAGACGGAAGATTCGGCCCTGGCCGCCGAGGATTGGGTGGCCCTGGTGGAGGCGTTCAAGGCCCGCATCCGGCAAAAAACCGGCAAGGAGTTTCCCGAAGATCCCTGGGAACAGTTGTGGGCCGTGGTGGGGGCCGTCTTCAACTCCTGGTACAAGCCCAGTGCCGTCACCTATCGCCGTTTGAATGGCATTTCCGACCGTTGGGGGACGGCGGTCAACGTACAGGCCATGGTGTTTGGCAATATGGGTGAGGATTGTGCAACCGGGGTGGCCTTCACCCGGGATCCTTCCACAGGGGAAAATGGCATTTTTGGAGAATATCTCAGCAATGCCCAGGGCGAAGATGTGGTGGCCGGTTTGCGGACACCCTGCCAGATCACGCTGAAAGGACGGCAAAAAAGCCTGTCCACCCTCCCCTCCATGGAAGAGACCTTTCCCAAGCTGTACCGGGATCTGGTGGATACCTGTCATCTGTTGGAACGGCATTATCGGGATATGCAGGATTTGGAGTTTACCATTCAGAATGGCAAGCTTTGGTTGTTGCAGACCCGGACGGGCAAACGGAGTGCGCAGGCGGCGTTGACCTGTGCCGTGTCCATGGTGCAGGAAGGGTTGATCACCCGCGAAGAGGCCTTGCTGCGGGTGGATGCCCTGAGTCTGGATCAACTGCTGCATCCCACCCTGGATCCGGTGGCGCGGGAAAAGAGCAAGCGGTTGGCGGTGGGTTTGCCCGCCTCGCCGGGGGCCGCGACGGGACAAGTGGCCTTCGATGCCGATGAGGCGGAGCGGTTGGCCACTCAGGGCTTGTCGGTCATTTTGTTCCGGGAGGAGACCAGCCCGGAAGATATTCACGGGATGCACGCCGCCAAGGGCATTGTGACGGTACGGGGTGGCATGACTTCCCATGCGGCGGTGGTGGCACGCGGCATGGGGCGGCCTTGTGTCTCCGGTTGTGGCAGTATCAAGCCGGACATGGCGGCGGGTCTGTTTTCAGTGGAAGATCCCGATCATCCGGTGTCGGGCAACCGGATTGTGGTCAAACGGGGAGATTGGATCACCATTGATGGTTCCACGGGTGAGGTGTTGCTGGGCCAGGTGGCCACCCGTCGCGCCGAGATGACAGGCGATTTTGCGACTTTCATGGCCTGGGCGGACGAGACACGGCGGATGCGGGTGCGGACCAATGCAGACACACCGGGCGATGCCCGTATCGCCCGTGCCTTTGGAGCCGAGGGGATCGGTCTGTGTCGCACCGAACACATGTTTTTTGACCAGGATCGGATTACGCCCATGCGGGAGATGATTCTGGCCATGGATGAAACGGGCAGACGCCGGGCACTGGACAAGCTGCTTCCCATGCAACGGATTGATTTTGAAGGTATTTTCCGGGAAATGAAAGGTTTCCCGGTCACCATTCGCCTGTTGGATCCGCCGTTGCACGAATTTATTCCGCATGATCTCAAGGGGCAGGCGGATGTGGCAGAGGTTTTGGGGGTTTCGGTGGAGGAGGTACGACGGCGGGTGGCCGAACTGGCGGAGGTCAATCCGATGTTGGGACGCCGGGGTTGTCGGCTGGCCATCACCAATCCGGAAATCTATGAAATGCAGGTCCGGGCCGTGATGGAATCAGCGTGTCACCTGGTCAAGGAGGAGGGATTTGCCATTATTCCCGAGATCATGATTCCGCTGGTGGGATATCGGACGGAGTTGGCCTTGTTGCGCAAGCAGTGTGTCACGGTATGCGAGGCGGTGATTGCGGAGACGGGGGTCACCATTCCCTATTGGGTGGGCACCATGATTGAGTTGCCCAGGGCGGCGTTGCGGGCCGGGCAGATTGCCCAGGAGGCGGACTTTTTCTCTTTTGGGACTAACGATCTGACCCAGACCACGCTGGGTGTTTCCCGGGATGATGCGGGTGAATTGCTCAAGATTTATGTCGAAAAGGGCGTTTTGACGCGGGATCCATTTGTCTCCTTGGATCAGACCGGGGTGGGGCAATTGGTGGAGATGGCGGTCAAGAGTGGGCGGGCGGCCAAGCCGGGTCTCAAGTTGGGAATATGCGGTGAGCATGGGGGTGATCCGGCTTCGATTGCCTTTTTTGAGCAGGTCAAGTTGGATTATATTTCCTGTTCGCCGTATCGGGTGCCCATAGCGCGTTTGGCGGCGGCGCAGGCGGCGTTGTTGTCGGCGGCGGCGCGAGCCAAAAAAAAGGCCAAACATGCGGGCAAAACAAAACAGCGCAAGGGTGACTAAACCGAGCCCACCTCGGGATGCGTAGTTTTTTAAACGTCATTCCCGCGCAGGCGGGAATCCAGGTGGTACATGCGAAACCTGGATCCCCGCTTTCGCGGGGATGACGGAAACTACGCATTCCGAAACAGGTGCGGTTTAGAAGCAATGGCGGGTCCAGGGGGATCATCCCCCTGGCGGGTCCAGGGCAGAGCCCTGGTGGGGTCCGGGGCAGAGCCCTGGTGGGGTCCGGGGCGAAGCCCCGAAAAAAGGGACGCTTCGGCCTGAACCGCACCTGTTTCGGAACGTGGAGTTTCCGTCATTCCCGCGTCTCGCAGATACCGCTCCAGATGTCCGCCTGCGCGGGAATGACGTGTAAAAACTACATTTCCCATGGTGGGTGCGGTCTGAGCACGGATTGGCCGATTGCGATCAGGTGCAACAGAACGCCCCTCTCAGAAAACCGACCCGGCTGGCCAAATTCGGCACATCTCTGACACCGGGGGCGATGGTACACACAAAAAGGTGACAGACCGGCAGGAGTGGTTGGTCGGGTGCCGTAGCGGACCGCCGCGCCCCAGGGGACAAGGGGCGGGCGGGACGCCTGCGATCCCAGGATCAGGCGGTCGGACTCTGGCACACACCAGAGGGCGGCAGAATCGTCTTTTCGGGACAGATTTGCCGCACTGGCCGGGCAATTCTTGCAGGGAACAGGTCCCTTTCGTCCCCCGCCCTGGGGATCAGGAGGCGAGGCGATACCGCTGGGGAATGACTTCCTGTTCGGCCTCAGAGATTTCCCGCACGATCTGGAGTTTTCTGGTAGCGGCAACAAGGGCTTCCAGGCATTCCATAACCGGCTCGCTCATGGGCAGATCGCCTGTTTTGACATCTTCGACCAGTTTACCGGTGATATTTTCCAGAATGGTTTCCATCGCGACAAACCGAGGAATGGTGGCCATAGAATTCTCCCTAGCATAAGGTGTACGGGGTTTGTTGGGTGATGGTCCCTCTCCTGTGCTTCGGGTGACGCATCAGGGGTACACTAATCAATTCTTGTGCCATCCATGCCGCTGACCGGAATCTTCGGATGTATTGTTCTGACGAAATCAATTCATTGACAGGGACCACCCTGTTTGGGTAGAATCCGGGAGTCTTTTTGGTGCGGAGGTTTTTGTACCAGAGATGCCGTGTGATGTCCAAGCCCAGGTAGCTCAGTCGGTAGAGCAGAGGACTGAAAATCCTCGTGTCGTTGGTTCGATTCCATCCCTGGGCACCAATCTTTTCAAGTACTTACGACACTTTCTAAACCACCCAAAAACATGGTCTGTGTCGTATTTGTGTCGTGAACCCGCATAACTCACACCAGCTCAGCGTATTTCGCAAGATGCTGGCCTCCCAGATGTGCATACCGGCGCACCATTTCAACGCTTTCCCAACCGCCAAGTTCCTGGAGAACGTTGAGAGGTGTGCCATTCTGGACGTGCCATGATGCCCAGGTGTGGCGGAGGTCATGCCAACGAAAGTCCTCGATGCCAGCCTTCTTCAACCCGTTCCGCCACGCACTGTTATTGGCTCGTAACACAGGACTCCCTCTGAAGGTAAAGACGAAACGAGGGTGTTGTCCAACTTGGTTCCTGAGAATCTCGATGGCAGTGGTGTTCAGAGGGATTGCCAACGCCTTCTTGACCTTGCTCTGATCAGGATGAATCCAAGCCATCTTCCTTTGCATGTCCGTTTGGCTCCATTCCAACTGGGTCACGTTGGTTTCCCGCAGCCCAGTTGCCAGTGAAAATCGAGCCATGCTGGCCAAGTGAGGCGGTAAGGCACCGATGAGACGAGCCGCCTCATCCTGTGTAAGCCACCGAATCCGACGGGTCGGTTCCTTGAAAAGGGTAATCTTTGGGGATCTGGTAATCCACTCCCATTCCCCCTCGGCTTTGTTCAGGATAGCACGAACCAGTGCCAGATAACGGTTAACGGTTGCCTTTTCCGTTGTCTTCACTGTCCCATGTTCCGGCGGCGGATCGCCATCCTTGAACGGCCTCCGACCAACAAGTTTTTCTTGACACTTGATCGTCGCAACCCGTTGGACTTCCGTCCTCGTGATTTGGGAAAGCAGTTTGTCACGGAAATGCTGATCCAGCCACCGAAGCATCTGGATGTCCTTCTCCCGACTTGCCTTGTGTTCGGTCTCCTGCAAATATTTGACTACTGCTTCGTTCCATGTCCGTTCCGGTTGATCTCCCAGGGCCTCCGTGCGCCAGTACTTCGCCTTCAACCTGTCGTGGAATTCTTGTGCCTCTTTTCTGTCGGAAGTCCCAGTGCTTTCTCGTACTCTTTGTCCGTCCGGCGTGAAGAAATGTGTGCTGGTTCAGCGAAAATCGGACAAATTGCCTTTTCTGATAAGCTACTCCCCGTTCTTTCCTGGGGGTCATCCAGGAACATCGGATTGCGTTTTTTTAGGCATGGTGGGTCTATTGTCCGGCG
>JADFYM010000258.1 GCA_015233035.1 Magnetococcales bacterium
CCGAAGCACCTTCCTCATGTACATCGGTCACGATTGAATCATGACCATGACCCGATGGGAAGGGTTTCAATAATTGTGTGCATAGGGTAGGGACCCCACCAGGGGGATAATCCCCCTGGACCCCTGCACATATTAACGACTTTTGCGATGTGTGTAATGGAATGGGCAACCCCCTCACAGGCCGCAATAATGATTTACGGACGACGATTTGCCGCCAACTCGACCGCCACGGTCACGGCGTGCATGAACGATCGGGGATCGGCAATGCCCAAACCGGCAATGGGATAGGCGGTTCCATGACCAACACTGGTACGGACAATCGGCAAGCCCAGGGTAATGTTGACCGCCTGATCGAAGGCCAGCATTTTAAGCGGAATCAAGGCCTGATCATGGTACATGCAGACGACCGCATCGTAGGTTTTCCGCGCCTCCAGATGAAACAGGCTGTCTGCCGCCAGGGGTCCACGCACCGCTCCAGACCAACGCTCGGCCAATGCCCGACACACGGGGGCAATCAGTTCGACCTCCTCCCGCCCAAAGGCCCCCTCCTCGCCCGCGTGGGGATTGAGTCCGGCCACGACAATCCGGGGTTGGGCCAAGCGAAAATCCCGACGCAACGCCTCATACGTGACCTGAATCGTGTACTGCAACAGATCCGCAGTCAGCGTGGTGGCTACCGATTGCAAGGATTGGTGAATGGTCACCGGCACGACGCGCAGATCCGCACCCACCAGCATCATGACCGGTTGGGCCATGCCGGTCTGTTGCGCCAATACTTCCGTATGGCCCGGAAAATAAAACCCGGCACTGTGCAATACCGCCTTGTTGACCGGTGGCGTCACGATGGCCAGGACACGTCCCGCCATGGCCAAACGACAGGCGGTCAGAATACTCTCCATCGTCGCCGCCGCATGAGCCACGTGGGGACGACCAAACGGGGCGTCAGAGAGGCATCCCGCCCGCTGGGCGGTCGGCAAAATGGCAAACTGCTGGGGATGCAACGCCGCTGCCGCCTCGGGAGAATCCACTTCCTGGAAGGATAAATTCAGCCCCAGTTGGGCCGCCGTCTGGTAATAAACCGCCGGATCGCCAATGTGTACCCGACGCGGCCCCATGGAAAATCCCTTGAGTGCCACCTCGGGCCCAATGCCAGCCGGGTCGCCCATGGTGATGGCAAGCATGTACGACCCTCCCTTGCCCTAGCGTAATTCCACAAAAGAGCGTTCGCGCAAATCCCGCAACCATTGCCGGTACAAGGCCCGGGTTTTGGCCTCCTGCACCCGTTCCGTCAACTCCTTGCGCTGTGCCTCCAGGGAGTCCGGGTCCAGAAACTGTTTTTCGTCCACGCGAATCAAATGCCAACCAAATGGGGTTCTGACCGGACCGCTGGTCTCACCTACCGCCAAGGCAAAGGCAGCCGCTTCAAAGGAAGGAACCATCAACCCCTCGCTCACCCACCCCAAATCCCCCCCATCCTTGGCCGTGCCATCCTGGGAATAGCGTTGTGCCTGCTCGGCGAAGGCCGCACCCTGTTCCGCTGGCGGGTGCTGGGCCAGTGCCTGGGCGATCTCCTGCACCTTGGCTCTGGCTGCCAGACTCTCTCCTTCGCTGGCATCTGGCGCAACTTTGATCAGGATATGCCGCACCTTGATCTTGGATCTGCTGGCCGCTTTCTGGTTCGAGGTCCGCTTGTCCAATATTTTGAAAATATGAAATCCCTGCGCCGAACGGAGGGGCCCCACCACCGCCCCCTTGTCCCGATCAAAGACCACCTTTTCCAGGTCTGGCAGCAGTTCCCCCCGCTTGAACCAACCCATATCACCACCACTCAAGCCACTGGCATCGTTGGAATATTGCCCAGCCAATGTCTCCAGGGAACTGCCTGCGCGTAATTTGGCCACCAACAACTCGGCCTGCTGATGCACACGTTCGGCCAGTTCATTGGCCGCATCGCCTTTCACTTGCAGCAGAATTTGGCCCAAATGAATCTCTTCCGACTGCGGTTTTTGCCGAACACTGGTATACAGTTCCTGAATCTCTTCCTCGGAGACCGTCACCAGGGGATGAATGACCCGACTGATCAGACGACCTTGCAATAATTTATCTTTCAGTCCCTGCTTGTACTGCTCAAAATTGATTCCCTGCTCGGCCAGAGCCTTGGGAAGTGCCCCCATCGGCAAATGATTTTCTTTCTCCACCTGGCTGACCAGGGCATCCACATCTTTCTGTTCAACGGCCACATTCAATTGGGCGGCCTTTTGCGTTCTCAAGGCGCGCAGGATCAACTCATCCAGACTGTTCGCCCAGATTTTTTCGGGATCCACGGCTTCACCGGACTGACGCAACCGGAGCAACAGAGGCTTGGATAACTCCTCCACATCCGACTGGGTGATAATCTGCGGCTTTTCAGCCGCCTTGTCCATCGGCGTATCCTGCAACTCGACAACCGCGACAATACGATCCAGGGATGCCGCATAAACACCCGATGGTAAAAAAAACAGGAAAACAATCAGCAAAATGTTCAAATGCCCACTCCACCCAACCCGCGTAGGTTTATAAACAGTCCAATAAAATCCCCCCCCTGCCCACCGGTCGTGCTGGTCAGATTGCGACCACCGGTCAAACTCAGGCTCCAACAAGCGTGTTCGTAGACCAACCCTGTACCCCAACTTCTCAACCCACCAGTTTCCAAAGAATAATCAAATTTTTGATTCCAGATCCACTCATCGGACAAACGCAACGAGGCATCCACCGTGAGATCTTGAGCCCGCTCCGTACTGGTTTCCGTGAGACTGGCGGGCAAGCCCGTCAAACCCGTCAAACCATTCAACCCTGCCAAACCCGTCACCGTCGGTCCAGCCGGGACTGGCCCCCCCAACGGATTGGGGTCGGTAAAGTGATGACCAATCTGGATCCTGTCCGTTTGGGTTCCTTGTTCCGTCCGGCGATGCTCTTTGTCAGCCAGGGCGATGGTCAGAACCACATCCGAGGATTCCAGCGCATCCCGGTACGGATTAAACCCCATGGAGGCCGTGGCGGACACATTTTCCGATAATTTAACCTCCAGACTGGAAACCACAGAAGAAAAGGCATTGCCATCCTGGTAGGCACGGTCTCCTTCGGGTGCCCAACGCTGGCCAATGGTCAAGACGCTACCATCCCAAATGCTGTTGTTGTCGGTACGGTTCATCAAGCGTGAGGTCAGGCTGTAGCCAACCCACTGGGCTGCACTGATCCGGTCAACACCGGAATAGAGATTATGCGCAAAAATATCGGTCGTGGTAAAATTACGCAAGCTGGCATCATAGTTGGGCAACTTACTCTGATCGCTGGAGGTGTTCAAGACATACTGTACGGAAGGTTCCAGGGTGTTCAAGTAGGAGGTCCCGTACAGCTTGCGCAACGTGCTGTCGAGCCGCAGGGCCAGCAGGGCAGACTCCCGGTGCAGGGCGTCGTTGCGATCCAGACCGGTCTGATCGGGATCCCCCTTGAGCAAATAGGCCGTCTCCCGCACACCCAGCGCAGCACTGATGTTACCCACATAAACCGGCTTCTCAAAGTGCAGTTCAGGGGCCACGTCCAGACGCTGAGTGATATCCCCGGATATTTGATAAAAATTATCCAGCCGTGTTTCACTTTCCAAACGCCAACGACCGAAGCCGGGATCCCACTTGCCCTCCGACCACGGCAGGGTTTTGATCGGACGACTGTCATCCAAAACGACAAAGGGCAGATTTTGTACCGTATGGCTGTCCGTGGGCTGCTGCAAATCTTCAAACCAGTGTACCCCGGTCTGAACGCTGGAATAACCTTGATCTTGCGCCCAGAAGCGGTTCACCTCCACGGCGGAGTCCAGACGCCGACTGTGCGGATCGACCAGCTTTTGTTCAAAGTCATTGATAAAATCGCGCGAACGACTCTCTTCCACATGGGCCTGCAGTTTCCACTGGTCCAGAGGTTGCTCATGATCCAACACGATCAAACCCCGATAGGCCTCGTTCATGGTATCATAGATGCCACTGAAATTCAATTGTCCCTTGAAATCTTTACCCTCCATATAGCGATACTCCGCGTTGGTCATCACCCCACGGCGAGAAATCTCCCGCAGGGCCAGCGTGGCATCTGCATTGGGTGCTATATTCCAATAGTAAGGAAATTCTACCTCAAAACCATTACTTCCCGTCCGAAAATAGGGTGTCAAAAAACCGCTCTCTCTTTTAGGCAAAAGCGGCTGTCGCCACCAGGGCAAGGCAAGGACCGGCACATCGCCCGCATAGAGCAGGATATCCTCCCCGGTAATCCGATTGTTGGCCCGGTCTATCTCGGCCTCCTGCGCCGTGATGTGCCAGGGCGGCCGGTCACAGACACAATTGGTAAAAGAGGTATTCTTCAGCAGAAAAAAATCCTTGCCTGCCCCTTCGCTCCGAAAATCCGCTTTCTCGGCGGTGATCACCCCGCCAGACCCCCGCAAGTTGACATCCACCTTCTGAAAGGTGCCCGTCTGCTGTTCCATATCAAACATCACCCGCTCGGCACCAAACAGATCCCCCTGGCGCGCCATATGGATACGTCCAGAGGCCTCGACCTGATTGTCCACCATGCGGTATTGCGCCACGTCGGCCCGCAATTCCACCAGACCCGTCTGCACCATACGCACGTTGCCTTTGGCCGTCAGGACGCGGTTTGCCTGGTCGATATCCAGATCATCGGCATCGACATCAACGGGGGATTTTTTTTCCCGGGCAAAACCCGCCCGACCCTGCCCGTTGGTCGTGGCACGACCGACCGACAAATCCGCCTCCTCTGTGTCGGCCAGGGAGAAAACCGGTGGGCAAGAGAGGAGCAGACCCAATGTGAACAGCACACAACCCCGACGGACAGACCGCACCGGGGAGCGCGCAGAGGAAGACGGACTGGGCCGCATCAGGGGTCTATCTTTGTTGAAATTCATAATATTTTCAACTTAAATGGCATTGATTTTTTCAGGATGTGACAAAAAACGGGACGACAGACAAACCTCTTGCCCCTTTCACCCAACCCACTCGGTTTTCTACCTTAACATAACACACCGGTGGGACACCATATCTTCCAGTGAGGTAACCCCAGCGCGCCATTCTCTTCGACACGACCAGCATAAGTCACGATAGCAACGCATCGGCAGACTGTCAACCGCCCGGTTGGCAAAACGGGCGGCGTGGTGCGCTCGGGGAAAAAACCGGGTGTGCAGGCAAATTTCGGGGCGGAGCCCCGCCCAGGGCAGCCAGGGTCTGTGGATCAAAAAACGACACAGTCGCAATACGTTTGTGGTTCCAACTCCAGGGGCTTGTTTTTCCGGGGCTTCGCCCCGGACCCCACCAGGGGCGTTGCCCCTGGACCCCACCGGGGGAGATAATCTCCCCCGGACCCCCATTGAATAATAACAACTTTTGCGATGTGTATCGTGGAATGGGCACAACGGGCGCATCACAAGAAAAGAAGAAACCCATTCGCGAAATGCAGCAGACCAAAGACGCCCACAGCCAGTCCAACAAACCAAACGGGCTTGATTTTTAACAATGCCGCAATGGACGATAACAGAATGGCCACCTGCAAAAAGATGATCGCGACCCCGAATGCCTTGCCGTGTTGTTGCGCATTATCACGCAGTTCCTCCAGTTTTTTGGCCTCGGTTTGAATCGCGCCTTTTTCCCCTTGATAGCCCGCAATCTTCTCCGCATAGGCATCCGCTTTCTGCTGATATATCTTGACATCTTCAGGTGTCAGGCCTGTTGCGTGTGTCTTCATCTGCAACTCGATCTGATCTTTTTGAATCTCATACAAATAGCCCTTAATGCTTTTTGCCTGGAAATATGCCCATTGATCCGAGGCTTGCGACTGCTTCATCAAGGATTGTGTGGAAAATCCGCCTCCCTTGAATGTGGCCTGGGGTGTCCAAATCGGGCCTTGGCTGTTGACCGGTTTTTGGATAGGATTCCCTGGAACCGTCGTTCGCGTGTTTACGCTGCGGCATCTTCAGGGTAGTATGGCCGCTTTTGGTGCTCTATT
>JADFYM010000259.1 GCA_015233035.1 Magnetococcales bacterium
TCAATTCGGATACCTGCACAAAGCAGCGTAATCTGGATTCCATTTCTTGGTGTCTATGCGCCTTTTTTTATTGTGGAAAAGGCGACGGAGGGTTATTGCTCCACACCGGCCGTTCTTTCACGGTAAAGCGATGTACGATGGCCGAGTGCGGTGCTGCCCTCTGTGCGGCTGTTGACAATTTCCCCCCTCCCTTCACATTGGCCATGCGCAACGTATCCTCGGTCTGCAGGATGACAAACAGCCCCTGATTGATGGTAAAACGGATCACGTTTTCCGCGACCGCCATGCCAGTGACCGCCCCTGCGGCCGCTTGTCGGCATGTTCCGGGAAAAATCCCTGACACTCGGACGGGTGCGTCAGATGTTCCCGCACACCTTCTGTCGTCAGTTTACTTTTGACTTCCACCAGTGCCACAGCCTCTGTCGTGACCACAAAGAGGTCAATCTCCAGCCCTGCGTGATCACGGGACATTGATCCTGTTTTGTTTTATTCTACCCTGCGTCTGCTCCTTTACTTCCAACTTGTGAGGATTCCTTCGATGCAAAGCGCAAAACGCCTCCTGCCTGTTTTGGCCATGGGCATGATGCTCCTCTTCGCCTGCCAACCCTCCGGGGCCGCCGAACCCATTCGCATTGGCGTGGCAGGCCCCTTTACCGGTTCGGACGCCTCTTTCGGGGAACAGTTCTGGCGTGGGGCGGAACAGGCCGCCACCGATCTCAACGCGGCCGGGGGGGTGCTGGGGCGGCCCATCCAGTTGATCAAGGCCGATGATGCCTGTGAACCCAAACAGGCCTCTGCCGTGGCCAGTCGCCTGGTGGATCGGGACAAGGTGGTGGCCGTGGCGGGCCATTTTTGCTCCTCCACCACCATGACCGCTTCCACCACCTATGCCGATGCCGGCGTCTTGATGATCACCCCCGGTTCCACCAATCCGCAGATTACCGAACGCCAGCTGCCCACCCTCTTTCGGATGTGTGGCCGGGATGATCAACAAGGGGTCGTCGGGGCCGATTTTGTGGTCAAAAAACTCAAGGCAACCCATGTCGCCGTGCTGCACGACAAGACGACTTATGGCCAGGGACTGGCTGATGCCATGAAAACCCGGCTGCACAGCCTGGGCCAGACCGAGGTCTTGTACGAAGGGTTGACCCGGGGCGAGAAAGATTTTAACGCCCTGGTGACCAAATTAAAGTCGATCCAGGCCGATGCCGTCTATTTTGGCGGCTATCACAGCGAAGCCGGTCCCCTGGTGCGGCAGATGCGCGAACAGGGCATGACCGCCCCGCTGGTCTCCGGCGATGGCATTTTTTCCGAGGTGCTGGTCGTCTCGGCGGGCGGACCCGGCTTTCTGAAAGGGGTCTACATGACCTTCGGGGCCGACCCCCGCAAGATTGCCACCGGCAAGGCCCTGGTGGAACGGTTCCGCCAGAATGGCTATGAACCGGAAGGATATACCCTCTACTCGTATGCCACCATCCAGACGATTGCCGCCGCCATTCAGGCCACCCAGAGCCAGGAAGGTGAAAAGTTGGCGCAATGGCTGCATGGACACCCGGTAGAGACCGTCATGGGCCCCAAAGCCTGGGATGCCAAAGGGGACTTGCAAGTCTCGGATTATGTGATGTATCAGTGGGATGATAAAGGAAAATACCAGGAGGTCGAATAGGCTGCACGCCTGCCCATGGACATAACCATCTTCGGACAACAATGCGTCAACGGTTTGGTGTTGGGTTCCACCTATGGCCTGATCGCCGTCGGCTATACCATGGTCTACGGCATCATCGGCATGATCAACTTTGCCCATGGTGAAATCTATATGATTTCCGCCTACTTGACCGCAATTTTCCTGGCCTTGTTCACCACCGTGGGCATCCACTCCCTGCCGGTGGTGTTGCTGGGTGTCCTGGTGTTGACCATGCTGTTTACCGCCCTCTATGGTTGGAGTGTGGAGCGGATTGCCTATCGACCGCTCCGCCACTCCAACCGGTTGGCCCCCCTCATCTCGGCCATTGGCATCTCTTTGATTCTGCAAAATTATATCCGCATCAGCCAGGGCGCACGCAACCAGGGGGTGCCGCCAGTGCTGGAAGGGGTGTTTCGCCTGCCACCGGACAGCCTGGATCACCGCTTTGTGCAGATTACCTATCTGCAAAGCCTGATTGTGGTGGTGGCCCTGGTCAGCATGGCCATATTGACCTGGATCATTCAACACACGGCTCTGGGGCGCGCCTGCCGGGCGACGCAACAGGATCGGATCATGGCCAATCTGCTCGGTGTCAATACGGACCGGATTATCTCCACCGTCTTTGTCATGGGGGCCGCCATGGCCGCCGTGGCGGGTTTTCTGGTCACGCTCAACTATGGCTCCTTCGATTTTTATATCGGCTTTTTGATGGGCATCAAGGCCTTTACCGCCGCCGTGCTCGGTGGCATCGGTTCCCTGCCGGGGGCCATGCTCGGTGGCGTGGTTTTGGGCCTGGCCGAATCCTTCTTTGCCGGCTTCGTCAACAGTGATTACAAGGATGTCTTCGCCTTTTCGCTCCTGATCCTGTTCCTGATCTTCCGGCCCAGCGGCTTTCTGGGTGTGCCGGAAGTGGAGAAGGTATGATGGGTACCGATTGGCGGGCGGCCTTCCGTGTGGGTGGGGTGGCCTTGCTCCTCTTTACCCCCCTCACGGGGCTGGTATTGGCGGGCTATCAACTGGAATGGCACTGGCAGCGGCCCCTGTGGCTGGCGGGCGGCTTCGGCCTCGGCTATGGGCTCTTGCGTCTGGTGTGGCGGCGGTGGTTGAGCGGGGCCCACGCCTTTGGGCAGCGGGCAGCGGCCGGCAGTACGACCGATCCGGCCAGACATCGTCCCCTCTGGATTGGCCTGGCCCTGGGTGTTGCCCTGCTGCTCCCCTTCTTTTTGGACAAATATGGCATCAATGTCGCCACGCTGGCCTTGATCTATATTTTGTTGGGCCTGGGACTGAATATTGTCGTCGGGTTGGCCGGTTTGCTGGATCTGGGCTTTGTCGCCTTCTATGCCGTGGGGGCTTATACCTATGCGTTTGGTTATCATTACTTTGGATTGAGTTTCTGGTTGGCCCTGCCGTTGGGTGGTCTGCTGGCCGCCTGTTTCGGCATGATGCTGGGGTTTCCCGTGTTGCGCCTGCATGGCGATTATCTGGCCATCGTCACCCTGGGCTTTGGGGAAATTATTCGTCTGATTCTCAATAATTGGGTCAGTCTGACCGGTGGCCCCAACGGTGTCAGTGTGGTCTTTCCCACCTTTTTTGGTTTGGAATTCAATCGCCGGGCCAAGCAGGGCGGGGTGCCTCTGCACGAATTTTTGGGGATCGACTATTCGGCCAATCAACGCGCGGTTTTCTTGTATCTGCTCTTGTTGGCGGTTGTTTTGGTGATGGTTTATGTCGTGGTGCGGCTGAAGCGGATGCCCATCGGGCGGGCCTGGGAGGCGTTGCGGGAGAATGAAATCGCCTGCCGTTCGTTGGGCATCAACCATGTCACGGTCAAGTTGTCTGCCTTTGGTCTCGGTGCCTTGGTGGGGGGCATGGGCGGGGTTTTTTTTGCCGCTTCCCAGGGGTTTGTCAATCCGACCTCGTTCACTTTTTTTGAATCGGCCCATATTTTGGCCATTGTGGTGTTGGGGGGGATGGGCTCGACCACCGGGGTGGTTGTGGCGGCGTTATTGTTGACGGTTGTGCCGGAAATGTTGCGGGATTTTGCCGATTATCGGGTGTTGTTTGTGGGGGTTGCCATGGTTTTGATGATGATCTGGCGACCGAGGGGGTTGCGGCAGCGGCGGCGGCCGGTGTTTCAGGTAGAACCCTCCCCCCAGCCCGCTTTTGTTAATCCTGTAAAAAAACGATTGCGGGGGCCTGGGGGGGGTCACCCCCCCCAGTGGGGGTTTGGGGGCAAAGCCCCCAACAATCCTCCCAACAACAGGTCCGACCCATGACCCCCCTACTGACCGTCCACGACCTGACGATGCGTTTCGGTGGTGTAACGGCCCTGCAAGCGGTCGCCTTCACGGTGCAGCAGGCCAGCATTACGGCCCTGATTGGTCCCAACGGGGCGGGCAAGACCACGGTCTTTAATTGTGTCACGGGTTTTTACAAAGCGACCACCGGGACCATTTGCCTGCACGATCCGCAAACTGGTACGGGCGATATCGATCTCCTGGAAATGCTGGGGGAATCCTTTCGTCTCAGCGATTTTTGGCGACCCAGAACCTTGAGTCGTCGGCTGTTTTTTAAATTATTTGGTGGTCCGCACCGGGTCAACCGAGCCGGGGTGGCGCGCACCTTTCAGAATATTCGCCTGTTCGATGAACTGACGGTGATGGAAAATCTGCTGGTGGCGCAGCAGGCCCAGGTGCATGGTGGTCTGCTGGCGGGCCTGTTGCAGACGGCCCATTTTCGCCGCAAAGAACAAGAAGCTGTGGTGCGTGCCACCGAGTGGTTACGCTTCTTTGACCTGCTCGGCGAGGCCAACCGTCTGGCAGGCACCTTGCCTTATGGTTAC
Organism: Magnetococcales bacterium; assembly: GCA_015233035.1. GTDB lineage: Bacteria > Pseudomonadota > Magnetococcia > Magnetococcales > Magnetaquicoccaceae > Magnetaquicoccus. Next base: position 4,530 of record JADFYM010000259.1, read on the forward strand.
CAGCGGCGGTTGGAGATGGCCCGTGCGCTGTGTACCCGACCCCGGTTGCTTTGTCTTGACGAACCGGCGGCTGGTCTCAATCCCAACGAAACCCAGGCTCTCAGTCAGTTGATTTTGGCCCTGCGGGATCGCTTTGGCCTGACCGTGCTGCTCATTGAGCATGACATGGGCCTGGTCATGGATATTTCCGATCATCTGGTGGTTTTGGACCATGGCGAGGTGATTGCCCAGGGCAAACCGGCGGCGATTCAACAGGATGCCCGGGTGTTGGCCGCTTATCTGGGCACGGGTGAGCCATGAGGATCGCGATGATTTGGGCGGCCCTGGCTGGGGAGGCGGAGAACCGCCTCCCCAGCCCCCTCCACCCTTTTTTTTTAATTGTTTCAAGGGGGGGCCGGGGGGGATTGTCTCTCCTGGGGGTTGCAATAATGCGCAAGGAGGAGATCTCATGACCGGCCAGCCGGTGCCCGTGTTGGCTGTTGTGGGGGTGGATGCGGGGTATGGACCGGTGCAGGCCCTGCACGCGGTCTCGCTGGAGGTCCAGGCCGGGGAGATTGTCACCTTGATCGGTGCCAATGGGGCAGGAAAATCTTCCCTGTTGATGACTATTTGCGGCAACCCCCCCGCCCGCCGGGGGCAAATTTTTTTTCTGGGGCAGGATATCACCCGCCTGCCGACCCACGAAATCGCCCGCTTGGGGCTGGCGCACGTCCCCGAAGGGCGACGGGTGTTTGCCCGGATGACGGTGGAGGAAAACCTGGCCATGGGGCAAATGGCGGTTGCCACAGTCACCGGCGGCGGCTCCGGCACCCCGTCGGCAACTCTGGAACGGGTGTTTCATCTGTTTCCCCGCTTGCGCGAACGCCAGCGGCAGCGGGCCGGTACCCTCTCGGGGGGGGAACAACAAATGTTGGCCATTGGCCGCGCCCTGATGGCCCAGCCGCGCCTGCTGTTGCTGGATGAACCCAGCCTGGGACTGGCTCCCCAGATGATGAGCCGCATCTTTGCCACCCTGCGGGAGATTGTCCAGGAGGGGACCACCCTCTTTCTGGTGGAACAAAATGCCAATCAGGCGTTACAGTTGGCTGATCGTGGCTATGTCCTGGTCAATGGACGCCTGACTTTGACGGGATCCGGCGCAGAATTGCTGGCCAGCCCGGAAATACGCAAGGCCTATTTGGGCGGACAGTAAATCCAGTGAAAATCTCAGGGCAATCGCATTTAAGAAAATGCCAAACGTGCAGGGAGGTCCAGGAGGGGATTATCCCCTCCTGGTGGGGGTGTGGGGGCGAAGCCACCACAAAATCGGGGCTTCGCCCCGCCCCCCACCCGCGGGCGTTGCCCCCTGGACTCCCCCCTGGGGCCGGGGCCGCCCCCACACCCCGCCACACTTTTTCTTATTCGAATGCCCTTGTTGGAATCTCCCCGCTAAAAATGGTAAAATAAGGGACCCTCTACCTCACACTCC
>JADFYM010000025.1 GCA_015233035.1 Magnetococcales bacterium
CAGGGACTATGCTGAAAATCCGGTCAATGTCCCAAAATATTGAATGGGGGGCAGTGAGGTATCTGCTGACGAGGCCCAGATCCTGGGCAATAAATTTGGACCGTGGAGGCCGTTTTTGGACACCCCATCCTACGACAGGCTTGCGCTATTGGAAAGATTGTATTTTTTGGAAGGGAATCCACATATCAGCTTTGATTTGGCAGATACAAAAAGAGATAATGCTCCGACGGCCCATTATTTTATCGATTTTAATGTTTTTAATTTTGTAGCGTCTCTGTTTTTCACCCATCCCCATATCTGTGTCTCGGAACGAATTGGCATTCCTCTTTTCTACAGAGAGTTGGGTATCCATAAGATTGAGATGGTGGAGCATTTTCAAAATTTGAAGGATGATTTGAAAAGCGGGGACTCTGCTCTCGGTTTTATGAAAATGTTGAATAAAATCAACACGCGGTACGCATTGCCAGTAAAAGACAATATCGATTTTATACGTTCAATCCCTGATATTATCAAGGATGACAGCCCGCCGCCACTGGCAGAGTTGAATGACTATATTGTGGCGATGGCGGGTGGGGTCTATCGCTATCAACCGGAGGAAGGGCTGGTTTTTGCTTCCAAACCGCGCAGCAAGACCAAATTTGCCTTGACCAGCAACCTTTGGTCATCCTCGGTCAAGGCATTGTCCAACCTTTTTTTCTATCTCAAGCACACGGCCAAACCGGGCCAACTGCTTATTATTGACGAACCGGAAACCCATCTGACGCCGCAAAACCAGATCATTCTGGCCAGATTGCTGGCGGCCTGTGTCAACCAGGGGATCAAGGTGCTGGTCACCACCCACAGCGATTATCTGGTGAAGGAATTTAACAATCTGATCATGTTGCACAACCTGCCGGAGCAGATCCGCGCTACCTTCATGAGTCGGAAGGGATCTCCTTACAAACCCGGTGAGATGCTCAACCCTGACCGGGTCAAGGCTTATATCTGCCAAAAAGGAGGGGTGGTTGCTTGCCGATTGGATCAATATGGGTTGGAAGTGACTTCCATGGACGAAGCCATCCATTCAATGAATGAGACGGCCAACGAGTTGGTGGATATGATGGAAGATGCCAACCTCGGTCTGGTGGTGTAAAGTGTCCGGCATGTCTACGGTGACACTTTTGCAAGCAATGCTCCACCCGGAATGTGATCGTTCCTGGCATGACGGCGAATCCGAGAGAGACAGTTGTCACGATTGAAGAAGAAAATCCAGAGGCAAAGACGGGCAAAATTGCACTCCGAATCCCTCCCAACTCTGTTGTGTTTCGACTGGACATGTCAAATAAAGGTGAGTTCTTAACAAAGTCACCTTTCCTGCATCCAGGCAAAAAAATGTTACACAAGGGGTGCGATTATGTTGTTTTTTGTTATTACGGTGGAAAATATTGGTTTGTTTTGATCGAATTGAAATCGAAGGACACATCGGGCGCAGTTGTGCAACTTTGTTGTTCTTCTGTATTCATTCGTTATTTGCGAGAACTTCTCTTTCTCCATGATGGAAAAGAGATTCGGTATGAATTGGTCTATCTTTTATTTTCTTCCCGCTCGAATAAAATGAAAACCAACCTGGGAAACATCAAGGAAAGCCGTCGCACTATGCGTTCTCCCGTCGATTCAAACAGTTTTTATTATTATAATCTATCGCTGCCATTCCCCAGATTTACCCTGTCGCGCCTATTGGATTGTGAACCACAAACCGAATCACCCTCCCCCTGCGACCTTTTCAACCGGCCAAGAGTAGTCATTCCCCCGTCCCATATTGTTTGACAACATGCAACTCCCGGCGAACGGAGGCTGTACAATGAAGACGGGCCAACACACGGTTTTGACTCAGGAACAACAGACACAATTACAAGCCATTAAAGAGATGGCGGACGATCAGATCGACTTGTCCGACAGGCCAGAGAAAACGGACTGGTCGGAAGCAGAACGAGGAAAATTTTATCGCCCCATCCAGCAACAATGAATAATTTCGCCGCCAAGAAGGCGAAGCGCGCGGCTATCAGACCCGGATGAATGCCGTTCTGCGCGCGCATATGATTGCGCATACATCCGGGTAGTTGGCTACCCAACCGGCTTTCATTTGCAGCGGGCGAAACGCCCGCGATCCCAGGAAAAACAATCCTCTTACCGTCCATACCTGCCGCCAGCCATCAATCCCAATTATTCTCATTCGCATCCGCATAACTGCCATTATTATTCCGGTCAAAATATTTTTGCCCATTCGAAGCGATGGCCAGGCGGCCATCGCTCGCCTGTCTGCCCTGCGGGGTGGCGACCGCGACAAAACAGGTGCTGATCGGACAGGCCGAGCCCAACACCACCGCCGCCGCCGCCGGAGTCAAAATGGCAACCTGATAATATTTCTGTGCCGATACCGCCGGATCCGCAACATACCCCATGTTCGCCAGACCGCTGGTATAGGTGAGATTTTCGGTAAAATAGCGTTCCTCGCTCTGCACAACCTGCATAAGCAGTGATTGGCCATCGGAACGAGCGGCTTTGGTGACCGTCGTCAGATAATTGGGCAAGGCCAGAGCCAGCAAAATGCCGATGATCACCACGGCAATCAACAATTCAATCAACGTAAACCCTGGTGTACCGCGTGGTTGCATCTGTTTTTCAACGCCTCCCATGGCAATCAAAAAAGGGGTGTGGAGCGACCCGCAACTTCACGGTGCCACCAGTTCGTGCCAGGACAGTTGCCCCGTGCGTTCGGTCAATCCAGAAAGAGTACGCTGCCCGATGGCCGACCCGGTGGTCGTGGTACTGGTCGGAGTATACTGCTCATTGCTGAGTATGGCCGACTCGGCGGGGATGCCGTTGGCAACCAGTTGCCCACTGGGAGCCACACCGTTCAGCTTGTCATTGGCATCCACCTTCCCGTCACCATTCTTGTCAAACACCGGACTGTCGGGCGAGCCCCCGTTCAACGCCTTGACCGACATCAACCAGCCGGAACCACCCCCGGAACACGGATTGGTGGACGGGATCAACGTATTGAAAAAGACCACATTATCCCGAAAAATGGGATCGGTCACCACCCGTTCCCCGCTGCCCGGCAGGTCGATATACCACCCACTCTTCGCGGTATAGTCGACACTGTTGCCGGATAAAATGCGCAAGGTCGAATCGGTGCTGCTCTGAAAGGTTTGCGCCACCAGATTGGTGCGCGTCAGACTGTTGGTCCCGCTGTCCCAGATGCCATAAAAGCTCTGCGCATAGGTGCTGGTATTGTCCCCACTGGCAATATATTGCCCCGTCCCGAAATAGACCATCAAATTGGGCACATTGGCAGAGGTGTCGGCCACGTTGGGATTTTTGGCCACCACCGGCCTGGCGGTGATGCTTTGATTGGTGGTGGCGGTAAACAGGGGGACCGGGGAACCACTGCTGCTGTAGGCCACCCCCCAGTTGGTTGGCGAACTGTTGGAAAGGTCAAAGGCCCACATGTTGCCCTTCATGTCGCCCGCATAGACCCGATCCGCCACCCCGTCGCCATTGGTATCCACCACGGCGGGCGTGGCAAGACCGTTACGAAAAGTCGCCGTGCCCACACAGTCACTGCCGGTAAAGGTGGGCAGACAGGTAGAAATGACGCGATAATCGGTACCCAGCGTCCAGGTGCCCGTCAACCCTCCGTCCAGATAGACAATGAACAGTTTGGCGGGATAATTGCCGGTCGCATTATAGCCATTGCCAAAAATGGCCGCCCAGCGATAGTGGTTTGTGCCATCTCTGACCAGGGCCACGGTCGGCTGCGCAAAGGTATAACCCAGATCATTGTTGGTGGCACTGGTAAACTCCCAGAGCACCAGGCGGGCGGCATTGCTTTCCGCAAACTGGGCGGGATCGGTCACATCCAGGGCAAACACCCCGCGACCACCCCCCTGCAACGTACCCACCAGCACCGTATGCCAGGCGGCCGCCGTGCTGGTGTTGATAAACACATCACTGACGGTGGGGGTTTGGTCCACATAGTACAGGTGGTTGTAGCTGGGGTTGGTCAGATAGTGCAGGCCGCTGGCGGCGACACCGGCTGCGTACAAGGAGCCCGGCACATAGGCCAGCATCTCCTGGCCGTCCGTCCCGCGAAAACCGTGCAACATGCCATCATTGGCACCAATATAGATCATGTCGGTGCGATGGGCCTGCGCGGCCACAAAGGTGGAATAGGCCGAACTGCCGGTCGGAAAGGGCGCGGTGTCTGGCCAGCCCAGAGAGGGTGCCCCCACATAAACCGGGGCGGAGTCGATAATATCGCCCAGCCGACTGTCACGGGGCCGAAATTCCAACCCGCTCCCTTCGTTGCTGGTATCGCCGCGCAGATAGTTCAGCCGGGCCGTGCCGGTGGCATCCACATCCACGCCCCCGGTGGCATTGGTTTTCAGATCATTTTTCTGGCTGGTGGTGAGATTGGCCCACTGGAACGGCACCCCGCTCGTCCCGTTATAGGTCAAGATGGTCCGGGGGGAGGTGGTCAGGTCACGACCATCCAGAACCGCCGCTGCTCCCCACAGGGCGGTGGTGGCGACCACACCGTTGGTGGGATCCAGCGCGTAGGCCGAGAGATTGCCACTCCATTTGTTCGAGTTGAAGGTGGCCAGATAGACGGCACTGTTGGTGCCCAGACTGCTGGAGTTGAAGGCCACCGCCGCCGCACTGCCGGTCCGGTCGGCAATGGATTTGATGGTGCCGTTCAAGGCAGTCTCCAACGTGTTGGGATCGTTGGCATTATAAAAACTGCCCCGGCTGTTGTAGGCGGCATGCCAGAGATCGTCAATCTTGCGCCCGTCATCCACACCGGTGGTGGGATTGGACCAGGCAAAGCCCGCGCTCTTGGGATCGGTCGTCGGATCCAGGGTGCCGGTCACCCCCAAACCCACCGTAAAGTTGACCAGATGTTGATGGGTGGCGGCATCCACCCCGGGAATGGCGGGCACCTGGTTGGCCAGACCGGGTTGCAGATCCGTCTTGTAATAATACATGGCCACGTCTGCCAGGGTGTTCAGATAACTGTCGGCATAGGGGTAGCCTTCAAAACCGGTACTGCCCGTCCCATCGGCGTTGCCGACCGCCGAAAAACCACTGTCCCCGTTCCAATAGCCATCGGTGATGAGAATATTAAAATTTTGTTGACAGGTTCCACCCGCAGCGGCGGTTAAGATTGGCGAGGTGGAGGAAGAGGTGGCGCAGGTGGAGGCGGTGGTGGACAAGGTGCTTTTGGCAAACAGATCGCCCACCCCCTTTAACGCCGAGCGGGCCGGGGTGCCGTTGGCCGCGATCACCAATCCGTAGAGTTTTTGCAACAAGGTCAGCTTGTTGGTGGCGTTGGACATGGCGGCGGTGTTGCATTGAAACCCGGCATTGTAGGTCCACATCCCCATGCGGGCGTTGCGACTGTCGAAAATAATTTTGCCCAGGGCGCGCTTGGCCAGATAGATCCGCTTGCGATAGTAGGTATACCAGTTGGCAAAATTTTGGATCTCTTCGGCATAGGTACAGGTCGGAGCACTCGCGCAGTCGGTGCGGGTGGTACCGCCCAGGTAGGTCGGGGTGGCGGGCTTGATCTCCACCAGGGTATGGGCATCGCTGCTGTCCACCAGACCATTATTGTTGCTGTCGGTCCAGATATAATAATGCGCCGGAAAAACAGTCTCGGAGGTGTAGGAACTGCATGAACTGGTCAGGCAATTCTGGTAGGTGATGCTGGCGGTCAGGTTGAGCTTGCTGCCGGCCTGGTTGATGGGATTCATCGGGGCGGCGGCGGGTGTGCTGTTGGTGTACAGAGGGTTGCCGCTGGCGTCCACGCCGGGCCAGGGGGTATAGGTGATCGCCGGGTTGTAATAGAGGGTGTTGTAATGATATTCCCGGGCGCGCCAGGTGGCGGCGACGGAGGCCTCTGTTGGCATCAGATAGCTGTATTTATTGCTGGATTCATTGGATTCATAGAGATCATATTTGCCGGGCAAGATATAATAGCGATCCCGTCCGTTGCTGGTGGTGGCGGTGGAGGTGGGGGCATAGGAAGGCGCGCCGCTGTCATCGCCGGGGGCCAACAGGGTGCCTGGCACCAAAACCTCCCAATCCATGCTGCCCGAATCATCCAGGAGGAGGAAGACATTGGCATCCACGGCGGTACTGAGAAACAGTGGGCTGTTGGCCAGGAGGCCGGGCAGTTGCACCCAGGATGCGCCTTCGGCCAGGAGGGGCCAGGTGAGCAGCAGCAAAACCGCCAGGAAAGTCTTTAAACCATACCCCTGTTGAGGTATATGGTTCTGCGGGTCCAGGGGGATCATCCCCCTGGTGGGGTCCAGGGGCAAAGCCCCTGGTGGGGTCCGGGGCGAAGCCCCGAATGAAAAGCGACGCATCCCGAGAGAGGTACACGGCGCACGGTCACAATGGATGCGTCTCGTCATGCCCGCGCAGGCGGGAATCCAGGAAGTCCAACAGGCCAAATGGATTCCCGTTTTCGCGGGAATGACGGAACAGGAAGTGTCACGGATGACCGTGTGCAGTATACGATGCAACCGCATCCGGAAGGTTTGGTATAATTTCATGAACAGGCACCCCTTATCCATTCCAGATCATGGACCAAAAACGGTGGTGACGGGACGGGTCGAGGCCGTTGTTGGGGGCTTCGCCCCCAAACCCCCACCAGGGGCGTTGCCCCTGGACCCCACCGGGGGGGATAATCCCCCCCGGACCCCCTTGATAATTAGGAAATTGCAAAATGCACGAGAATATGAAAAAAACGTCATTCCCGCGCAGGCGGGAATCCAGGAGTTCGAGGGATGGCTGGATTCCCGCTTTCGCGGGAATGACGGGATCGGACATTTTGCAATTACCTATAATGATTTAAAAATCGCATTGCACAGGATCCGTGTCGGGCAAGACGCCTAAAACGCCTTGCCATAATCACACTGTATCACCGCAGCCGCCGTGCCGGTACCACCACTGCCTCGGGCCGTAATGCGGAAACCATAGGTCTTGCCCCCTCCCTGTTGACCATACCCCCCGATATTCAAACTCTTGGTGTTGCTCAACGGCACAATCTCCCCCACCATTTTGATGATAAAACGCGGCTGTGCTGCCACCCCGGCAATGGTCTGCCGATAGGCCATGGAATGGGTGCTGGTCCATTGCGTGGCGTCCAAATAGTTGGGTTCCGCGTCCATGGTACGCAACAGACCGCCCGTACCGGTGAAGGCGGCGATGGAAACAAAAGACTCCAACAGACTTTCGGCATCCCGCGTGGCGGCTTCGGTCGCTTGCAGGGCCAACTGTCGATCCTTGCTGTTGCTGGTCATCCGCTCATCCATGACCGTGGTTTGTGAGGTGGAGAGGGATAACAGGGTGAGCACCACGAGAAAAATCAGGGCAATGATCAACACCGAACCCCGGTCGTTGTCCCCCGCCCCATCAGGGGCTTCGCCCCTGGACCCCACCGGGGGGGATAATCCCCCCTGGACCCCCTTGATCATGCAGCCCAGTCGTCCCATCATGTCCCCCGGTTGCGCAGTTGAATGGTGGTGCTGAACACTTGGCGCAAACGACGATCCTGCGGATGACTGGGCGTGCCGACCAGGCCGACATTGGTCCCCACCACCGCATAGGTATTGGTATCCACCTGGGCACGAATCCCGTCTTCGCTGCGCATCAGGAAGCCGATGCGCAGTGAGACAATATTGCCCCACACTCCCTTGGTCGTCACATCGGCTGCCGTCAGGTATTGATTGGGCACCAGGTCATTATCCGCATCATACCCATAGAGTATCTGCATGTTTTCCACCCCGGACAACAGTTCCTCGGCCACCACGGTGCCGCCGGTCAGTCGTCGCCACCACAGGGCGGGTTCCCCGGTGGCCCCCGTCGCGATATAAAAAGCGGTGGCCCGCAACCGGGCCAGCAGGGCATCGGTGCCGAATGTTTTCACCAACGGACAGGTCGGGCTCAGACAGGTGGAGAGATTGCCGATACTCCCCGCCCCGCCATAGCTCAAACTGGGCGTTGCGACGCCGGTAATCTGAAAGATGGCCCCGGATTGACAATCCGAGACCACCGCCACCTCATTGGCCAGCAAATTATGGCTGGTCGTCAGGGTGAACTGGTTGGTGCCCGGACTGTGGGCCGCGACATGAAAGATGTTCTGGGCATCCATGCCCAGCAGGACGAGGGCATCATTCCCGGCCAGCACGCTGGCGGCAAAGGCCGCCGGAAAGGCCGCAGGCGTCCCGTTGTCATAGCCATACAAGGCATTGTTATAGTTGAAGGCCCACCCCTCGCTGACATAGGCCGCCGCCGCCGTGTTCAAGACGTTATGGATCAGGGCGGGGCTGCTGGCACACCCCATATAGCCGGTCTGCCGGATTTCGCGGGAGAGAATATCCAGGATAAACCGGGCATTTTCCTGCATTCGGGCGATGGCCTGATTGCTGCGGAAGGTGGCCTTGTTGCTCTCCAGGATGGTCACCGTGCCCGCCAGCAGGATAAAGCCCAGGGTCATGGCAATCATCAACTCGATCAGGGTCATGCCTCGCTGGGCCGTCAGGCGGGTCATAACTGGCTCACCAGGGTGAAGGTCACAAAGCTGGCCGCCAGGCCGGTGCGCTTGTCATCCCAGCGCACGGAGATGGTAAAAATCTGGGTGGTGGCGTTGACCGTATTGAGTGCGACCGCCCCATCTCCCGCCGACAAACGGGCGGCCAGATCGCTCTTCCATTGGTACAGATCGAAAGCGGTCATTTGCGCCGTGCTGCACGTGACCGTCAGACAATCGGTCAACGGATAGGTGACGCCATAGTTGGTGACATAGGCACCGGCCTGGGCCGCCGGCAGGTTGGCCCGCATCCGCTCCAGAATATCATAGGCCAGCCAGGAGGCTTGACTGCGCAAATAGGCACTGTGGGTTGCCTGGATCGTCCTGGTCTGCAACATGGCCAACCCCAGCAGACCGACGGAGAGGACCAGCAGGGTGATGAGTATTTCAATGAGCGTAAAACCGCTCGCCCTGGCACAACCGTTGGCGGGTTTTATGGGCATGTCAGCACCCCCGTGGCAGAACGGACATGGCCGGTATTGGAGAGGGTGATTCCCAAGGGATGGGTGGCGGAAGGGGGGGTGGCGGCTCCCCGGCTGTCACACAAGGTCCAGGTACCGGCAAAGCCGGAACTGAAACCATTGGCACTGAAGGTGACCCGACTGATGGTACTGCGCAAGGTCAGCAGGGCGAGGGCTTCATGGACGCGAATGATGCTTTCGCCCGCATCCCGCACCCCCGGATTGTTGGGATCGTCAAAGAGAATCCACCCCGTTTCCCAATGGAGACTCCCGGAGCAGGAGGCCCCATCCACACTGCTGCAAATGGTCACCGCCTCTCCCCGTTTGATGCTTTCGCTGCGGGCCAGATTGAAGGCCCCGATGACCACATTGGCCTGGGCCGCCAGAGTGTTGTCCTGCATCCAGGAGAGGAGATTGGGCGCGGCCAGGGCGATAAAAATTCCGACAATCGCCGAGACCACAACCATCTCAATCAGGCTGAATCCGGCAGCACCGTCCGCTTTTGCGCCGGGAACAAGACGATGGGTACGGTTGCGGCTAGGCATGACGGTATTGTCCACGATGATTCACTCTCACGGCGATTGCGGTCATTCTGGAGGGAGAAACGCCGGTTGGTGCCCAGCCTCCCACGCTGCTCCAGATAAAACGATTATCACAACGACCCTGGGCATCCGTGGCCACAAGCATTTAGGTTTTGATAGCATGGGGCAAAAAGAGTGCTGACCTTCGCCTCAGAAACAATACCCCATCTTGCCAATTCAACACCAAGCCTGGCCACATTGCCATGGGGAATATTTTCATTCTTCGCCAACCTTAAAGCACCCGCATCCTGACTCACAAAAAAAAGTTCGGGGGAACGGTGCGTAACGGCCCAGGCAATGGCCTCTGCCTCTCCTTTGTCATGCGTTCTTTGAAAAACACGATATTGTCGAAACTCTGACGTGCCCAGCTTCACGCCTGCAATGGTCAGCTTCGCCGCTTGTACCAGCGAATCGATATCGGGTTTAACAGCGTTAAGCTCATGCCTTGCCACATAGCTCGTCATAACCAAATTTATTTTTTGTGATCCGACCAAACATTTCAACAAACTGATCTTGCGCAGACAGAGAAACGCATCTGCATCTAGGAGCAGTTGCACAACGCCCCCTCCTGGCTGGCGAAGTGGGAGACGACGGCCTCCAAATCTGCCGCAGGCGTCAGATCCAACAGGCGCGCCAACCGGTCTCTGGGTATTTTTCCTGTCTGATAGGCACGCACCGCCAGTGCCGCGATCAGGGTGCGCCTCTCGAAGGGAATCTCTGGCACAGGAAATGTCCGCAAACAGACGGGTTGTTCGAGGGGCCAAGCGGTCTGAACCGCCCCCGATTTCACATCATCCGGGATGCTTTCAGGCAGACTGACCTGGCCGGTATGAAACAGATAATTTTGCACCGCCGCATAGGGCAGTCCATAATCCGCCATCAGTCGACGCGCACAAAGCCGGGCATCCTTGGTTTCTGCCAGTAATTTTATCAATACCGATTCCGGGCAGATAAAACGCACCGCAAAAGAGTTCGCGCGTTGTTCCATTTCCTCGCGACGTTCGTCATGTCGTGAAAAGGCCGCCAACGGCTGGCCTTGTCCTGCATCCATCAAGAGATGGTAGAGTTCGTGCGCCAAACTGACACGCAAAACAGACGGAATCTCATTCTTTCCCCGCACATTCAAAACAATGGCTGGCATTTGCTGCCGACTCGAAAAAGCCAAACCGCTGGGTTCATCGCCCGCCATGTCCGCATACAACACGCTGATCCAGGGAAAATTTTCCGTCATCAGCTCGCTCAATGACCGGATGGGACTTTCACCCAATGCCAGCTTGTTTCTCAACAAGTTCGCGATGTCTCGACCTTGTTGCCAAGGCTCCTGACTGTTTCTTTTCCATTGCAATGGCAGGTCTGGGTTGCGGGTATCCCCTCCGACGAGGCGTTTCAATTCCGTGAGGTCACCAACAGCCCGTGACACCCTCAATATCGCCAGCTTTTCCGATGTCGAAAAGGCATGGTAGCCACCATCCCGGGCCAGCACCGCCGGTCCCCACTCCTTGGACAGGGTGAGCGTATCCTCAGCCAACACGTCTGCGTCAATCCCATAGACCATCGCCAGCCATTCCAACTCGGCAATGTCCATAGGCTCGCCCTCCTCTTCAATCGCGGTCAAACGGGCTTCGGTCATATGGGCCCGCTCGGCCACCTGGTCGCGAGGCAGTCTCAACACCGTTTCACGCAGATCGCGCAGATTCATGCTTTACCCACCCCCTTTCATGCCACACACACCATTTTCCCCCAGGGGGAAATTTCACGAAATTCCAGAAAATGATACCAGAAAGAAGGGAAAAGAGACAGCGCAAAATGGGCCTTGATCATCGTTTCGGCCATTCCAGTCAGAACCCTGGATTCCCGCCTTCGCGGGAATGACGAGCGAACTTCGTGTCATACCCCCATTCCCGTCATGCCCGCGAAGGCGGGCATCCAGGAGAGTTCGTGGACGCAACGATGATCAAGGCCGCAAAATGGCTACTGCCGGCTTTCCTGGCAACAGGAGATCTGTACGCAGAAAATCTCGCCCAGTTATGACGGCTCCCTGGCCAGGAAGTCCAGCAAAGCCTCCTGGATGGGTTGGTACAGCCGCGTGACCTGCGCCAATTCGCTGCATGCCTCGGCCTCATTCTGCGCCCGTATCGCCTCATACAGGGCACGGGTGGACTTTTGCAGGATGGGAAAGATGGTGTTGGCCATGCTGCCCTTGACGACGTGCGCCGTGGCCCGGGCAGAGGGATAATCGCCTTGTTCGATGGCGCGCTGCATGGTGCCGAGCAGTCCCAAAAATTGCTCGGACAACAATTCGGCCACGGCGCGAAAATCCTCCTCTTGCAGGCCGATCAAACGCATGGATTGCAAGAGGGCCTCCAGATCGACCCGCTCCGGTTGGTCGTCACCGGACCAGGCCACCTCCTCCGACTCCGCTGGCTCCACAACAGCCGGCACAGCCAACGTCTGGCGCGGTTGCAGGAGAGAAAATTGCCGCAGTTGCTGGCGCAGATCCCCCATGCTGACCGGCTTGGACAGAAAACCATCCATGCCACAGGCGCGAATATTGTCCTGGGTCTGGGGCGTAATGTCGGCGGTAAAGGCCACAATGGGCACCCCCCGCCCGCCCCTTTGTTTTTCCAGACCATGAATGGCGCGGGTGGCGGCAAAACCGTCCATCACCGGCATCTGACAATCCATCAGGATCAGATCAAACGGCCTCACCTGAAAGAGATCGACGGCCTCCTGACCATTGACCGCTGTGGTGACCTGCTCGGCCCGATAGCCGAGGTTGAACAACATGCCCCGCGTCACGATCAGATTGGCCGGTTGATCGTCCACCACCAGAATGGATCCACCGCCAGGCACCCATTCCGTGGGGTACGGCTCATCGGCCGGCACCACCGGGTGGCTGCCCTCGTTCTGCATGAGCCATTCGACGGCGGCCACGAGTCGGTCGGCATTGATCGGCTTTTTGAGGCAGATGGCCGTGCCGGGCAGTTCGGTGGCCTGATCCCACCCCTGATCCAACAAATCGGTCAGCAGAATAAAACGCAACCGGGCGTTGCAGCCCAATAATTGACGAAATTCCCGATGATGGCTGAGGCCCGGTTTTTGATTGCACAACGCCAATCGGTAGGGTTGGCCGCTGGCATCGGCCTGTTGCAAAATGTCTGCGGCATGTCCCACCTCGGTCACATGGTCCAAACGGGCACCATGCGGGATCAGGGCATCCTCCACCAGGGTACGCAACAACCCGTCATGGGCAATGGCCAAAACCCGCATCCCTTTAAAGTGTTGTTCCTTGGCACTCTGGACATAGGCCTGTTGCTGCCTGTTCAACTGCACGTTGAAATAAAAGACCGACCCGGATCGGGTATGGGGATTGGGCTCCATGTTGATCTCGCCGCCCATCATGGCCACCAGATGTTTGCAGATGGAAAGACCCAGCCCGGTGCCCTCGTGGCGGCGGGTGGAGGAAGAGTCCACCTGGGTAAAGCGGCGGAAAATTTTTTCCTGGTCCGCCGCAGAGACCCCGATACCCGAATCCCGCACTTCAAAGAGCAGATCCATATGTTCTGCGTCGCTGCCAACGGGACCACCATACAACTCGACGGTGCCTCCCTCCGGGGTAAACTTGATGGCATTGCCCAACAGGTTGATAAAAATCTGTTTGAGACGGATGGGATCCCCCCGCACCGCCGAGGAGATCACGTCCGGGAAAAAACCGGTCAACTCAATGCCCTTGGCATGTGCCAGCGGGGCCACCGTCATGGTGGCCTCATAGACCAGACGGCGCAGGTCAAAATCCACATTGTCCAGCGTAAGCTGCTCACTCTCCATCCGGGAAAAATCGAGCACATTGTTGATCAAGGTCAACAGGGTTTTGCCCGCACCAAAGGCCAGTTCCACCCTCTCCCGATCCGGCAGGCTGATGCTGGCCGTGCGCAACAGTTCCAACATGCCCAGAATCACATTCATCGGGGTACGAATTTCATGGCTCATGGCGGCGAGAAACTCGCTCTTGGCCCGGGAGGCCGCTTCCGCCTGCTCCTTGGCCAGGAGCAGTTCCTGTTCGGTCACCAGCCTTTTGCTGCGGTTTTTGTATCCTTCGATGATTTGCGCGCAGGCGGACAGGACCGGCTCCAGATATTTCTGCAAGGCCGTGTCATACCCTTGCGGGCGGTTGGCCAGCCCCAGCACCCCGATCACCTCCTCCCCGCGTTGGATGGGCAAACCCAGAAAAGTCTGTAGCGGGGGATGGCCGGGGGGCAACCCACACTGCGGGGGATCGGTGGATGGATCGTTGGTAATGACCGCCTGCCCAATGAGAAAAGGCTCGGCATAGAGGGTATGCAACGGGGTACAACCAAGACCGGAGGGCGCATGGGCCAAGACAGGGTCGCAGGTTGCATCCTGGGTCATACTGGAAGAGACGGCCAGATTTTGCAGATAGACAACCCCCTGGTCGTCGCGCCGCACCTTGGCAATAAAGCCAAAACGGCTGCTGGTCAGTTTCAAAATCTCCTCCAGCAGAATGTGGAACACCACATCGGGCTGGGCGTATTCAATAAATTGACCCTGGATGCGACTGACGCACGCCACTTGCAGTTCCAACTGGGTCTTGGTCTCCAGGAGTTCGGTCTCGGCCTGTTTTTTGGTGGTGATATCCTGTAGTTGCGAGACAAAATACAGGGCCCGACCGTTGCCATCGCGCACCAGGGAGACGCTCAACCACACCCAGACGACATGACCATCCCGGTGAAAATAACGCTTTTCCATCTGAAAGGTCGAAATGGTGCCAGCCAGCATCTGGCGCACATAAGCAAAGTTGGTCTTCAGATCATCAGGATGGGTGATGGTCTGGAAATCGGTGGCCAGCAGTTCTTCCTCCGTGTATCCGACAATGGCGCACAGGGCCGGGTTGACCTGGAGCCATTTGCCCTGGGGCGAAACCAGGGCCATGCCATGGGCGGCAGTTTCAAATGCCCCCCGAAAACGCGATTCACCCAGTCTGAGGGTCTCTTCCACCTGCTGCCTTTGCTGGATTTCCTCGGCCAGACGGGCATTCTGCTCCAACAAGGCCTGGTTGGTCGCCACCTGTTTGGCCTCCGCCAGACGACGAATCTGGATGGCCTGCTGGAGTTCATCATTTTGCCGCAGCAACGCATTCTGCGCACGGCGCAGCGCGATGATATTCCGGGAACGGGTCAGCACGACGGCAGGGGTGCTGGGTTTGCGGATAAAATCAACCGCACCCACCTCCAACCCCAACGCCTCATCTTCATACTCGCTTTTGACAGTCAAAAAAATAATCGGAATGTCACGGGTCGCGGGAGCGTGGCGCAATTGACGACACACGTCATAACCGCTCAGGCCCGGCATGATGATATCCAGCAGGATCAGATCAATCTCACCACCCGAGGCGATTTTCAGTGCGATATCGCCTCGGGTCGCAATCAAGACTCTGAAAAAACCCTGCAAGGCAGCCAGGATGACATCCAACTGTTCCGGCTGATCATCCACCAGGAGGATGGTCGCTTCTACGGCTTCTGGACCGTGCATCATTCGATTTGAACCTCCCCATTATTTCAGCCACCTACCCTATGCACACATCTTTTGCAGGGGACCGTCACGGTCCCCGGTGGGGGGGTGGGGGAAAAGCCCCAAAGGGGTTGATATTATACTGTACGCGGTCATAGGCGACACCTCCTGTTCCGTCATTCCCGCGCAGGCGGGAATCCATTTGGCCTGTTGGACCTCCTGGATTCCCGCCTGCGCGGGAATGACGATACTCGTCAATTGTGACCGTGCGCAGTATATATGCCTCGCGGGGCTTCGCCCCAGACCCCACCAGGGGCTTTGCCCCTGGACCCCACCAGGGGGATAATCCCCCTGGACCCCTATAACTGTACAATTATGCTTCTAATTTTTTATCAGCTATGCAACCGTTGCCATACAATCGGCGGTGGCCACACAACACCGGTTGCGACCAGTCTCTTTGGCTTGATACAACGCCGCATCGGCCGCCTTGAGCAACTCCGCCGGACTTTGTCCCAGCGGCGGATAGACGGCCACACCCACGCTGGTGGTGACCTGCAAGTCGTCCACACGCATCTGTTCCACACGGGCACGCAACCGTTCCGCCAGCCGTTGGGCACCCTCCTGGGAGGTGTTGGGCAGAATGAGACAAAATTCCTCCCCCCCATAGCGACAGGGAGAATCGACATCCCGACAGGATTTTTGCATCACGCCCGCCACGGACTGCAATACCCGATCCCCCTGATCATGGCCATGTTCGTCATTGAACCGCTTGAAATGATCCACATCCAGCATCAGCACGGCCAGGCTTTGCTGATAGCGTCTGGCGCGACTGAATTCATCGTTGAGAATCTCATCCAGACGGCGTCGGTTGTGCAATCCGGTCAGGGCATCGGTGTTGGAGAGGCTTCTCAACTGTTTTTCCAGCCGTTTTTCTTCGGTAATATCCCGAAGGAGTGCCGCCGAACCGATGGGAATCCCTTCGGGGGTATGGATGGTGCTGGCGCAGATGTTCAACACCCGGTTGAGATAAACAATGGTCGAGGGAATCTCATTGCCGGAGCGTTCCAGATGGGCACGCAGATAGTCCGGGTCGTCCAAAAGACGCAAAAAGCCCTCCTGATGGATGCGTTCGGGCGTTTTCTGGAGCAGTCTTTCGGCGGCGGGGTTGATCAACACCACCTCGCCCTGCCGATCCGTCACCACAATCCCCTCCTGGGCAGAGACAATAATGGTGGTCAGTTTGTCCCGCTCCTCCTGCAACCCGGATTGGATCCGGTCCAACTCTTCCGTCATTCGGTTGAAGGAGAGGCTCATCCGGCTCAATTCGTCCACTTTTTGCGCAGAGACGCGCTGTTTGAGGTTGCCGTTCGCCACCTGCTCGATGGCGGCGGTCATCAGTGTGATGGGCCAGATCACCTGGTTGCGCACCACGAAAAAGGAGAAGGGCAGCACAACCAGGCCCAGCCCGATCAACACCACCGCCACCCGGCGAGCCTCCCCGGAAAACCAGGCATCGTCCCGTTCTCCAGCCAGTTTGACCAGATTCTGGACATGACCGGTGACGGCTTCCGCGAGTTGATCGGTCTTGTCACTGGCGACCGTATCCTGGCCGACGAAGAGTTGGTCCGCCGCATGGGAGGCATCTCCCACCGTGGCATTGGCCGCCAGCCTATCGATAAAAAGTTGCAATGCGGCCCGGTAGTGCGTACCCATGGTACGATGCTGCTCCCGCAATTCACTCACCCGTTGGAGATCATAGTCGTCCACGCCCAACCGTTGGAGATCGCTGGACAATCGCTTGAGAAGATTTTGCACCGACTGCTCTCGCGTCGCAAACACCTGCCCATACTCGGCCCGCCTGGCGGGATCCTGCCCGTACAGCAACAGATTGCGCCACGCCTGGATCTGTGCCTTGATATGGAACTGCATGTCCCCGATCAGATTGACCGTCTGCACCCCCAAATTGAGTTGCTCGCGGTCCTGGCGGGCAATGGTTTGATTGTCACGAATAGTCATCAACCCCTGAAAACCAGCCACCAACACCCCAAACCAAAGAATGCCGGGAATGACTAGAATCAACAAGGACAACCTTGGCTTGGTTAAATGGTTACGTTGCATGAGCGTATCCTCGGATTCTAATGACTATACCAATTTCAAACCGAAAAAGAATTTATTTGACAAAAGGGTGGTTTATCACCCGACCCAAAGCGTGTAAAAACAACCAAACAGGGCGGATCAACCGGATTCCACAAAAGAACACTGTTGAACAGTCCCAACACTGCACAATATGCCATACAGGGGGGTATCATTCCCCTCCCGCACACAAGAATCAAGCAAAATTTGCTGTGGTGGCAATTTTTTTTGCGAAATGCAGGACGCCAGCAACGGCAACGGCATGAGAGCAGTCGGTTCGGCCTTGGCTATTCTTTCGCTGGCCCAGGCAGGCACGGTACCAAAGCGACGTTGTGGCAAGCGTGGTTCATGCCAGTGTCTCCAGCGGGTTGATCACGGTCATACCAAATTGCAATCGAACGGGGAACAAGGCGACAGGCACGGACACCCGTTATCGTCATTCCCGCGAAAGCGGGAATCCAGGCGTTCTGCGGGGCTGGCTGGATTCCCGCCTGCGCGGGAATGACGGCATAAGGAAGTGTCACTCACGACCGCGTGCCGTAACGACGCAGCCAACGTCGTTACCCGTCTGATTGCAATTTGGTATTAGTTGCAATGATTACATGTCAGGTTATGCGCCTACAGGTGATGAATGGCGGCACAAAATCACACTAAGGTCATTTAAAACTATTACTCTTCCAGGGAATTCATCGGGCCAATGATAAGACGCATTCCACACCAGCCAAGACCACCAATCAATACCGCTGCCACCACAAAAACAATCTCTGTCATTATTGACAGGACATCGCACGAAGGAATCGCAATAAAAAACCACGAAAACACTAATATTGCAAACACTGCCATGAGAACCAATCCTAGCAATAACCTCGCTACGCTTATCAATAATGCACACCCGGACACTTTTTATCTCCCTATTGACACCATGCATGCCATTGGAATTTTTAAGACTTCATTTATGCGTCACTGTACCTGGTACAGCGCGTCCAGAACCTGCAGCCACACAAGGGGGTGATTCCGCAGGTCTTGGAGAATAGTAGCAAAAGGAGAAGAAAAAAGGCAATTCCTCATCGTGCGGCTCCACATTTTTTCTGGCCGCTTGCTCCAGGTCAGACATCAAGGCCTCAGTTGCCGTGCTCGAGCACCCGTGGCAGGCGCACGGTGACGACGACTGTCGTGGCTATCGAGTCGACGGCGATGGTGCCGTCGTGCGCCATCGCGATCTGCTGGGAGATGAAAAGCCCAAGACCGCCGTAGCGCGAGGAGATGTCGGTTCGGCCCCCGAACGGTTCAAAGATGGTCGGCAACAACTCAGGCGAGATGACACCACTGTTGCGGATACGGATCACGATCTCGCGTTCCTCTCCGGCGATGTTCAACACGATGGGGGTGCCCTGCGTCCCGTGGTGGAACGCATTGCCGACCAGATTGAAAAACAGTTGCAGCAGCCGATTGGGATCACCCCACGTCGTGCAATCACCAGCGGTTTCGAGCACAATCGCGCGATCCGGGCTTGTCGCACGCAACTCGTCGACGGTGCGCTGGACAATCTCCCCGATATCGAGAGGCTTGCGCTCATACGAGAAGGAGACAAACCCACCCTTGAGCGTGGCCCGGGTCAGATAGAGCAACTGCTCGATCATCTCGGTCATGCGATGACTCGCCACCATCATATTGCGCAAGATACCCTGATGGGCTTCGTTGGTGTTCTGTCGCAGGAGCGATGCCGTTCCCGTGATGATCGTGGCGAGCGGGTTGCGCAGATTGTGTCCGTGGATGCCGATGAGCGTCTCGTTGATACGGAGCATCTGCAAGACATCCTGACGCTGGCGCGCCTGATCGAAAAACACGTCCGTCTTGCTCTTCAGGATATGCGGATCGAGCGGCTTGAACAGAAAGTCGATGGCACCGGACTCGTAGCCCTTGAACACATGCTGCGCATCATGGGTTCCAGCCGTCACGAAGATGATCGGCACGTGCTTGGTGCGCTCGACCCCGCGCATCAACTCGGCCAGTTCAAAGCCGTCCATCACGGGCATTTGCACGTCGATCAGTGCCAGCGACACGTCGTTGACGAGCAACAGTTCGAGCGCGTCGGAGCCTGAGCGTGCCAAAAGCACTTCCAGACCCTCGCGCCGGATAATGGCTTCGAGCGCGAACAGGTTCGCGTTCTTGTCGTCAACGAGCAGAAACTTGATCGGTTTGTACGTCATCACAACGGTAAGCCTCCAGGCCGGGTTTTATCGTCTTGTATTGAAGAAAGCTCCGATATCCTGGAGTCTGACCACATGGGCGGAGGGTCCGACGCGCCGTATGGCCGCCTCGGGCATGATCGGAAAAGAGGCCGTCGCCGGATCCTGGATGATCGCCAATCCACCGGCCTGCCGAATCTGGGCAAGCCCCTCCGCGCCATCCTCGTTCGCACCGGAGAGCAGCAGGCCAGCCACCGCCGGTCCGTAGGCGTCGGCGGCCGAGGCGAACAGCACGTCAATCGCCGGACGCGAATGATGGACGGGTGCATCAATCGACAGTGACAGCGAGCGATCCCGTTCGATCAGGAGGTGATAGTTCGGTGCCGCGACATAAATCGTTTGGTCGCAGAGCGGCACCTTGTCCTCGGCTTCGCACACGGTCCGCGCACAGATCCGGGACAGGATCGCCGGCAGCTGGCTCGGCTGCGCGGGCGGCAGGTGCAGCACGAGGATGATCGGGCACAACACCTGTGCGGGCAGCGTGGGCAGGATCGAGAGCAGTGCATCAAGTGCCCCCGCCGAGCCGCCGATCACGATGGCTTCCAGGTCGCGCATCTAAATCTTGCGGTAGATGCGCACGTCCGGCACGAGCTCCGTGTACGCCACCGCGTGCGGCGAAAAGCGCAACGTCTCCTTGAGCCCGAGACCGAGAAAGCCCTTGTGGCAGAGTGAATCGCTCAGCACCCCGAGCGCGCGTTCCTGGAGTCCCTTCTCGAAATAGATGAGCACGTTGCGGCATGAGACAAACTGCATCTCCGCGAAGACCGTGTCGGTCACCAGACTGTGGTCGGAAAACAGGATCGCCTTCTTCAAACTGCGGTCGAGCACGGCTCCGCCATAGCCCGCCAGGTAATAGTCGCCGAGTGAGGCGCGCCCGCCCGCAAGCTGGTAACTTTCGGTAAACTTTGTGAAGCGGTCGATCCTGTATACCCCCTCTTCCGCCGTGCGCAGGCTCTCCGGGTTGATGTCGGTCGCGTAGATCAGGGTGCGGTCGATGAGCCCCTCTTCGTAAAGCATGATCGCGAGCGAATAGGCCTCCTCGCCCGTGGCACAGCCCGCGACCCAGATCTTCAGCGACGCATAGGTTTTCAGATAAGGGACCACCTGCTCCCGCAGTGCGCGGTAGTATGTCGGATCGCGGAACATTTCGCTCACCTGGACGGTCAGGAAGCGCAGCAATTCGGCGAACAACGGCGGCTCACGGAGTACGCGCTCCTGGAGCCTGGCGATTGTTGCACAGCGAAAGTGACCGAGTGCCGTCCTGATGCGGCGCGTGAGCGATGCCTTCGCGTAGCTCCGAAAGTCATAGTGGTACGTGAGATAGATGGCGTCGAGCAGGAGGCCGAGTTCGAGGTCGTGGAGGGATTGCTCCATCACTTGCGGACCCACACACGGGCGAGGGACAGCAGCTTGTCGACATCGAGCGGCTTGGCGATAAAGTCGTTCACGCCCGCTGCGAGGCATTTTTCCCGATCATCGAGCATCGCCTTGGCCGTGAGCGCGATGATCGGCAGTTTGGCAAACCGGGGCTGCTTGCGTATCTCCCTGGTCGCCTCCAGGCCATCCATCACCGGCATCATGATGTCCATCAGGACGAGATCCACACCGGGGTGCAGGCGCAAGTGCTCGAGAGCCTCGCGCCCGTTGCGCGCGATCTCGACCTGGGCACCCTTGGGCTCGAAGATACTCGTCACGGCGAACACGTTGCGCGCATCGTCCTCGACGATGAGGATGTGACGCCCCTCGAACACGGCCTCGCGGTTGCGGGCATCGCGCAACATGCGCTGCCGCTCTGCGGGCAACTCGGACTCCACCTGGTGCAAAAACAGCGTCACCTCATCGAGCAGTCGCTCCGGGGAGCGCGCGCCCTTGATGATGATCGATTCCGAAAACTGCTCGATATCGTGGACCTGATCTTGTGACAATGAACGGCCGGTATAGACGATCACCGGCGGCACACGGGACTGGTCTCCGTGAGACATCTCACCGAGCAGCTCAATCCCACTCCGATCAGGCAGGGACAGATCGAGCACGACGCAATCAAAGGTCGTGGTGCCGAGGTGCTCGAGGGCGGCGGCCACGCTCCCGACCGCAACAGTCTCGACATCGGCGGCGGCGAGCAGGAGAGCCGTGCTCTCTCTCAAGACGGGATCGTCTTCGACGATCAACACGCGGCGGAGCCGCTGGGTAAACTTGACTTCGAGGCACCGGATCGCCTGGAGGAGTCCTTCGCGCTCGATGGGCTTGCGCGCATAGCCGACCGCGCCCATCTCCAGCGCGGTTTTGGCGTTGTCCGAGGCCGAAATCATGTAAACCGGAATGTGCCGCGTCAGCGGATCCCGTTTGAGGGCCTCCAGAACCGAAAGGCCTGAGCGATCCGGCAGACCGACATCGAGCAGGATCGCGCTGGGTCGGTACCGCTTCGCCAGGGCCAGACCGTCCTCGGAGGTCGCCGCCAGCAGGCCCTGGAAGTCCAGCTCGCGGCCAAGATCGTAGAGGATGCGCGCGAAGACGGGATCGTCTTCGATAATGAGCAGGGAGCGAGAGGTCGATGCCAACCGGTCGCGATCATCCTCCGCCGGTGTCAGACAGCCACCCGGCGCAGCCAGTGCGTCGGGGACGCGCTGCGGGAGCAGAGCCATGGGGCGTGGTGTGGCATCCTGCGCCGCATGGCGCGCCGGCAACGACAGCGTGAACAGACTTCCGCATCCCGGTGTGCTTTCGACGCGCAGATCGCCGCCCAGCATCCGTGCCAGGTCGCGCGCAATCGACAGGCCAAGGCCGGTGCCGCCAAACTTGCGGTTGCTCCTGCCGTCGGCCTGACGGAACGCCTCGAAGATCACCTCGTGTTGATCCGCCGCGATCCCGACGCCCGTGTCGCGCACGTCAAACCGGATGCGCCCGTCCGTGGCTCCGACCACGAGCGCAACCCCGCCGCGCTCGGTAAACTTGAGCGCGTTTGAGAGCAGATTTTTCAGTATCCGCAGGAGCAGGGTCGGATCGGTCTCGATGGTGTCGGGCACGCCCGCTTCCATCCGCAGTGCGAGTTCGAGCCGATTCTGCGCCGCTACCGGTTGAAACATGTTCGCGAGGTCGTCGAGGAGGCGCGCAAGCGGAATCGACTCTGGCCGCACATCCTGCTTGCCAGCCTCGATCTTCGACAGATCGAGAATATCGTTGATCAGTGTCAACAGATCATTACCCGCCGCGTAGATTGTCTGGGCAAACTTGATCTGCTCCGGGTTCAAGTTGCCCTCGCGATTGTCGGCGAGCAGCTTGGACAGGATCAGCGAACTGTTGAGCGGCGTCCGCAACTCGTGCGACATGTTGGCGAGAAACTCGGATTTGTAGACGCTCGCCCGCTGCAACTCCGCGCTGGCTACCGCCAGTTCGTCGCGTTGCCGCTCGAGAGACTGGGTTTGCTCCTCGAGTTGGGTGTTGGTCTGTTCCAACTCGGCTTGCTGATTTTCGAGCTGGGCCTGCGAGATCTGCAAGGTGTGGTTCCCTTGTTCCAGCTCCTCGTTCGAGACACGCAGTTCCTCTTGCTGCGTCTGCAACGCCTCGGCCTGCCGCTGATTCTCCTCCAGCAGTTCCTCAAGACGACTGCGATCCTGGGCGGTGCGCAGCGCGATGGCGATGGTCTCCGACACGCGGCCCAAGACCGCAAATTCCGTTGGGCTGACCGGATGCAGAAAGCCAAGCTCCGTGACGGCATACACCGCACCGTCTGCGCTCGCGGGCGCGATGAGGAGTTCGCGTGCGGTGGTGCGACCCACCGCCGACGTGACGCGCAGATATCCCTCCGGCAAGTCGCGCACATGCACCGCCCGGTTATCCTGCGCCGCCTGGCCGGTGAGCCCCTCGCCGAGGCGCAGCAGAGCACCCTGCTCCTGCGACAGATCGAGTCCGTGACCCGCCACCCGGCGCAATCGTGCACCCGGTTCGGTCACGTATACCGCGCCGACCTGGGCATCCAGGTTTTCCACCAGCACGCCCAGGATTTTTTCACCGAGGGAGTCGACACGCAGATCGCCTTGCAACCGTGAGTTTAACGCGATCTGCACCCGGCGCAGCCACGCCTCGGCCTCGAGGGTGCCAAAGTCGCGCGCGGCGAACCATGCGATCAACAGGACCACACCGAGCAGCACCCCCGAGCCGCCGAACTGGACGGAGGTCGACCCTGTCACGCTCTCCTGCCACGCCTGCGTGCGCTCCGCCAGCAGACGCACCTCCACGGCATTCATCTCCGCGATCACGGCCCGCAGTTGGTCCATGAGCAGCTTGCCACGACCACTGCGCACGATCTCGACCGCCGCATCGGCCCGCCCCGCCCGCTGCAGGGTGATGGTCTGGGCCAATTCGTCCAGCTTTTGGGTCGTGAGCGGTTCGAGTATGTTGAGAGAGTGCTGCTGGTCGGGACGCACGGCCATCCGGCGCAACGTCGCCATCTCGCCGGACAGCACCGTGAGCGCGCGGGTGTAGGGCTCCAGAAAAGACTCGAGCCCGGTGAGCAGGAAGCCGCGCTGGCCGGTCTCGGCATCCGCCAGAGCGGACAAAAACAGATCCAGATGTTGCCGCACCGCATTCGTGTGGTTGACGGACAGCACGATGGCCGTGCCAGACTGTAGCGACTGATAGGATATCTCGGCAATCACGCCAATGGCGACCACCGCTACGGCGAACGCGGCCAGCACTTTGCCCGGCAGGAGGGCGCGTGAGCGTCGCCCGGCCCCAGCGGGTGCCGTCATGGAGGGCGGCTTGGTGCGGTCACTCGGCATTTTACGGATTCTCCGCCTGGATTGCGGACGAGCCACCGGTCGTGGTCAGCACCACGACCGACAAAGCGTCCAGGAGCAGACAACTGGCAAGATTCACGTCTCTTCCTCGTGGCCTGTCAGTAAGTTTCGTTAAAGCTGACTATAACGCTTCAAGCGGAAAAAAGCAGTTAAAAAGAGAGGCTGGACTGAAAAATTTTTGTAATGACCTGCACGGATCGACGTGCGTGGTTGTTCATCGCTCGGGAAACGCCATGATATGGCAGTGATTTATCGATATTTATCACGTTTTCAAAAAGGGCGGGACGGATATTCTGCGCACCGTTTTTCTGGAGGGTGTGTCAGGTCAACGCAAGGCACCACTCAAGAGGACGATCCCGGCGGATTTCCCGTTGCCAGGCAACCGGATCGGAAATTTCCTGCAACGGATTCAAGCGGGCGGCAGCATCCAGTGATTCCACGAGCAGGTGTTGCCGTTCTTCCGGGGCCATCCCGGCGGTTTGGTCCTCCTTGGCAATCCGTTGTTCGAGAGACAAGGCGTAATGCAACCACTCGACTTGCAAGGCTTCCGGCAAGCAGGCGACATGAGAGGTTTTTCGGTAAACACCGCATCTGAAACGCAACAGGAGTACATTGAACAAGCGGTCGAGGGGTTGGGCGACTTTGTTCATGAGACAAGCATATCAGGTTTACCTGTGCCAGTCACCAACGCTCGCAAACGGGAAATGATCGGCCTGGGCATTACCAACGCCCTCCCGGAAACTAGTATTTGTCCCTTTAATTCGGAATTTCCCTGGGAGACACCCCTTCCTATCGTACTGGTCAGCCAAATGGAATCACTTTTTGCCTCGCGGTGGTAGTGGCTTATTGCTCGCATCGGAGATCATCACACCGCTACGCACGGTCAGCGTAGAGGGACGCGCTGGCTTCTGTGGTGGGGTGTCCAAAAACGGCCTCCACGGTCCAAATTTATTGCCCAGGATCTGGGCCTCGTCAGCAGACACCTCACTGCCCCCCCATTCAATATTTTGGGACATTGACCGGATTTTCAGCATAGTCCC
>JADFYM010000260.1 GCA_015233035.1 Magnetococcales bacterium
TGATGCTGGACCTGTCATCGTCATTCCCGCGCAGGCGGGAATCCAGGAGGTCCAACAGGCCAAATGGATTCCCGCCTACGCGGGAATGACGGAACAGGAAGTGTCACTTATGCCCGCGCACAGTATAAAATATTGTGCCTGGATCATCGTTGCGGCCACCAGAGGTGGATAATCCCCCCCGGACCCCCTTGGCAATGATTCAGAAAACCAAGCCCCCTTTTTCACTGCAACCTGTGGGAATTTTGATGTCCACTGCTCTGATTGCCCTTGACCATGTCGATGTCCACGCGCTGGGCAAGCGCATCCTGCACCATATTTCCTGGCGCATTGCCCCCGGCGAAAACTGGGTTGTGCTCGGCGACAACGGGGCCGGCAAGTCCACTCTGCTCCGCTTGTTGCGTGGCGAGGTCTGGCCGGATCCCAAATCGTCCGGGACCATTCGATACAATTGGGACGACCAGGGACTGACAGCCAGCAGCGTCGGCGTCCGGGAAAACATGGTCCACCTCGCCGCCGAAAAGCAGGAGGCCTACCATCAACAGGGCTGGAACATGGATGGCCTGCATGCCATCCTCACCGGTTTGACAGACAGTGCCTGGTATCAAGGCAAGCCGAGCACCACCGAACTCCAGATGGCACACACCGTGATCGATCTGCTGGGCATTCGTGCATTGGCCACACAGCACACCCTGGCCATGTCGCAGGGACAATTGCGCAAAATTTTGTTGGCCCGTCTCCTCGTCGCCGCCCCCCGCATGATCCTGCTCGATGAATTTTGCAACGGCCTGGATATGCCATCACGCGCCGAACTGCTGCAACTGGTCGATACCGTGGCCAGGCTCGGGGTGCAGGTGATCTACACCACCCATCGACCGGAAGAGGTGATCCCTTCGATCAGCCATGCGTTGTGGATCCGGGCGGGACGGATTGTCGCACAGGGCAAAAAAGAGGCCGTGTTGGCCGAATTCAACCACCCACACGCGCGCACCACCAAACCCCGCAGCACAGCCCATGCCGTCACCGCCCCCACTACCGGTCAGGCAACGGGCTCACCTCTGCTCCGCATCCACCATGCGCATGTTGTGCTGGATGGCGTGCGCATTCTGCACGACCTGGACTGGACCATGCAGCGCGAACAAAACTGGGCCATCCTGGGGCCCAACGGCTCGGGCAAGTCCACCTTTCTCCAGTTGCTGTTCGGGAATGTGTCGCCGGTCCATGGCGGTCAGGTGGTGCGTTTCGGCTCCGCCGCACCGGCCACCATTTGGGACAGCAAACGGCGCATGGGCTATGTGTCCGCTGCGTTGCAAACCCAGTATGAGCCATCGGCCACCGGGCGCGAGGTGGTCTGCTCGGGTTTTTTTGCCAGCATCGGCCTGTACGAACCACCAACCGAGGCCCAACAGGAAAAGGCACAACAATTGATCGACCAATGGGGATTGGGAGACTGGAGCGACCGCCCGTTCGGCACCCTCTCTTATGGACAGGCACGTCAATTGCTCATCGCCCGCGCCCTGGTGCAGGATCCCGAACTGTTGCTCCTGGACGAAGTCTGCAACGGTCTGGATGCCCCGGCACGGGAAAATGTGCTGGCCATGCTGGAAACCCTGGTGCAGACAACCCCACTGCGTATCGTGATGGTGACGCACCATCTGGAGGAGCTTATTCCCGCCATCCGTCATGCGTTGCTGCTGAAAAACGGGACCATCACCGACAGCGGTCTGCGGGAGCTCATCTTGCGCCCCGAACGGTTGCAGGCGGTGTTTCGGGATCAATCCCCGCAGCCTGATCCTGTCCGCCATGAACATCTGCGGCGTCTGTTTGTGCGCGTTTGACCGTTTGGAACCCCCTGGAGACCAAAACAATCCGCCCGACCAGCAAAAATCAGCGACCCGCGAAATATACGCTTGACCATCTATACGGATATACATATACTGCATCACAAGAGGAGACACTGATGATGACACCGGACACCCTGTTCAAATCGCTGGTCGATGAAACCCGTCGGCGTTGTGTGGTGCTGCTGACGCAGGAGGTGGAGTTGTGCGTCTGCGAACTGGTGAGTGCCCTGGAACAGATACAGCCGAAGGTGTCCCGGCATTTGGCCATATTGCGCAAGGACAAGGTTTTGCAGGAGCGCAAGGCCGGACAGTGGGTCTTCTATCGGCTCCATCCCGAATTGCCAGCCTGGGCGATGACCATCATTCAGGCCATGGTACAGGGGGTCAAGGAGGACTATCGCGCGGATTGGGACCGTTTGCAATCCCTGTCTGACCGTCCCGGTCGCTGCGCGACCGAATGTGGATGTACCATCGTACCATCGTTGCAACCTTTGCCAGGACAATCCAGATGAAGAATCGTCATGCTGCCCTGTGGGCAGAAGCCATCGGCACCGCCTTCCTGCTGGTGGCGGTAGTCGGCTCGGGTGTGATGGGGGAACAGCTCGCCCAGGGCAACATGGGCCTGGCCCTGCTGGCCAACTCCCTGGCCACCGGGTGTGGGTTGTATTTTTTGATCACCGTACTGGGCCCGGTCTCCGGTGCGCACTTCAACCCCTTGGTCTCCTTGCGTGCCTTTTTGCTGCGGGATTTGACGGCGACCCTGTTGTCGGCCTATGTGGCGGCGCAGGTCGTGGGTGGCATACTGGGCGTCTGGATTACCCACCTGATGTTTGATCTGCCCATTTTGCAAACCAGTACCAAGTTGCGCACCGGCACGGGTCACTGGAGTGGCGAAGTGGTGGCCACTTTGGGGCTTATCCTCACCATCGGCCTGGGGGAACGGTTCAAACGGGATGAAATTCCCCTGTTGGTGGCCTGTTACATCACCTCTGCCTATTGGTTTACCTCTTCGACTTCCTTTGCCAATCCGGCGGTCACCCTCGCCCGCGCCCTGTCGGATACCTTTGCCGGTATCGCCCCGGTCTCCGTGTTGGGGTTTGTGCTGGCCCAAACACTGGGATTGGCCCTGGGCATGGGCGTGTTGTGGCTGTTGCGTCCGGGTCAGGTGGCTGCCAAAAGTCACTGATGGCAACCAGTGCATCGGCGGTTTCTCTTGTATTCACCAGGATTCAGCATATTCCCTCCTCTCTAGCGCGAGATCGACCATGAAACCATGCCATGTTCTTTTCCTCTGTACCGGCAACTCCTGCCGCTCTGTCTTGGCGGAAGCCGTCTTCAACCATCTGGCTCCTGACTGGCTGCGAGCCATGAGTGCGGGCAGCCATCCCACCGGAGCCGTACACCCCCATTCCCTGGCCCTGTTGCAACGGGAAGGCATCGCCACGGAGGGACTGCACAGCAAATCATGGGATAACCTGCCCGCCACACCAGACATTGTGATCACCGTCTGCGCCGGAGCGGCCGGGGAGGTGTGTCCGGCCTATCTGGGCCCCGTCTTGCGTGCCCACTGGGGGGTGGAGGATCCCGCCAAGGCCACGGGCAGCGAAGCGCAGATCCAGGCCGCCTTCGAGACAGCCTACCATATTTTGCGGGCGCGTATCGAGCAGTTTTTGGCCCTGCCCCTGGAAGAGTTGTGGCGTGATCCCCCCGCCTTGCGCACCGAACTGCTCCGCATTGCCGAGTCCATGTGACGGCCAATTGCCCTTATTGAAAAAACTGCAGAATCCTTTCAACCAGCCCATGAGGTGTTTTTTACCATGCAGACAATCGAAATTTTTGACCCGGCTCTGTGTTGCAGTTCCGGCGTATGTGGCACCGAGGTGGACCAGGCCCTGGTCACCTTCGCTGCGGATGTGGAGTGGGTCAAATCGGCTGGCGGACAGATCCGTCGTTACAATCTGGCCCAGGAACCGTTGGCCTTTGCCGAGAATGGGGTGGTCAAATCCTGGCTCACCCGCTCCGGGCAGGAGTCCCTGCCATTGATTCTGGTCGAAGGAGAGATTGCCCTGGCTGGTCGTTATCCCAGTCGGGCGGAACTGTCCCGCTGGACCGGCATTCCCCTGCCCCCGACGACCAAAAAGTGTTGCCCTGGCTCTTCCTGCTGATCTTGCCCGACCCATCCCCTGACAGGAGTTGTGTATGCGTTTTTTGAACGATTGTCCCCTTTTTCTCTTTTTTACCGGCAAAGGCGGCGTTGGCAAAACCTCGCTGGCCTGCGCAACGGCGGTATGGTTGGCGGACTTAGGCCAGCGGGTGCTGCTGGTCAGCACCGATCCGGCCTCCAATGTGGGACAGGTGTTTGGCCAGACCATCGGTGGCCACATCACCCCCCTGTTGGAAAATTTGTCCGCCTTGGAGATTGATCCCCTCGTCGCGGCGCAGAGTTACCGGGAACGGGTGGTGGGACCGGTGCGCGGGGTGCTGCCCGATGCGGTGGTCAGGGGCATCGAAGAACAATTGTCCGGGGCCTGCACCACCGAAATTGCCGCTTTCGACGAATTTACCGACCTGCTGACAGACGACGATTTGCCCAAACGGTTTGACCATATTCTCTTCGACACCGCCCCCACCGGACACACCATTCGTCTGCTGCAACTGCCCGGTGCCTGGAGTGGTTTTCTCGATGCCAATCCCGAGGGGGCATCCTGCCTGGGCCCCCTGGCCGGATTGGAAAAACAGCGTCATCGCTATCGAACCGCACTGGAGGTATTGGGCGATGAACGACGCAGTCGCATGGTTCTGGTCACCCGGCCCCAAAAGGCCGCCCTGGGCGAGGTGACCCGCACCGCCCAGGAACTGGAAGCCATTGGCATTCACACCCGTTTTTTGGTGATCAATGGGTGCATGCCTGCCGGGCAGGAAGCGGATCCGCTGGCGCAGGCGATACGCCAACGGGAACAAGAGGCCTTGGCGGCCGCCAGTCTGACCATGACGGAAAGAGACCTGTTGCCCTTGCGTCCTTTCAACCTGGTGGGCCTGACCGCCTTGCGGGCCTTTTTTCCAGAGGAGGCAGGCGAAATACCGGTGGATTCTGCCCAGGAACCCCTGCCCACCACTTCATTCCCGGTGCTGGCCTCCCTGGTGGAGGCATTGGCCGCACCGGGACGGGGGTTGATCCTGTTGATGGGCAAGGGGGGGGTGGGCAAAACCACCTTGGCGGTCGCCATTGCGGTGGCCTTGTCCCGGCGTGGTCATACCGTGCATCTGACCACCTCCGATCCGGCCGCCCACCTGGAACAGACCGTGGGCCAATACGGCGGGACCATGACGGTGAGCCGCATTGATCCGCGTGTGGAGACCGAACGGTACCGACAGGAAATTCTGGCCGGCAAGGGGGCTTCGCTGGATGCCCAGGGGCGGGCCATGCTGGAAGAGGATCTCCGTTCCCCCTGCACCGAGGAGATTGCGGTGTTTCAGGCCTTTGCCAAACTGGTACATCTGGCCTCGACCCAGTTTGTGGTGATGGACACCGCTCCCACGGGCCATACCCTGCTGTTGCTGGATGCCACCGGGGCCTATCATCGGGAGGTGGAACGGCATCAATCGGCTGACGGGGAGGCCGTCACCACCCCCATGATGCGTCTGCGGGATGCAGAGTTGACGCGGGCACTGGTGGTCACGCTGCCGGAGACCACACCCGTGTTGGAGGCCATTGCCCTACAGGAAGAGTTGCAACGGGCGGGCATCCACCCCTGGGCGTGGCTGGTCAATCAAAGTCTGGCGGTCTCCGCCCCGATATCGCCCCTGTTGCGGCAGCGCGCCGGACGGGAACTGCCCCAGTTGGAGCTTATTCAGACCCGTTATGCCGCCCGCATGGCCGTGTTGCCTCTCTTCTCCGGCGAACCGGTTGGCCAGTTGTTGCAGTGATTGTTTTTTCGGGGCTTTGCCCCTGGACCCCGTCGGGGGGGATAATCCATTCCATTACACTACACACATCTCAACAAGTCGTTGATATTTGCAGGGGTCCAGGGGGATTATCCCCCTGGTGGGGTCCAGGGGCAAAGCCCCTGGCGGGGCTCGGGGCGGAGCCCCGAATCGGGGCATCAAGGGTCTGTGGATCAAAAAATGACACCGTAGCAACACG
>JADFYM010000261.1 GCA_015233035.1 Magnetococcales bacterium
GCGGGGTTGCTTAATTTGGCGCACGGGGGCGGTGGACGGGGTCTTTGCCCCTGGTTCTCACCCTCCCCGAGGCGCATTTTTTTGTGTGATAACACACTCTAAATTATTTGGTAAGGTGAGAGGGGTCCGGGGGGATTCCCCCCGGGGGGGGGTCGGGGGGCAAAGCCCCGGGTGGGGTCCGGGGCGAAGCCCCGCGAGGCATACCATATCAACCCCTTGGGGGCTTTGCCCCCAAACCCCCACCAGGGGCTTCGCCCCTGGACCCCACCGGGGGGGATAATTCCCCCCGGACCCCCCTGCACGTGCAAGGATCACCGCCTGGCCAGTTCTGCTGCCACCTGTTGTACCACAGAAGACCACTCTCCCGACCGGGTCTGCCGAAAGAGACGCAGGATACCCGGATACCAGGGCGAATCGGTGCGATCCTGCAACCAACGCCAGTCGGTCCCCCAGGCGGGCAGCATGACCCAACACGGCTTGCCCAACGCGCCCGCCAGATGGGCGACGGCAGAGTCAATGGTGATCACCAGATCCAGATGCGCCACCAGGGCCGCCGTGTCGGCAAAATCCCGGATCGAGTCACCCCAATCCAGCAAGGGCTGATCAGGTGGCGGTTGTTTGGCCTCGGCCTCGCCGTCACCCTTTTGCAAGCTGACAAAGCAAACCCCCGGTACCGACCACAGGGGAGCCAACACCGCCAGACTGGGCAGGGAACGATCCCGCCCTGGCCGGTTGAGCAGATTGCCCTGCCAGACCAAACCCACCCGAAAACCCGTGGCCGGCACCCGGTCGCCCCAAGCAGACAAACGATCCGCTGGCGGTGTCAAATAGGGAATGCGGTCCGGGATGCTCTCTTCCGTGGTGCCCAGACAAAACGGGACGGATAGATATAAAATCCAGTAATCATGAGGGGGATAGTCGCCAGCCTCATTCTGCACCAGCACCTGATCCACGCCCGCCAGAGTGGCAAACAAGGCTGCCAAAGGGGCGGCACAGACCAGCGTGAGCCGCTCGACTCTCCTGGCGTGCAAGGTCGCCGCATATCGACAAAACTGGATCTGATCGCCCAACCCCTGTTCGGCCACCAGCAGCAGGGATTTTCCGGCCAAATCTTCACCCTGCCAGCGGGGAAAGGGCACGTCTATATAGGCCGGACGTGCCCCTTCCTGGTTCGAGGTGTGGCGGGCCTCATACCAGGACCACCCTTCCCGCCAACGGCCCAGCGCGAGGCACAGTACCCCCAAACGCCATTGGGCCTCGGCATGGTCCGGTTGCAGGTGCAGGGCCTGTCGGTAGGCCGCCTCGGCGGCCACGAACCGTTTCTGTTTGTACAGGAGCGTGCCCAGATGGCAATGGGCCTCGGCATGGTCTGGCCGCAGATGCAGTGCCTGTCGGAAAGCGGCCTCGGCAGCATCAAACTGCTGCATCGCCTGCCAGAGATGGCCCAGATTATAGTGGGCGTCGACCTGGTCCGGTTGCAAAGCGATGGCCTGCTGCCAGCAGGAGCGTGCCTCGGTCAGGTTGCCCAGTTCCATCTGGCAGACCGCCGCCAGATTCAGCACGGCGGGATCCGGCGGGCCAAGCGACAAGACCCGCTGCCAATAGAGGCTGGCCTGCGCCATCTCTCCCCGTTGCATACAGCAAATCGCCGCCAGATTGAGCAGGGCAGCGTCGGGTGCCGCCGCCAGGCAGTGCTCGGCCACGGCCAGGGCCTCGGCAATGTGACCCTCCGCATAGAGCATAAACGCCTGTTGCGCAGAGTGGACAGAATCAGCCATTGGTCAATACCCATCCCCTGGCGAAAGATATACTGCACGCGGTCATAAGCGACACTTCCTGTTCCGTCATTCCCGCGCAGGCGGGAATGACGATACTCGTCATCACGATACTAACGGTCTTGGCTCCCTGACCGACTGGAGACGAAAAGGCCGGATTGCCATGAGGGGCCCGCCGCAGCAGATCATCCCCCTTTTTCTCCCTGTGGCAAAATAATGGTCACCGTGGTTCCCGCCGCCTCTGAACTGTGCATGTGAATGTGGCCTTTTTGGGTTTCCGCCATCAAACGGGCGGAATAGGTGCCCAGGCCGGTGCCCCCCCTTTTGCCATGTGTATAATATTTGTCAAAAAAATGTGCCATGACCTCTTCCGGGACCACGCCTTGATTGTGGATGGCAATGGTGGCCTGCTCCCCGCTTTGCAAGACAATATCGACCGGTTGCCCCATGGCGGAGGCCTCGACGGCATTTTTGAACAGATTGGCCAGCATGGTATAACACAACGTATCATCCCCCAGAACCATAAAATGGGCCGCCTCTTGTTCGGGATGACCATCGACCAGACAGCGCACGCCAGCCTTTTTTTGTTCGATCAAGGCTTGATGATCGGCCAAAACGTGCCGCAGAATCGGCAGCAGATCGATGGGTTGCAGCACGACCGTATAATGTCCCTGTTCCATCTTGAGCACATTCAAGGAAAGATTGACCATCTCCCGCAGTTGGCGGGCGGCATCCAGAATCATCTGGTGAAAGCCTTGCAACTCCGCCGGGGAGAGCGATGGACAGCGCAGCAGCAGGGTCGCACAGCCAATAATGCCATCAATGGGTGATTTCATGTCATGGCGGGTAATGGCCTCCACATCCTTGCGCAACTGGTCCATCTCACGCAAAGCGGCATATTGTTGCTCCAGTCGGCGATACGAATCCCGCAAGGCCAAATGGGTGGCAATGCGGGCCAGGACGACAGGAATACTGAACGGTTTGGTGATATAATCGACCGCACCCGCTTCCAACCCCTTCATCTCATCTGTCTCATCCGTCATGGCCGTAATAAAAATGACGGGAATGTCGCGCGTCGTCTCCTGGGCCTTCAATTGTCGGCAGACGGCGTAGCCGTCCATTCCCGGCATCATGATGTCCAGCAAGATCAGATCCGGCCTTTCCTGTTCGGCCAGGTGCAGGGCAATCTCGCCCCGATTGGCCACCATCGGCCTGTACTGATGGCGCGTGGCATTGACCAAAAGCTTCAGGTTCATCGGCATGTCATCGACAAGCAAAATTTTCGGCCTGTCGGGGGGCGGGATCTGTTCGGGTTCGGTGTTCATGGTTTGCGATCTCCCTGGGCTGTGCGCACGCGCCCGGCAATGGTTTCCAGATGCTGACAGGCCGTATCAAAGGCAAATTGATCGATGGCCCGTTCCAGTTTGGACAATTCTGCCTGGACAGAGGTGTCCGCCAGCAATTGCCGCAGCGGTTCCAGACTCTCGATGGCCTCGACACTCCCTTTGCGCAACCAGTGGAGCATGGTGGCCACGTGGCGCGCCACCGCCTCTTGATCCACGGGCAACAGATCCGGTTCGTCCGGGGTGGTCGGGGCGTCGGTGCCCGGTGCCTGCCCCAGGAATGCCACCGATTGCAACACCTCTGCTAGGGCCTGCGCCAGGGTGTTCAGCAACTGGGGCCACGCCTCTCGACGGTCTTCGGCAATGGCATGTTCCAGATCATGGGCCGCCGTATACACGGCGCGCGCCCCCAGATTGCCCGCAATGCCCTTGATGGCATGGGCCAGGCAGCGACCGGTAGCGGGATCGTTTGTGACAAACAGGGCGATCCGTATCGCCTCGGCATCCTGGTGGTGATCCTGCACAAAATCGCGCCACATCTGTTGATAAAATTCAACCGTCGTACCCAACGCGGTCAAGGCGGTCTGCACCTGGATGCCCGGCAGATCGCCCAGCGTGCTCCGATCCTGTTCCCGTTCCGCCGCCTGGGTCAGCAAGGCACTGATGTTGACCGGATTGCCCTGGGGATTGATCCACTGCTGCAAGACCCGGAAGAGCTGCAACAGGTCGATGGGTTTGGTAATATAATCGTTCATGCCTGCGGCCAGACAATTTTCCCGATCCCCGGTCAGGGCGTGGGCGGTCATGGCAATGATCGGCAACTGCTTGAAGGATTCCATGGCACGCAATTGCCGGGTGGTCTGGTAGCCATCCATGATCGGCATTTGGACATCCATGAAAACCAATGCAAACGGTTTGTTCAACAGCAGATGGATGGCCTCCTGCCCATGGTTGGCCACAGTGACTTCCACTCTCACGCTCTCCAGCATTTCCCGCGCCACCCGCTGATTGATCGGGTTGTCCTCCACCAGCAAAACCTGCGCCCCACCCACGCGGCGAATGACCGCCGTCTTGTCTATCTCATCCAGGTGGGCATCATAGACCTGGGTGGTGGTTTTGCCGAATACGTCCAGGATGGTATCCAGCAGCAGGGAAGGGGTCATCGGTTTCAGCAGACAGGTGCTGATCCCCACCCGTTTGGCCTGTTGCAGGATCTCTTCCTTGCCGAAGGCCGTCATCATGATGATTTTCAGCGGCTGGGCCGTCGTCGTGGTCCGCAGTGCCGGATCCGCCAAAATCTTTTGTGCGGTCTCGAGACCATCCATCTCCGGCATCCGCCAATCCAGCAAGACCAGGCCATAAGGCGATCCCTGCTGTCGCGCAGCCCGCAAGGCCGCCAGCCCCTGTTGGCCGGATTCCACCGCCGTGGTTGCCAGGCCCATGTTGGTGAGCATCTCGGTGGTGACCCTGCGGACATCCCGATTGTCATCCACCACCAGTGTTTTGAGGCCCACCAGATCGTTGGGCAGGGTGGGGTGGTAGGAGGCCGACTGCGGGTTGCGTCCCAACACCACGGTAAAATAAAAAATACTGCCGACATGGAGGGTGCTGGAGAGCCAGATTTCTCCGCCCATCATCTCCACCAGCCGTTTGCAAATGGTCAGTCCCAGTCCCGTGCCGCCAAACTGGCGGGTGATACTGCTGTCCGCCTGGACAAAAGGGGAAAACAGCATCGTGGCCTGGTCCTCCCCAATACCGACGCCGGTATCCTGGACGGAAAATTCCAGGCGCACCCGCTCCTCGGTCTGTTCGACCAGGACCACCTTGATGTGGATTCCCCCCTCCTGGGTAAATTTGATGGCATTGCCCACCAGATTGACCAGAATTTGCTGCAAACGCAGCCGATCTCCCACCAACAGGCCAAGCGATTGGGGGGGCGCGGAGACCACCAGTTCCAATTCCTTGTCGATGGCCGTCTGCCGGAACAAATTGATCGCATCCGCCAGAATATCCCCCAGATAAAAATCCACCGATTCCATGAGCAACTTGCCGGATTCAATCTTGGCATAATCCAGGATATCGTTGATCAGGCGCAGCAACAGATGCGACGATGACTTGGCATGGGAGAGAAAGTCGCGCACCTGTTCGTGGGACTCGCTGCCCAGGGCCAGATCGATCATGCCCAGCACCCCATTCATCGGGGTGCGGATTTCATGGCTCATGTTGGCCATGCACATATCCTTGGCACGAAAGGCCGCCTCTGCGGTGCGCAAGGCGGCATTCAGGGAGATCCGCAACTGTTTCGCGCTGGTAATATCCCGCACAAAGGCGGCATGCATCGGTTGGCCATGTCCCATGACCCTGGAGAGGGTCACTTCCAGATCCACCGTCTTGCCGTCCGCCCGCAGTCCATCCACAGTGATGCGCCGACCGATGGGGGCATAGGTCCCGAACGATGGCGCACCAGACCCGTCCCCCCCTTCCTTGCGCTCCGGCAGGTGGATAAACTCCGTCAACGCCCGGCCCGTCACCTGTGCCTGGCGGTAGCCGAACAAGTGTTCGGCCGCCGGGTTGAATTGGACAATTCTGCCCTCGGCATCCATCAGGATAAAGCCGTCCAGTGCGTCGGAAAAAATGGTCCAGAGCAAGGCTTCCCGTTCGCGGGCCGCATCATGTGCCTGTACCAACTCGGCGGTACGGGCCAGGACCAACTCTTCCAACCGGTCGCGGTGTTGTTTTAATGTAACTGCCCAGGTACTGCCTCAGTCATCACGCAGAACGGAGGCGTTGGATCAAGGTATTGGGATCCTGCATGAGGGTGTGAATGATGTCCCAGCCATGTTTTCTGGCCGTTGAGATGAGACTG
>JADFYM010000262.1 GCA_015233035.1 Magnetococcales bacterium
TCCGTCCATTGGCACCCCCAACAACCTGAAAATTCCATATAAGAGTTCCCGGACCGTTTCCCACCCCACCCGCGTTCAGTCCAACCAGGTTTTTGCGTCGGCAAGCGACGCAAAAAGCCTTAATTCGATCAAGATCACGGAGCGTCCGTTGCCCATTCCGTTCATCTTTAAATTTTCGTTTGTCTTTGCGTGTGTCATGATCTTCATGGTTCTGGTGACCCATTATCTGGGTGACAAGGCCACCATCTTTGCCTCTTTCCTGTCCGGGATTGTCAGTTCGGCGGCGGCTCTGGCGGCCATTGGCAACTCCTTGATCAGCCATGACATAACCGTTTCAATTGCCGGTTGGAGTGCCATAGCGGCCCTGATGGGCAGTCTCACGGCAAAATATTTTTTCATCGCCAGCACAATCGGTTGGCGCAGAAGTTCCCGGTTTGCCATTCCGGTCGCGGCTCTTGCTTCCGTGGCATCGTTTACCTTGTGGACATCATTCAATGTGGTTTCCCATTTGGCATCCCGTTAGTGGCGTGACGCCGGGGAGGCGGTGCATCGTCTCCCCGGCTTTCTTGTTGGAAGTTATACAGCATGGATATTGCCTTACATAAACAACCGCTGACCGATAAGAGGGGAAGAGGGTGAAAAAAATTGCACACGTGTTGGCTGTGGCCACCTTGCTGATCGCGGCCTCTGAGGGGGGATTTGCCGACGGTCAGGATGATCTGGGGATGATTTGTGATGCGGCCAACATGGGCAATCTCCAGGCACAACTGAAACTGGGTTTCCGGCATCAGGTGGGGGTGGGGGTTCCCCAAAGCGACGATGAGGCCGCACGGTGGTATCTCGCAGCGGCAGAGCATGGACACGCCGGCGCACAGACCATTGTCGGTCTGATGTATTCTCTGGGCCAGGGGTTGCCGCAGAGCGACCAACTGGCGCAGAGGTGGCTGGGCAGAGCGATGGCACAAGGGGAAAAAACCACGCGCTTGTTGGCCCAGTGTGGGTGGATACAAGGCCTGGCTCCTCTTGGCAAAACCAGTCGGATCTCCTGTGGTGGTGTTTAACGCCCGGTCTGGCATCGATTCGGGGTAGATAAAATATTTTATCAATTTGCACGACCATGAAATGCACTGTGTTATCGGATGTCATTGTTTTTTATAGTCTTTAGTGTTATGGTTGCCTCTTGTTATGTCTGTCTCACCCGCCGAGAAAAACGTCATCCCGACTACAGTATTCGTTCCGTCATCCAGCAGGCCCGCGAACAGTGGGTGGAAAATGTGATGAGACAACCAGGACTGGAGGTTCTTGCTGTGCAGACCTTGCGCAACGTGACCATGGCCTCCACGTTTCTCGCCTCGACGACTACCAGGAACCTTGCCCCTGGACTGCACCGGGGGGATAATCCTTCCTGGGTTCCCTGACAATTGTTAAAAAAGGGGGCCGGGGCGGTTGACTGCCTTCCAGAAATCCGGGATATATCAAGAAAGGGTACACAGTATGGCGCGCATTTTGATCGTTGATGATGATATAGCCATGCGGGCCTTGCTGCGCGCATACCTGGAGAGTGACGGGCACCAGGTGGACGAAGCGGCCAACGGCAAACAGGCGGCGATGCTTTATCGCGAAAATCCATCGGACATTGTTATTACGGATATTTTCATGCCGGAACAGGATGGACTCGAACTCATCATCGAACTGAAATTAAATTTCCCGGAAGTCAAAATTATTGCCATTTCAGGCGGCAGCCAGAGAATGGAGACACAGCTTGGTTTGCGACTCACCAGGTTTTTGGGTGCGGTGCAGCAGTTGGAAAAACCTTTCACCCGCGAACATGTCCTGGAGGCGGTGCGTCAATTGTCTTGAGTCTGGGCAGAATACTGGTCGTTTGGTCTTTCGGCCTTGATCATCGTTTCGTCCACGAACTCTCCTGGATGCCCGCCTTCGCGGGCATGACGGGAATGGGTATGACACGAAATTTGCTCGTCATTCCCGCGAAGGCGGGAATCCAGGGTTCTGACTGGAATGGCCGAAACGATGATCAAGGCCCTCGTTTCAAGCTATGCCATACTGTTTCAACCGTTTCCACAACGTGGTGCGGGACATGCCCAATTGTCTGGCTGTTTCGACCTTGTTGCCTGCGGTGGCCTGCAACATGTGCAGAATGGCCTCTTTTTCCGTCGCAACATCGGGTGTTCGGTAATAGTGAATCCCTTTGTCCTCCCCCGTGGAGGATACCTTTGCCTGGCCGGACAGATCCTTGGGCAAATGCTGGGGCAGGATGAATGGGCCTTCCCCTTGCACCAGGGCATATTCCAGAGCGTTGCCCAACTCGCGCACATTGCCTGGCCACGCATAGGCCACCAGCATGGCCAGGGCCTCTTCGGACAGACGAACCTGTTCCCGGCCTGGGGGTTTTTTGATCTCATCCAGCAGCGTCTGGGCCAACAAGGGGACATCCTCCAGCCGCTCGCGCAAGGCCGGAACGTGCAAAGGTAACACCTTGAGTCGATAATAGAGATCCGCGCGAAACTGGCCGGACTGTACCATGGCCAACAGATCCCGATTGGTGGCTGCCACCACCCGGACATTGATCGTTCTGGACTGATTTTCCCCCAGACGTTCCACCTCCCGTTCCTGTAACACCCGCAACAGCTTGACCTGAATGGTCGGCGAAATTTCACCAATTTCATCCAACAGAATGGTGCCGCCATTGGCCGCCTCAAAGCGACCCATGCGGGCAGTGGTTGCCCCGGTAAAGGCCCCCTTGGCGTGGCCAAACAATTCGGATTCCAATAAATTTTCGGGGAACGCGGCGCAATGGACCCGCAGATAGGGTTGTCGATGACGGTGGGAATTTTCATGCAGTGCGCGCGCAACCAACTCCTTGCCGGTGCCGCTCTCCCCCAGAATCAAAACCGTTGCATCGCTCCGGGCATAACGCAAAATCTTTTGGATGAGGGTGCGCATGACGGGACTCTGTCCCACCAGTTTGCCCAACCGCAACCGTTCGCTGACCTCTTCTTCCAGCAAGACTTCGCGGGTGCGGTCACGCAGAATAACCGCCACCAGGGTTGATTCTCCCCCCTCCGGTAACAGAATGGCCCAGATGCGCAAAAAAAGCAGGACACCGTCCTGACGTTTCCAGGTCAAGTCCAGTGTTTGAGTGCTTTGTTCCCGATTCGGCAACAACAGGCACCCCCCTCTTTTGGCACAGGCGCGGGCGCAGGCCGTTCCCTCGAACAGGCTTGGACAGAGTTGACCGATCACCTGCTCCGGCTCCTGACCCAGCATGGTCGCTGCCGCTTTGTTCATGTTGACCAACCGGCGATCCCGATCCAAAAACAGGATGCCCTCTTCCAGACTGTCCAGAAAAGGGGCGAGCCGTGCTAACGATGCATCCATGGCCACTCCCGAGACATGTTCACAGTGAACTGTTCACCATACTGTTCACTGTGAATGTTGCAGACAAAAAAACGGGTTATGAAATAAAAAAATTTATTAAAAATCATAGCTATAACAATCTGGCACACCGGATGCGGTTAGCATACAGGCAAGCACTCTCCCAATCAACCCATACTGCTCTCTTTTCAACCCCATCCACGAGGTTTTACGATGCATAACACACGCAAATACTGGGCATGGCTCGCGACCATCTGTGTTCTCTCTTTTGCCATTCTGGGCTGGGTTGGCACCGAGATTTATCTGACTGCGCCACCCATTCCCAAACAAGTCATCAACACCAATGGTGTTGTCCTGTTTACCGAAGAGCAGGTACAGCGCGGTCAGGAGTCCTGGTTGGCCGCCGGTGGTCAACAACTCGGGTCTGTTTGGGGCCACGGCAGCTATGTCGCACCGGATTGGTCAGCCGACTGGCTGCATCGTGAAGCCCTGGCGTTACGGACCGTGTGGGCACAACATGAGTTTGGCAAACCGTTTGCGCAACTCGGCCCCAACCAGCAGGCCGAACTGAATGCGCGGCTCAAAACCGAAATGCGGCGCAACACGTATGATGCTGCCACCGGCACTGTCACCCTCTCGCTGGAGCGCGCCGAGGCGGTTGCCCAGGTGGCGGCGCATTATATGGGTCTGTTTGGCAAAGATCCTGCCCTGGACACCTTGCGGGCACAGTATGCGATGAACGCCGGGTCATTGCCAGACCCGCTTGATCTGCGTGCCCTGCCAGCCTTCATTTTCTGGTCGGCCTGGTCCGCTGCAACGGACCGTCCGGGTGCGACGGATCTGAGTTATACCAGCAACTGGCCCCATGAACCGTTGGTGGCGAACACGCCGACCGCCGGGGCGGGTATCTGGTCGGTTGCCAGCGTGATTCTGATGGTTGCCGCGATTGCCGGGATGGTCCTCTTGTATTCGATCAGGAAAGAAGAGAGCGATCCGACACCGCATAAGACCGATCCATTGTT
Source organism: Magnetococcales bacterium (assembly GCA_015233035.1). Lineage (GTDB taxonomy): Bacteria > Pseudomonadota > Magnetococcia > Magnetococcales > Magnetaquicoccaceae > Magnetaquicoccus. Next base: position 4,419 of record JADFYM010000262.1, read on the forward strand.
CGATTTGCAACCCACCCCTTCCATGAAGGCCACCCGGAAATATTTTTATGTGGTGATCGGGCTGATCCTGGCGCAGGTCGGGATGGGGGTGATTACCGCCCACTATGCAATCGAAGGGAACAGTTTTTATGGCTTTCCTTTGGCGCACATCCTGCCCTTTACCGTGAGTCGCACCATTCATACCCAGTTTGCCGTTTTTTGGATTGCGACCGCCTGGTTGGCAACCGGCCTGTATATTGCCCCTGCCATCTCGGGGTATGAGCCGAAATGGCAAAAACTGGGGGTCGATGTGTTGTTTTATGCCCTGTTGTTTATCGTGGTTGGCTCAACGGCTTGCGGTTGGCTGGGGACGATGCAGCATTCGGGCAATGCGTTCAGCTTTTGGATTGGCAATCAGGGGCTGGAGTACACGAGCATAGGCCGTGTGTGGCAAATCTTGTTGTTTGTCGGTCTGCTCTTTTGGGTCACCCTGCTGGGTCGTGGGTTGTGGCCCGCCTTGCAGAAGCCATCCGAGAGTCGTGGTTTGATCGCCATGGTATTTCTGGCGGCTTCGTGCATCGGCATCTTTTATGCGTCGTCATTGGTCTGGGGGCAACATACCCATTATTCGATGATCGAATACTGGCGGTGGTGGTTGGTCCATCTGTGGGTGGAAGGGTTCTTTGAGGTGTTCGCAACAGCGGTGATTGCCTTGTTGTTCACCCGTCTGGGCCTGGTGCGCGCCAGTACGGCCAACACTGCCATTGTGATGGAAACCATTGTGTTCTTGTTCGGTGGCATTCTCGGCACCTTGCACCATCTGTATTTTACCGGTACGCCGACTTTTGTGATTGCCATCGGGGCCATGTTTTCCACGTTGGAAGTGGTGCCACTGGCGATGGTCGGGGTCGAAGCCTATCGCAACTATCAACGCTCCCAGTCTGCGCCCTGGGTGCAAACCTATAAATGGCCCATCTTGTGTTTCGTCGCGGTCAGTTTCTGGAATGTTGTGGGGGCGGGCTTGCTGGGTTTTTCGATCAACACCCCCATCGCGCTGTACTATATGCAAGGGCTGAACATGACCCCCGCCCATGGCCACGCCGCGCTGTTTGGTGTGTATGGCATGTTGGGGATCGGTTTGCTGCTGTTTTGTCTGCGTGGTTTGTCTGACCGGGCCGCCTGGTCCGACGCTTTGCTGAAAGCCATGTTTTGGTCGCTCAACATTGGTTTGGCCATGATGGTGTTCATTTCGTTGGTGCCGGCGGGCATTTATCAGGCCGTTGCCAGCATTACCGAGGGGATGTGGTTTGCCCGTTCGCCAGAAATTGTCCACTCCTATTGGATGGAAACCTTTGTGTGGATGCGGGTGCCTGGTGATCTCCTGTTTGGTGTCGGAACCCTCTTTTTGGCATGGTTCGCGTTGCGCTTGCTCACGGGTGGCAAGCCAAAACCAGTGAGCTGATAGGTCGATGCCTTTGCCCCTGGGTCTCGCCGGGGGGGATAATCCCCCCCGGTTCCCCTTGATAAGGATTGAAAAAAAAGGGTGGAGGGGTCTGGGGAGG
>JADFYM010000263.1 GCA_015233035.1 Magnetococcales bacterium
GGTCTACGCGTGGTGGGCGCCGGGGGTTCCGGCGGGGGCGGGGCGGGGGGAGAAGGCCGCTAGCAGTACGTCCGGGATGTACGCATGGAAACCCAGGCAATGGCGGGTTGTAGTATGGCTTGCCCTCAGGGTTTTGTTTTCCCGGGGACCCGCCACGGACGCGGCCGAGAGATTATTCCAGGCAGGGGACCAGGGGGATAATCCCCCTGGACCCCTGCAAATATTAACGAATCTTTGAGATGCGTGTCATGGAATGGGGATAATCCCCCCGGTCCTCCTGGGGACGAGCCTGGGAAAAATAATCTTCCCGTTGCTCTTGACAAGGGTCGGAGCGGTTTCCATATAGCAGGGTAACAAACAGGGCTGCAACGTGCCCTTTGACCAAGGGTGGTCCCAACCCCGTTGGAGTGACGGTTGCCAGAATTCTGGAACTGTTGGCAGGGGTGAGCGGATGAGTGCGGCTGAATGGAAAAATCCTGAAGAGACAAGGGGTGTTTAAGATGGGCAAGGTGATTGGTATTGACTTGGGTACCACCAATTCGTGCGTGGCGATTATGGAAGGCGGGGACCCGAAGGTTATTGAAAATAGTGAGGGGGGTCGGACGACGCCATCCATGGTAGCCTTTACCGCCAATAATGAGCGGCTGGTGGGTCAGGCGGCCAAGCGGCAGGCGGTGACCAACCCGAAAAACACTCTTTCGGCCATCAAGCGGCTGATTGGTCGTCGCTATGACGATCCGCTGACCTTGGAAGACAAGAAACAGGTGGCCTTTAATATTGTCAAGGCCGACAATGGCGATGCCTGGGTGGATGCGGGCGGCAAGAAGATCAGCCCCTCCGAGGTTTCGGCCTTTATTCTGCAAAAGATGAAGCAGACGGCGGAAGATTATCTGGGCGAAAAGGTGACGGAGGCGATTGTCACTGTCCCGGCTTATTTCAACGATGCCCAGCGGCAGGCCACCAAGGATGCTGGCCGGATTGCCGGTTTGAACGTCTTGCGTATCATCAACGAACCGACGGCGGCGGCTTTGGCCTATGGGTTGGACAAGAAGGGTGGGCAGACCATTGTGGTCTATGATCTGGGGGGGGGTACCTTTGATATTTCCGTTCTGGAAATTGGCGATGGGGTGTTCGAGGTCAAATCCACCAATGGGGATACCTTCCTGGGGGGGGAGGATTTTGACAAGGCCATCATTGACTATCTGGCGGCGGAGTTTTTGAAGGAATCCGGCATTGATCTGCGCAAAGACAGCATGGCGTTGCAACGTCTGAAAGAGGCGGGCGAAAAGGCCAAGATTGAGCTGTCCAACAGCACCCAGACTGACATCAATCTGCCGTTTATCACGGCGGATGCCAGTGGTCCGAAACATCTCAACATTACCCTGAGTCGGGCCAAGCTGGAAGCATTGGTGGACCATCTGGTGCAACGGACGTTGGGGCCGTGTCGCACGGCGTTGAAGGATGCGGGGGTGGCGACGCGGGACATTCAGGAGGTGATTCTGGTCGGTGGTATGACCCGGATGCCCAAGGTGCAGGCGGTGGTGACCGAATTTTTTGGCCGGGAGCCGCACAAGGGGGTCAATCCCGACGAGGTGGTGGCTATCGGAGCCGCCATTCAGGGCGGGGTGTTGAAGGGTGAAGTCCAGGATGTGTTGTTGCTGGATGTGACGCCGCTTTCGTTGGGTATCGAGACGCTGGGAGGGGTTTATACCCGCCTGATTGACAAGAATACGACCATTCCGAGCAAAAAATCGCAGGTGTTTTCCACGGCGGCGGATCAGCAATCGGCGGTGACGATCCGGGTGGCCCAGGGGGAGCGGGAGATGTTTGGCGACAACAAGCTGCTGGGTCAATTTGATCTGGTCGGCATTCCGCCTGCGCCGCGTGGGGTACCGCAGATTGAGGTGACGTTTGATATTGATGCCAATGGTTTGGTGCATGTTTCCGCCAAGGACAAGGGCACGGGCAAGGAGCAATCCATTCGCATTCAGGCCTCGGGTGGGCTGAACGAGAGTGAGATCAAGAAGATGGTCCAGGAGGCGGAGCAACATGCCTCGGAAGACAAGAAAAAGCGGGAATTGATTGATGCCCGCAACCATGCCGATTCCTTGATTTACAGCACGGAAAAATCGTTGAAAGAGCATGGCGACAAGGTGGATGCGGCTCTCAAGGGTCAGATTGAGTCGGCGATTGCGGACCTGAAGGGGGTTTTGGATCGGGACGATGCCGAGCAGATTGGCGCGAAGACGCAGACCCTGATGGAGGTTGCCATGAAGTTGGGCGAGGCGGTCTACAAGGATGCGGGCGGACCGGCGGGTGGTGAGGCCGGGGGGGCCGGGTCTGGACCAGCGGGTGGGGGCACCAAAAAATCGGATGATTTTGTGGATGCCGAATATGAAGAAGTTAAGGACGATAAGAAGTAGATAAATGCCCAGAGATCTCTATGAAGTTCTGGGTATCGGTCGGGATGCCCAGGAAGCCGATATCAAGAAGGCCTACCGTAAGTTGGCCATGGAGTTGCACCCGGACCGCAACCCGAACGACAAGAGTGCCGAGGCCAAATTCAAGGAGGTCAATTCCGCGTATGAGGTTCTCAAGGACCCCAAGAAGCGCGCCATTTATGACCAATATGGTCATGCCGGTCTGGGGCAGGGGGGGCCGGGCGGTGGAGGCTTTTCCGGTGATCCGAGCGGCTTTGGTGGCGGGTTTGGGGATATCTTTGAGGAGTTTTTTGGCGACATCTTTGGTGGCGGCGGTGGTCGGGGGCCGCGTGGTTCGTCCGGGGCGCAGCGGGGTGAGGATTTTCGCTATGATCTGACGGTCACGTTGGAAACGGTGATGAATGGCTCGGAGGAGCGGATTCGCATTCCGACCATTGTGGTTTGCACGACGTGCGGGGGCAGTGGGGCCAAGGCCGGTTCTGGTCCGGAAAATTGTACCATGTGCGGTGGTGCGGGTCAGGTGCGCACGCAGCAGGGTTTCTTTTCCGTGGCGCGGCCTTGTCCGACCTGTCGTGGGCAGGGGCGGATTATTCGCAATCCGTGTACGGGTTGTCAGGGGCAGGGGCGGGTACGGTCGGAGAAGACCCTGACGGTGAAGATTCCGGCGGGTGTGGACACCGGCAATCGGATCCGCTTGACGGGCGAGGGGGGGGCCGGTTTGCGGGGGGCGACCAACGGGGATCTGTTTATTGTGATCGAGGTGGCTCCGCATCCGATGTTTGAGCGGTATGACTCGGATTTATTGTGTCATGTGCCGATCACTTTTGCGCAGGCGGCGTTGGGTGGTCGGTTGGAAGTGCCGACCTTGAGTGGTCGGGCGCGGGTGACGTTGCCGGTGGGGACGCAGACCGGGCGGCGATTGGCGTTGCGGGGCAAGGGATTGCCCCATTTGAATCGTCCGGGGGTGTTTGGGGATTTGATTGTGGAAGTGCGGGTGGAGACGCCGGTCAATCTCAGCAAGCGGCAGAAGGAGTTGTTGGAGGAGTTTGCGGCTTGTTCCGATTCGGAGTCGCAGCCGGAGTCGAATTCGTTCATGAGCAAGGTGAAGGATTTTCTGGAAAAGATGTCGAGTTGAACTGTGCCCATTTGGGGCAGTATCGTTTTGCGGGTCCAGAGGGATCATCCCCCTGGTGGGGTTCCTGCTCTATGCACACATCTTTATGCTGATAAAAAATCCGAAGCATATTGTGCGGTTATAGGGGTCCAGGGGGATTATCCCCCTGGTGGGGTCCAGGGGCAAAGCCCCTGGTGGGGTCCGGGGCGAAGCCCCGTGAGGAACACGATATCGACATGTTGGGGGCTTTGCCCCCAAACCTCCACCGGGGAGCGTGGCGGTCCCTGGACTCCTGTAAAAGTTATGTGCATAGGGTGGGGTCCGGGGTGAAGCCCCGAACGAGAAGCCAGGCATCCCGAAGTGGATTCGGTTTAGCTGTCCAAAAAAACGATCAAAAAAAGGTGGGGGGCGGTTCTCCATCTCCCGGGGGAGTTCGCTGGCAGAACTGGGTTTTTCCGGGAACTGCTGACGTCTTTTCCGTAATCAGGCTGTGGAATGGTGTGTGTCGTCAGGAAAAAACGGGCGAAAATACCCGTGATTCTGGGTTTGGGCGTCAGAAAATTTCCAATGCGGTTGCCCTGGGGTTTGACCGTCACGACTTGCGGTGGAGGGGTATAGTCCCCCAACGTATTGATGTGGTGTCTCATGCGGGGCTTTGCCCCGAACCCCACCAGGGGCTTTGCCCCTGGACCCCACCAGGGGGATGATCCCCCTGGACCCGCAGTATTTAAAAAGATTTCAGGAAAACAGGGGACTGAGTATGACGATGCGGGCCATTGGTATTGTTGGTGCGGGCGGTCGGATGGGCCGCATGTTGGTGCAGGCGGTGCAGTCTGCCCGGTGCTGCCTGGTGGCAGCCAGCGAGCGACCCGGTTCCGAGCTGATTGGCCAAGACGCAGGGGAGGTCGCCGGTGTGGGACGATTGGGCGTGGCCATTACAGGTCAAACGGCCTCCTTGTTTGCGCCGGACCGGGTCGTCATTGATTTTACCCGACCGGAGGCGACCTTATCCCATCTGGAGGAGGCGATTGCGGCGGGTTCGCCGTTGGTGATTGGGACCACGGGGTTTGATGCGGCGGGTCGGGCACAGATTGAGGCGGCGGCGCAGAAGATACCCATTGTCTTTGCGCCCAATTTCAGTGTTGGGGTCAATCTGATGTTCCGGGTAGCGGCGGAGATGGCGCGGGTATTGGAAGAGTCTTATGATATTGAGATCATAGAGGCGCATCATCGGCACAAGGTGGATGCCCCTTCCGGGACGGCGTTGGGTCTGGGTCGGGCCATTACCGAGGCGATTGGGCGCGATCTGGATGAGGTAGCGGTGTATGGTCGGGAGGGTGTGACGGGGGAGCGGGAGCGGCGCACGATTGGTTTTGCGACGATTCGAGGTGGGGATATTGTGGGGGATCATACGGTTTTGTTTGCGGGGGAGGGGGAGCGGTTGGAGCTTACCCACCGGGCGTCGAGTCGCATGACCTTTGCGAAGGGGGCGGTACGGGCGGCGATTTGGGTGTCTGGGCGGCCGCCGGGATTGTACAGCATGGGGGATGTGTTGGGATTGTAGAGAAATATTTTTTAGTGATTGCAATGTTCGTCTGGTTGTGTCACTGTTGATGTGTTGAAGGGATGTTTGTTTGGGGGTGAAACGGCTTCGACGGGGTTGAGAAAGGCTTTGGAGGCAACCCGGCATTGTACCGCCGTAATGGGCTAAAACTATAATTGCCAACGACGAGCATTACGCTCCAGTTCTCGCTGCGGCTTAGTCCGTAGCTGAACGGGGTCTTGATTCAGGCCCGGCAACAGAAGTCTTACGGCAGGATCGAGCCGGAAATGTGAAGGCCGGTTTAAATCCAGGGTCACCCAGTATTCCGAGGTAACGGAAGTCCCAAGGCACGCCGATCCATTGGCCACGGGACTATAGATTGGCAAAATGGTTGTGATTCCTCCCGGTTGATTACTGATTTCGGACGCGGGTTCAACTCCCGCCACCTCCACCATTTAAGTATTCAAAACTTTTCTCCACAAAAAGGCCACCCACCAGGGCGGCTTTTTTGCGTTAAAAAACTACAATGTTTCCAAAGGTTAGCAGAAAAAGTTTGGCGGCAAACTTGGTTCCCCGTCGGACTCGCGAACACCAAAAATCGCCCTTCTCTCTTCTCCGTGGCAATATTCTCCAAAAGCTGTGGACTCACTGCCGGTGAGTCCGTAAATTACGGACTCACTTTTCAGTAGATATTACAAGGTTTAACATCGTTTCATGATATTGGACTGGGGTGTCCAAAAACGGCCTCCACGGTCCAAATTTATTGCCCAGGATCTGGGCCTCGTCAGCAGATACCTCACTGCCCCCCATTCAATATTTTGGGACATTGACCGGATTTTCAGCATAGTC
>JADFYM010000264.1 GCA_015233035.1 Magnetococcales bacterium
GCCGGACAATAGACCCACCATGCCTAAAAAAACGCAATCCGATGTTCCTGGATGACCCCCAGGAAAGAACGGGGAGTAGCTTATCAGAAAAGGCAATTTGTCCGATTTTCGCTGAACCAGCACACAACAGCCGTCGCAAGGCCATGGCCCGGTTGTGGCGATTGTTGGCGGATCTGCCGATAGCCAAGGATATTGTTTTGTTCAGCGATGCTGAAGTGACCCAATGGTGTACGGCAAAAAATCACCTGGTTGCCCGCGCTCTGCGCGAAGGCAAGGTTCTCTATGAACGACACTGATCACGCCTGGGATCTCCTGCGACTGGCCCGTGCCGACCACAAAGCCATGACCGGCATGGGCAATCCAGAAATTTTTACTGACGCCATTTCCGGTTTTCATGCCCAGCAAGCGGTTGAAAATGGGAAGGTATTTGCGCATAAGTTCCCAAGCCCTTCGGCATTTTACGGAGCCGGGTGCGGGGCGGTCGCTGGCGCGGGCAGACGCATTTCCTGGGCGGAAGGAGTGGGGTAGAAGGCCGGATTCGGCTGATTCATTTTCATCATGGCAAACATGGCACCGATAACCAACGCCGTCTGCGCCACAAACATGCCAGAGGTCCATTTGAGGGTATCCGACTTGGCGTCGGCAATCTTGCCTTCCATTGCCTTGATGTCGCCCTTTAGATTGGCTTCCACGACGGCCAGATCTTTCTTCAGGTTGGTTTCCATTATCGCCAGATCTTTCTTCAGATTGGTCTCAACAATCGCCAGATCCTTCTTCAGATCGGACCTGACTGACTCAATCTTGGTTTCCAACATCGCCAGATCCTTCTTCAGATCGGATCGGATCAACTCAATATTGGTCTCCATCATCGCCAGATCCTTCTTCAGATCGGACCTGACCGACTCAATCTTGGTATCCATCATCACCAGATCCTTCTTCAGATCGGACCGGATCGACTCAACATTGGTTGCCATCATCGCCAGATCTTTCTTCAGATCGGACCGGATCGACTCAATCTTGACATCCAGCTCTTTGATGTCCCGCTTGAGATCCATGGCGTCCTGCTTGGTCGCCAGACGATCCTCCGCCAGAGACAGCAAGGCCTCGGCCTGGATGGCGGCCTGGGTCTCATCCACCCCGGCATTGCGGAGTTTTTGAACATAGGAATAGGTGTCAAAGGCAACGGCGTGCATGGGGTAGCTCCTCTCTTGCGATCCAGACGGGACTAGAGTACCAGGATTCCGGCGCGAACGGCAACAAAAAAACTTTGCGCGCCCCCTGAAACGTCATCAAACTGACCACCATCCTGATAACCACCGGCAACCGGTTATGGTTTCAGTTTTGCCAGAGGGGATCCCACACGTGGGGGCGTGGGTTTTGATACATGACGGGGGTGAGATGAACAGACGATTGAAAGATTTTTGGGTCTGGATCAAGGATAATCCCAGTCCTGCGCAAGCTGTAGCGGCCATTGCGGCGGTCGTTGTGGCCATTGCGGCAATTGTTGTGCCACTCATCATAAACCCTCCAGAAAAACCAAAAACCACCCCTCCTCCCATGTCCGACAGTGCGATTCTGACACCCGACCTGATCAAAGACTAAAAACAGTTGGGGGTGCATGAGGGGGCCATCCAGAGTTTCTTCGCCATTCTCAACAAGAACAACATTCCCAAAGAGCAATGGCCAACCAAGTTGCTGGAAATCGCCAAGCAGCACAATGAATTGCTCAAGCAGGTCCAGGCCATGCCCCAGAGCAATGCGGCCATGGGCGAATTGAAGCAGAAGGCGGAAACAGCCATCCAGGCCAACCGCTACGATGAAGCTGACGCACTGCTGACCCAATTGTTGGAGTTGCAAGGGCAGGAGCAAGCCGCCACCTGGGCAAGCCGGGGGGGACTGGCCATGACCCGCCTGCGCTATGCCGAAGCCGCCCAACACTTTGCCAATGCCGCCCAAACGCTACCCCAGACACAGGAAACCCAGAGAATTGCCTATCTGGAGCAGGAGGCCTATGCCTGGTACAGCCAGGGAGATGAGTTCGGCGATCATGCCGCCTTGGAGAAGGCCATCCAACTCCGCAAGAAACTCCTGGAGTGGCATCCCCGAAGTGCTGTTCCCCTGAATTGGGCCAGAGCACAAGTCAATCTTCTGGGCCTTGCGCTCTGGCAATTGGGCGAACGGGAGACTGGAACGACCAGATTAGAAGAGGCGGTTCATGTTTTCAGAGAGGCACTCAAGGAATACACCCAGGACCACACACCCCTGGGTTGGGCCACGGCACAAAACAACCTGGGTATTGCGCTCCGAATCTTGGGAGAACGGGAAAGCGGTACGGAGAAATTATACTGCGCACGGTCACAATTGACGAGTATCGTCATTCCCGCGCAGGCGGGAATCCAGGAGGTCCAACAAGCCAAATGGATTCCCGCCTACGCGGGAATGACGGAACAGGAAGTGTCACTTATGCCCGCGCACAGTATAGAGGAAGCGATGCAAGCCTTCAGGGAGGCTCTCAAGGCAAGAACCCGAGACCGCGTACCCCTGGATTGGGCCGCAACACAGAACAATCTGGGCCTTGCGCTCCAAAGTCTGGGCGAACAGGAAAACAGTCCTGAAAAATTAGCAGAGGCCATGACGGCCTATCAGAATGCCCTGGAAGTCGCACAGGCCAGCGGAGCCTCCTACTACATTCAGATGTACCAATCCAACCTCCAGAAACTCCGCGCCACCCTGGCCAAGCAAAAAGACGGCACCTGACGCGCCCCCACCCAATCCACCCCAAACATGGCACACTCCATGCGACCAATGGACACAGGGATGAACATCCCACCCACCATCTGACACAAGGGCTTGCCATGAATGTAGAACTCACGGATGCCGCACGGCTTGTCGGCGTCAGTCGGCTGACACTCAACAAAAAATTGAAAGAGGGCACGTTGTCTGTGTCAACGGATCGGCGCGGCAAATCCGCAGTGAGCACGGCTGAACTGCGCAAGGTGTTCGGTCCCTTGAAGGTCGTTCATGACTCTCCCCGGTATCAATGCCTGTGCCCCCTGTGCCTCTGCGCACGGCAGCCAGCACAATAAGTCATAAAGCCCCCCCCTCTCACTCCGCCACCCAAGCCACCGCCTCAATCTCCACCCTGGCCCCCTTGGGCAAAGTGGCCACGCCGATGGTGGCGCGGGCCGGATAGGGCGGTTGCAGATAACTGGCATAGACGGCATTGACCATCGCAAAATCCCCCATATCGACCAGATACAGCGTGGTCTTGACCACCTGCGCAAACCCCACCCCTGCCGCCGCCAGCACCGCCCCCAGATTGTCCATGATGCGGGCCGTCTCCTCGGCCACGTCACCCACACACAACGCCCCGCTCTCGGGATCCAGTGGAATCTGGCCAGACAAAAACAACCATGGCCCCACCCGTATCCCCTGACTGTATGGCCCAATCGCCTGCGGTGCCCCAGTCGTCTGTACCGCCGTTGGTTTCTGTGTCATGCGCCGCCTCCCGTTGTCTCAACCCCGAACCCGCTCCACACCCACCACACCCACCATGGCCCGCAACCCCTGCATCACCCGCTCCAGGGCATTGAGACCGGTCACATCCACATCCAGCAACAACTGGCACGGATCCCGATCCCGATCCTGTACCTGAATCTTGATGATCCCCGCCTTGGCTCCGGCCACCACCTGACTGATGCGCAGCGGCGTCTCCCGCCGATTGCTGGCCCAAATCCGCAACCGCGCCAGATAGGTGCGCTTGACATCCTCCGGCCAATCCACCGACTCAATCCACCGCTCCGGCTCGTCCCGCAACCCGTCCAGATTGGGACACTCCCGCGCGTGGAGCGTAATCCCCTTGCCCGTTGTCACAATCCCCACAATCATATCCCCCGGCACCGGCGAACAACACCGGGCCGCCACCACCGCCATCTCCGCCAACAATCCCCCCAAATGCAAGGAGGGCGCAACCCCCTCGCTCGGTCGCGCCAACACCGGCACCGACCGGGGCTTGGCCACCGATGCCCCCCGCTCCCCATCGGGAAACAGCCGACTCATCACATGCAGCGGCGACAATACCGACGAACCCACCCGAACCAGCAACTCCTCCACCGAAGCCAGTTTGAACAACTCCGCCGCCTGCTGCAACAACTTTTCCGTCAAACTCAACCCATGCCCGGCCTTCAAAATCTCCCGACTCAACAGTTCCCGACCCAGGGCAATGGATTGCTCCCAACACCGCTCTTTTTCCCAACGGTTGATGCGATACCGCGCCTGCCCAGTCACCACAAAGCGCAGCCAGCCCAGATTGGGATGCTGATTGCGGTTGGTGAGAATCTCCACCACATCCCCCGTGGTCAATACCGTCTTCAGCGGCACCATCCGCCCGTTGACCTTCGCCCCCTGACAATGGTTCCCCACCTCGGAATGGACCGCATAGGCAAAATCCACCGGCGTCGCCCCCACCGGCAGCGTGATAATGTCCCCCGCCGGTGAAAAAAGATAAATTTCATCGGGAAACAGGTCAATCTTGACATTTTCCAGAAATTGCCCCGGATCATCGGCATTCTGGTGCAACTCCAGCATCCGCTTCAACCAGTCATAACCCGTGGCCCCGGAATGCTTCTTGGTGTGCAACCCCTCCTTGTAGCTCCAGTGGGCCGCCACCCCGCTTTCCGCCACCTGGTGCATCTTTTCCGTCCGAATCTGGATCTCCAACCGATTGCCAAAAGGGCCCAACACCACCGAATGGAGCGATTGATAGCCGTTGCTCTTGGGCAGGGCAATATAATCCTTCAACCGCCCCGGAATGGGCCGAAACTCCCCGTGAATCATCCCCAACACCCGATAACAATCCGCCTTTTTGCGCACAATGATCCGATACCCCACCATGTCATACAACGCATCCAGACTGCCCCCCTTGCGTTGCAACTTGTTGTAGATCGAATACATATGTTTTTCACGACCCAGCACATTCCCCGTGATGTTGTGCTTGCGCAACAACCGGGTCAGCGAGGCCACCATTTTGCGCACTTCGTCGGCTCCCCCCTGGCGATAGGCCGCCACCTGCTCGCACAGGGAGGCATAGACCTCCGGTTGGCTCAACTGGAAGGAGAGATCTTCTAATTCATTTTTGATCCAGTAGATGCCCAGGCGATGGGCGATGGGGGAATAAATTTCGAGAATTTCACGGGTGACATGCGGCGGCGGCACCTCATGCGCGGCGACCATCCCCCGCATCTTTTGCAGACAAATGGCCAAACGTACCAGAATGACCCGAATATCCCGCGCCATGGCCAGAACCATCTTGCGCAAATCTTCCGCCTGCGGTTCACTCTTGGCCCGGACGGAGAGCAGCGAAATTTTCGCCACCCCTTCCACCAAAAAACCGACATCCTCCCCAAAATCCCGGCGAATGTCCGCCAGCGTAATGCGGTGCTCGGCCACCCCGCCCAACAAAAGACCGGCGGCAATGGAGGCCATATCCAACCGCAAGTCCACCAGAATACCCGCCACATCCGGCAGATTCAGCGCAACCGATCCTGAGACGGGATCCGATGCGGCGACGACACTGGCTACGCCGGGGTGAGGAACCGATGCCTCCGTACTGGGCAGAGGAAGAGGATGCGTCAGCAGGTCAACATAAGAATACAAACAAGTCAGGAACGATTTATCAACACTCGGATGATAACCCTGAATGCGCTCTACCAACGCCACCCACCACGGGGCTTCTGCCTTGCCGTCGGAGGGCCTGCTCACCATGGTTCTCCCTTTCTACCGCCGATATTGTGTCTGCCATCACTGGGGGGGGCGGAGAACCGCCCCCCCAGAACCCCCCCCCCTTTTTTTTTTATGATGATAACCCTCAGAGGGGGCCGGGGGGGGTTATCCCCCCCGGGGGGGGCCAGGGGCAACGCCCCTGGGGGGA